>CAIYJV010000065.1 GCA_903926605.1 uncultured Bacteroidota bacterium
ATCTGCGGAAGTGGATGGTGGGCAAACGCGATGAGGACTATTGTATCTACAAGAATAAACCGCTTACGATAGCAACAGAACGCAGGGAGAAATTCAACAAAGTACTGGAGTCTAAAAAGTTATTTTTCTGGGAAGAGAAGATCGTGAATCAGGATGGGTCTGTTGATTACCAATTGCGAAATTTGTATCCCGTACTGGACGAGCATAACGAAATTCAGCAGGTTATCAGTTTCGGTATGAACATAACAGACCGGAAAAAGATAGAAGAGCAGCTGCAGATAAACGAAAAGCGATACAGAGACCTATTTAACTACAGTCAGGCATATATCTGCACTCATGACCTGAAAGGAAAGCTACTGACCGCAAACCCAGCGCTTTGTGAAAAATTAGGGCTGTCTGAAAACGAAATCACTTCGAAGAACATCTCTGAGTTCATACCCAAAAATGATCTGAAGAATTTTCAGACAGAATATATTGAGCGCGTGGTGGAGACCGGAAGCGCTAAAGGTGTATTCAGGGTTTTGGGCAAAACCGACAAAAAGTCGTTCCTGCTGTATCAGAACTTTAAAGTACAGGAGGAAAATTCAGAACCCTATATCATCAGTTTTTCGCAGGATATCACTGAGCGTATTTGGGTGGAAAAAGAACTGCGTAAGGCCAAACAACTTACAGAAGAGTCGTCTAAAGCAAAAGAGTTGTTCCTGGCCAATATGAGCCACGAGATACGTACACCTATGAGTGGCATACTGGGTATTGCCAACCTGTTGTCTAAAACAGAACTGGGAGAGCAGCAAAGGCGCTATACTAATCTGATAACTGCATCGGCAAATAGTTTGCTAGCGATTGTAAACGATGTACTGGATATAGAAAAAATAGCCTCCGGAAAATTTGAGCTGGAGCATATTCCTTTCAAATTGGAAGAAAAGGTGAATACAACCGTTCAGTCGTTCCAGTTCAAAGCCGAAGAAAAAAATATCCACCTTACCTTCAAAAGTAATGTGGCCGAAGATCTGATCGTGCTGGGCGATCCTTCCCGTTTAGGTCAGATCCTGAACAACCTCATCAGCAATGCATTGAAATTTACAAGTAAGGGTGATATATATGTGAGCATCAGCTATGCGCGGCACGAATACAAATCTGTGGTCATTGAGTTCGAGGTCAGAGATACCGGTATCGGGATTCGTCAGGACAGGCTTGCAGATGTGTTCAAGCCTTTCGTGCAGGCTTCAAGCGATACGTCCAGAAAATTTGGCGGCACCGGGCTGGGATTGTCCATTTGCAAAGAACTTATTGATCTGCAAGGCGGCAGGATCACGGTAGAAAGTGAAGTGAACGCAGGTACCTGTTTTACATTTTACCTTCCTTACGACAAGGGCGATGCATCCATGCTCATGAAGGATCATGGTGAGTTGGACTACAAATCTTTGTCATCCCTCAATATCCTGGTGGCCGAAGATTACGAACTCAATCAGTTCCTGATCAAACACGTGCTGGACGACTGGGGATGCTCGGTGACGATCGTGAACAATGGACTTGAAGCGGTTGAAGAGATTTCAGCACGCAACTACGATTTGATCCTGATGGATATTCACATGCCGGAGATGGACGGCATAACAGCCACTAAGAAAATCAGGGCTATGATGGACCCCGTTAAGTCAAAGGTGCCTATCATTGCGCTTACTGCGAATGCATTGCGTGGCGACCACCTTAACTATATGCAGGCTGGCATGAACGAATGCGTGACCAAACCCTATACTGAAGAAAAACTGTTCCGGATGATCGTGCAGATCGTTCGCCCCAAAGAAAGCAAAGCGCTGTCTGAAAGTGTGGGGGAAGCACAACCCGTGCAGCAGGTAGAAAAAGTGCCGGACAGTTTTGTAGCACAAAGCGATCGGTTATACGATCTCGCATTCATCAACGAATTTGCGAAAGGCGACAGTTCTTTCGTCAAAAAGATGGTGACCATTTTCGTGGATACCATGAATACCGAATTAGCTCATCTGGAAAAAGCAGGTGAAGAACTGCAATATGACAAGATATCGAAAATAGCTCATAAAATGAAGTCTGCTATAGATGGTTTGGGGATAACGTCTTTGAAGCAGACCATCAGAGAGCTGGAAACAACCGACTATAAAAGCGGTACCAACGGAGACCCTAACCTTGTGATAAGACACATAAAATCTGTACTCGGACAAGCTTTTGTACAGCTCAACGATATTGTTCATGTGTAGGCATGCGGCATATATCGGGAAATACATATTAGTAAAAGTTTATTGAAAAAACTTTAAAAAGACAGGATGGCAACAGAAAAATCAGGGTCTGGGGATCGAATTGTCCTAATTGACGCATTGCGGGGCTTCGCATTATTTGGTATATTGTTATCTCATTTTCAGCATTGGTATGTGGTTGGGCCACTGCCCGACGATATCATTAAAAAGGACTATGGCGCATTCTCAGCCGCTACCGACACATTGGTCCGGTATTTTGTAAGCAACAAGTTCTATGTGTTGTTCTCGTTTATTTTCGGTCTCAGTTTCTATCTCCAAACGGTTAGTTTTAAAAAATACGGTGGAAGTCTGGACTTGTATTTTGTAAGGCGGGCGTTTTTTCTGTTTGTCATTGGCACCATTCATTATTCTTTGTGGCTGGGCGACATTCTGGCGGTTTATGCGCTGCTCATGCTCCCTTTGCTATTTATCCGGAGGTTCAACGACAAGTGGATGGTCATTACTGCGTTGATTTTAATATTTAACGTGCCCGGCATTGCATTGGTAACTGCACAGTCGTTGCGGACGCACGCTGAGGTCTCACAGGCTGTTGGTGCAACCATAAATCCACTGGCCTCCGGTATGTACGAAGCGGTGGCGCATGGCGGTATCACAGACTGTATCCGGTACAATCTGCACTTTATACACACTCGGGTGCAATTCCAGGTGTATAGTGGTAGTTTGTTCATGATACTTGGATTTTTTACACTGGGCATGCTTACCGTAAGGAAAAAGTGGCTGCTAAGGGTAGGGGAGCTCAAGGGGAAATTTACATTGATCATTGTCGCTTGTATTTTGACGGTAGTAGGTCTCCAGTATTGGTATTATTCCTTGTCCGATGTTGCAACAGGACCCGGCATCAAATCGCTTCAGTTCCTTCTTGCGGCCATTATTAGTGTTGCAGCGGTGATTATGAATATTGCAATAGTCGCCGCATTGATGTTTAACAAATACACGCAGAAATTTACCGTGCTGCTGGCCGATCTGGGTCGCATGGCGCTTACAAACTACCTCATTCAGACATGCCTTGGGATGCTGCTTTTTTACCACTTTGGGGCAGGCATTTTTGGTCGCACCACACCAGGACAAAATTTGCTTATTGCAACAGGGATATTTGTGTTTCAGCTTTTCTTTTCCCGTTTCTGGTTCCGCTATTTTAATTACGGATTGGTGGAGTGGTTGCTGAGGGCCGGTACGCTATGGCATTTTAAAGACCTTCGTAAAACAAAGAATACTGTGTAAATGAGGCTGCGTTGAATATCTTTGTAAAGCATAAAACTGGCTTATCAACCTTAATGTATGTCTTTAGCCGAAAAAATAAAGGGTAATCCCGGACTTAAAAAAATCGTGCACAGGATGTTGCTTCCCAAAGCCGAGGCCCGGCCAAGGTTGTGGGTGCGTATAATTCTGAATCGTTTTTTTCATAAACGTGGATCAGGTTCAAAAATCAGGTTTCGTACCCGTATTGATGTGTTGCCGTTTAACCAATTTGTACTGGGCAGAAATTCTATTATCGAAGATTTTTCTACCATCAACAACGGTGTCGGAGATGTCTTAATAGGAGATAATAGTCTCATCGGCATGGGTAACGTGATAATTGGCCCCGTAAAAATTGGGAACAATGTGATTTTTGCCCAGAACATTGTGGCCAGCGGGCTGAATCACCAATATCAGGATACCGAAGTAGCTATTTTGAACCAACCCGTCAACACAGCTCAGATCGTGGTGGAAGACGACTGCTGGATAGCAGCCAACGTGGTGCTTACGGCGGGTGTTACAATTGGGAAACACGCTGTAATTGGCGCAGGTTCGGTTGTAACAAAAGACGTACCACCATTTTCGGTGGCAACAGGCAATCCGGCGCGTGTGATAAAGAAATACAATGCAAATATTGCCCAGTGGGAACGAGTCTAAATTTGGGGGGAATGCTGTGGGTGTTGTGATATGACTTTTGTCATTAAGTGTGTGGGAAAGAAATTTTAAATTTGGCTGTCTGTTTTAATCTTGTTTTAATATTTGGTTTTTTAGAACGAATTAATTTTGTAGCATTATACATTAGAAGAATAATTTAAGTTGAACAACTACGAATTTTGATTTTTTTTGTCAATGACCGAGCCTCCATTACTTTCCGAAGATCAGATCAATAGTCGAATTAATTTCTGGAAACGAAAACTCAGAGGTGTTACGTCTGTGCAGTTTCCGGTTTTGACCGATGGGAAGACTGACGCGCAGGCGCAAAGGGTAATATTTTCACAAAATATTCCTGAAAGCCTTTCCGGCGCGCTGAAGCAATTCGGCGCAACAAACCATACTGATGAGAAAGACTTATTGGCAGCGGTTTTTTTAATCTTGTTGTATCGCTATAGCGGTCAGAGTGACCTTGCCGTTTTATTTCTTTCCGATGCGGAACATGGTATGGTACTTCGCTCCGAGTTGAACGGAGCGGACGATGTATCGCTGTTTTTGGCGTCGGTATCGAAGCAGGTTAAGGATGTCACAGAAAACTATCTGGATACAGACAGCATTACAACTGGGTTTAAAACACGGGGCACGAAAATAGATTTTAGCCAGCTTGTGAGGTTTTGGCTGGATTGCACCGGCACAGCTGATCCGGGTAGTGAATTTTCTGATCTGACGATTTCTGTTTCGTCAGATTTGTCCCAAATCAGGGTTTTTGCCAATTCCGCGCTCCTGGACGAAGATGCGGCTGGTCGTATCCCGGAGCATTTTCTTGCGCTTTTGTCTGCGTTATTACAAACGCCAGGCACCAAGGTAGGCGCTCTGCCTATGTTGACTGATGTCGAATTCAGAGAGATCGTAACGCTTTTTAACGACACAAAATCTGAATATCCTGACGGGAAGTTGCTTCATGAGCTATTTGAGGAACAGGTGGCAAAGGCACCCGAAAATGTGGCGCTTTTGCAGGATGACCTCAGCATCACTTATAGAGAACTGAATGAACGGGCCAACAAGCTTGCCCGGTTTCTTATGGCTGAGGGGGTAAAACCCGGAGACAATGTAGGATTAATTTCAGCCCGTAATTTCGAGATGATAGCAGGCATGCTGGCTATCCTAAAGGCGGGTGGTGCGTATGTACCGGTGGATCCGGAATATCCGCACGACAGGCAGGAGTATATACTCACCAACTCATCGGCCGACCTGGTAATAACTGATGTGGCATACACATTGAACCAGCACATGCAGGGCATAAAATTTATTAACCTGGCGGAGGCATTTTTGGACGATTATGAACTCACAGATCCTTGCCTGAAAGTTGACCCTAAGCAACTTGCGTATACTATTTATACTTCTGGTTCCACAGGACGGCCAAAAGGCGTAATGATCGCGCATCATTCGGCAGTAAACCTGGTGGATTGGGTAAACAAAACTTTTAGTGTCGGTGCCACCGACCGGTTGTTGTTTATCACAT
This sequence comes from uncultured Bacteroidota bacterium, assembly GCA_903926605.1. GTDB lineage: Bacteria > Bacteroidota > Bacteroidia > Chitinophagales > Chitinophagaceae > CAIYTT01. The sequence continues at coordinate 5,698 of CAIYJV010000065.1, forward strand.
CTATGTGCTTCGATCTTTCGGTGTACGATATTTTTGGTATGCTGGCTGCCGGAGGCTCTATTGTGGTTGCCTCCAGACAAGAAATTCAAGATGTGCGGAAACTACCGGAATTATTGCATCGGTATCAGGTAACCTTTTGGGACTCGGTTCCCACCACACTGGATTTTGTGGTTCGCGGGCTGGAAACCAGAAAGGATGATTTCCGGCTTGCATCTTTGCGGCTGGTTTTTCTGAGTGGTGACTGGATACCGGTAAATTTACCGGACAGGATCAGGAGGTTTTTTACTAACGCTGCGGTCATCAGTTTGGGTGGTGCTACAGAAGGAACAGTTTGGTCTAACTATTTTCCAATAGGGCAAGTTGGGCCTGATTGGCGTAGTATACCCTATGGAAGGCCGATAAGCAATAATACTTTTTATATACTGAACGAACAGTTTCAACCTGTTCCCTATGGCGTGCCCGGAGAACTGTTTATCGGTGGTGTTGGTGTGGCTTGTGGCTATGCCAATGATGCGGAAAAAACAGAATATTCCTATCTGAGCGACCCATTCATCCCTGACCTGGGCGGAAGAATGTACCGAACCGGTGACCTGGGACGAATGCTTAGGGACTGCAATATGGAATTCATAGGCAGGAAGGACAACCAGGTCAAGATAAGAGGCTTCCGTGTGGAGCTGGGCGAAATAGAAAGTGTGATCGCTCAGTCTGGACTGGTAGCCCACATTGTGGTGGTGGCTACAAAAGACAAAGAAGGGGTAAACAGGCTGGTGGCTTATGTGGTCGCCCAGGATAATTTTGACAAAGTCGGTTTGATTGACTTCCTGCGAGCCCGGCTACCCGAATATATGGTGCCTGCAATTTGGTGCAAACTGGACTCACTACCGCTTACATCCAACGGTAAAGTAGACAAAAAGGCATTGCCTGATCCCGGCGTAGCCGAACAGGTAAAACTTA
>CAIYJV010000066.1 GCA_903926605.1 uncultured Bacteroidota bacterium
CAGCGACCGACACCGACGGCAGTTACCATATTGTTAATCTCCCCAAGGGCACCTATATGGTAGAGGTGCATTTACTGGGATATGCAACCATTTATGCACCTGTATCTATAAACGGCTCGTCGCATAAAGATTTTTCGCTATCGGAAAGCGTGATCGAGAAAAACGGTGTGGTGGTGACCGGGCTCAGTCTGGCCACAGAAGAAAGGAGAAGCATTACACCGATTCAGAGTATTTCAATTTCAGAGATGCACCAAAATGCATCTACCAATGTGATAGACGCTATTTCCGACCTGCCGGGTGTTTCTACATTGTCTACGGGCATATCGGTATCCAAGCCCATTATACGTGGTTTGGGTTATAACCGTATCATAACCATAAACGACGGCGTACGCCAGGAAGGGCAGCAATGGGGCGATGAACATGGGATAGAAATAGATGACTACAATGTGACCCGCATAGAAGTACTGAAGGGGCCCGCATCTCTGGCTTATGGGTCTGATGCGCTGGCAGGTGTGGTGAATATAATTTCCAATCCAGACATACCGGAAGGTAAGCTCACTGGTAACATTAACACCAATTACCAGACCAATTCGGGTCTGGCTGCCTTGCATGGCGACATAGGTGGCAACCGCAAGGGTGTGAGCTGGAAGGTGTATGGCACACAGAAAAATTCGCACGACTACCAAAACAAATATGACGGCTATGTGTACGACAGCCGGTTCACGAACACCGACTTCGGGGCAACGGTGGGCATCAATAAAAGCTGGGGTTCATCAAGGATCTCCTATACCTCATTTAACGAAAAGACCGGCATACCAGATGGCGCCCGGGACAGCGCAACAGGCGCATTTCTGAAAACAGTAGTTCGGGGAGGTTCTTCTTATGCAACGGGGCTACTTTATACTGAACCGGTAAGCGCAGCAGATGGCAAAAGCTACTCGATGACGCTACCCTACCAGCATATTTTTCATCAGAAGCTGGTAATAGACAACAATATTTATCTGGGTAATGGTGGCCGTATAGGACTGACACTGGCATACCAGCGCAATACAAGACGTGAGTTTGGCGATGCCACACAGCCAGATGTGCCGGGATTGTCGCTGGAATTGCGTACTGCTACATACGATCTGAAATATTATCTGCCTATGCTGGACGGTTGGCAGGTGAGTACGGGTGTGAACGGGATGACCCAGTGGAATTTTAATAAGGGTACTGAATGGTTGGTTCCGGACTATGACTTGTTTGATGGCGGCGTGTATGGTATGGCTAAAAAAGACTGGGCAAAATGGACCGTGGCCGGCGGCCTTAGGTACGACTTCCGGGCGTTGCAATCGTTCGCGCTTACTACCGATACCATTCTGCATCAAAAGTCTTCGACAGTACCGATATTCGAGCCATTCACAGACAATTTTTCAAATTTTTCCGGCAGCGTGGGCGTAGGCTATTTTATTAACAGAAACACCATTCTGAAACTGAATCTGGCATCTGGTTACCGTTCTCCCAACATTGCCGAATTGTCGGCAAATGGCGTGCATGACGGCACCTTCAGGTACGAGATAGGCAACAGGGGGCTGCATCCCGAACACAGTTACCAGATAGATCTGGGGCTATCCTGGAGCTCGAAGCACCTGCTTATCAATACCTCGCTGTTCAACAATTATGTCATGCAGTACACCTACATTCGCAAGACAGATTCTATACCCACGATCAATAACCCTGACCGCTACTTTGCATTTGTTTTTAACCAGGGAGCTGCAAACCTTTATGGCGGCGAGATTTTTGCAGATTATCACCCCTCTTTCCTAGAGTGGGCCCATATAGAAAATACGCTTTCTTATGTGCGTGGCCAACTGATGCAGGCTGTGGACGGGAACTCGAACCTACCCTATATGCCCCCCTTCCGCTGGCTTCTTGAAGTGCGTGGCCAACGCAAAGCCCTCGGCGCCAATCTGCGCAATCTCTATGCAAAAGTGGGTCTGGACATTAATTCGGCACAACGCAATGTGTTTACTGCTTATAATACCGAGACCGCAACGCCCGGTTACAGCTTGCTTGATGCCGGTGTAGGTGCCGATATTGTAAACAGAAAGCACAATACGGTTTGCTCCGTATCTATCTCGGGAAAAAACCTGACGGATGTAGCCTACCAGAATGCACTGAGTCGCTTGCGGTATACGGACGTGAATATGGTAACCGGAAGGACCGGGATTTACAATGTGGGTCGTAACCTGAGTTTTGTTTTGTCCATCCCGCTGGACATAAAATAAGTAGCAAGAACTGCTGATGTCAACGTCCGTTGACGAAAATTTTTTTCAGCCTTACCCAAGATTTTTTTAGCATCGGTCGTCTTTCTCTTTGCAGCGGATGGGAATGCCCTGCGCTTCCACACTAAAAGTTTAAAACGATGAAAAGGATTTTTTTACCCTTAATTGCGGTACTGGCATTGTATTGCGCAGGCCCGGCGCTGGCACAGGTACAGAAATGCGGCACGGATGAAATAAGGAAAAAACAACTGGCTGCACATCCGGAGATACTGGCCAGGGAAGACGCATTCAACAAGGCTGTCAGGGAAGGATTGGGGAGCATCAATATGCGCGGCGCAAAGCGAACCACAGTCGGCATGCAGTCTGATTCGGGATGGTACGACCTGCCCGTTGTCGTGCATGTGATACATGATTTTGGTGCAGAGTATCTGTCGGACGACGAGATTTATCACAATCTAAATCAGTGGAACGCTGTTTATGCAGGCGCAAATCGCGACACATCCCAGGTCATCGCGCCATTTAAGAAATGGGTAGGGAACCCACGGATTAGACTGCATCTGGCTACCAAAGACCGGTTTGGAAATCCGACCAAGGGTATTACCCGGCACCGGTCGTACCTTACGTACAGTGGCACCGATCAATCTAAGTTGGATGATTGGCCCAGTACTTCGTATATCAATATATGGTTCGTAAACGGCCTGCAGGCTATGGGCGGATTGCAACCTGCTGCCTATGCCTTTTTCCCTTCATCGGCGGCTTCTTTGCCTTTCTGGGATGGCGTAATTTGTACTTATAATTATATCAGCACCGATAAGACCATTAACCACGAATGTGGCCACATGTTCAACCTGATTCATGTGTGGGGAAATGACGCAGCCTGCGCAGCGGGTCTCTGTGCAGACGGAGGTTCCGACGAGGTGGATGATACACCCCCTACGATCGGGCATCTGAGTTGCAAGCTTTATGACACGAATTGTGCCACCGGCTATATTAAAGTCTATCCGTCTGTGCTGAGTCCGGGGTCGGATTCGCTGGTAGACTATCCCGATACCACCAATACGCAGAACATCATGGATTATTCCTATTGCGACCGGATGTTCACCATAGGCCAAACCGTGCGTATGCATGCCGCACTGGAAGACCCGACCGCAGGCAGGAGCAATCTCTGGGATTCCCTGAACCTGGTGCTGACGGGCGCTCTGGACCCCCGACCCGATATGCTGCCAGTGCCGGATTTTGCAGCATCGGATACGACGGTGTTGCAGGGAGGCGTAAACTTTTCGGGCAGCGTGCCCGTAAAGTATTTTATCGGTACGGCAGACCATCCGAAAGCCAGGATACGCTTCCTGAACCAGAGTTGGAATGATACGGTGAGCTATGTGCGGTGGCAGTTTTCCAACGGCGCATTGATAAGCGATATTACCACTTCATCGGACTCTGTGATAAAGGATACAACAAGTGATAATGCACCCAATTTCCTCCCGTCCAGTTACACTAGGGTATACAAGTCTACCGTGGTGAATGGTTTTACACAACCGGGTTGGGTGAATCTGACCATGACGGTAACTGACACCAGTGGCGCGTCGGCGGGAAGAGTACCCAATGTAGCCACAAAATCGTTTCCCAATGCGGTATTCGTGGCCGACGCCACGGGCGTGCAGGCAGATGGTTATTTTCAGGAATTCAACCCTGGTGGAGACCTTGCCAAATGGCCTATGTTCAACTATTACAACAACGAATTCCACTGGGCCATAGACTCCACGCACGGATACTGGGATCATTATTGCATGGCTTATACGGGATTCGACACGAGGGTCGATCCGGGGCACAACATCATGAATTTTACGGGCAGTCCCGGTGGTGATTATGATGATTTCTTTTCGGTGCCATTCGACCTTTCTGGTTTCGGAGATACCGGCAATTGTTACTTGAATTTTATGTACTCAGGAGCATCCCGGTCGGCCAACATGCTGGATGTGAATGACCGTATGATAATAGAGGCATCGGCGGATGGAGGCACGACCTGGTACCCACTTACGACCATGGAGAAAAACACACTGGAAAGCAAGGGCTCGTCTACCGCTGCATATGCGCCGTCGGTACCCAACGACTGGTCGCCCATGTCTGTAAGTATCCCTGCAGACGCCAGACTTTTGCGCGGCGACTATACGGTGTTCCGTTTCCGGTATTTTCCTGGCAACTCGGCCAGTACAGGTCTGAGTAGTGGTAACAATTTCTACCTGGACCGATTGTCGTTCAGCCGGTACACCACCGAAGTGTCTGATCTCCTGGCACAGGGTGTACATTTTGCCATATCGCCAAATCCAACCAATGGCAGTGCTTTCGTGGTTTTGGACAATGGCGTTAGCACAGATTTATTGCTGACAGTGGCAGATATTACCGGTAAAACAGTGTACCAGTTTAACATGGAAGCGGCACAGGGAAAAACGGTGTTGGAGATTCCCAAGTCGGCGCTGAGTGTGGCAGGACTATATCTGGTTCAGTTGCGGTCGGGCAATGAAACCCTCACGCAGAAACTTGTGGTGTATTGATCGACTCAGAACATATTGCGCCCGTTGAAAGACAGAATGGATGCGCCCGCAACGGAAAGTCTGGCAGTGATGAGATAACAGGTAACAGGAGCGAGCTGCAGCAGAAGACGGTCTGCTGAGGTGTGCAGGTGCCATTCCAGGTCGTGCGGCGTAACCACATAAATAAAGAAGTAAGCCGCCAGCGTGGCAAAAACAAATGCCGCTCCCCGGCTGGGCAATGACTTGCGAAACAACGATACCAGGAACGCCAGCAACAGCCCGATCTGTATGTAGCCGAATTTTTGGTCTATCACCTCATTGAGGTAGTTGTATATTGTCTGGTAACGGTGCCAGTCGGAGAGCCTATGCAACGACTCACGGGATAAGGAAAGCGCCATGTCGTTGTGTACCGGACATACAGCTTTGAACAGCAGCAAGGTGCAGAGGGGAAGGACAATGCCAGCCAGCGTATAGCCGATAGCTGCCCGGCGGAAGAAATGCCTGGCATAGAATAACATCATAAGAATGGCCAGGATGGCACCTTCATTTTTGGTGGCAGCCGCGGACCCAAGGAAGAAAGCCGCCAGACCGGCAAGCTCCGGGCGCTCCGCAGCATCCTCCAAGCAGATAAATGCTGCAAGCACCAAAAATGCCACCAGCATATCTGCGTACTGCGACACCCCGGACGCGATAAAAAACGGATCGCGGCAAAGCAGATAAAACATTGCCAAGGCCACCAGTTTATTCCGGTCCCAGCTACGGGCAAGCAACAGGACCGGGACCGAAAGCGTGATCAGTGCCGCAAAGGCGAATGAAATGAGCTCCTGATGTGCGCCACCTGAAAGCCGGAATAAAAATGCTATTGCTGCCGGTTGCATAGGGGGATAGTCCGGATGTTCGGTATCTGTATTCAGGAACATATTTTGCCAGTGGGCGGGGTCGACCAGACAACGGGCATGCAGATTCCAGATCGCGAATGCGTCCCATCCGCCGTGTTTGTCTGCAAGGCTTACCGCATTGCTGATGAACAGACCCAGGCAGATCGCGATCAGTGCGATCGTAAGTCTGCCAATAGTGATATCTTCTTCCAAAGTTGCACCCACCAGGAGCTGGAGCCAATAGACAAAGGCTAGCCAGCCTCCGGCCACGATGAGGGTGGCCCAAAACGGCAACCCCGGAACCAGTAAAATAAAGTAGAGACAAGACAGTCCGCACAGCGCTATCCAAAACCACAGAATGTATTGTACGCCCCTGTTCATCCGGGTATTTTTTTACTCAGTACGAAAAAGTGGCTGCGGTCGCGGCGCTCCAGTATTATCTGGCGTCCGTTAAGGACAGTTGCGCGCAGACTGTCTGGTGCTGTGCCAGGGAAAGCGCTGAGGAGCGTATCGTATTTGCTGTCGGTAAGGAAATTGGATGTGCAGAGGCGAGCAGGTGCCAGTGCGAACTTGATGCGGAATCTAGTTTCATTGTCCAGTCCGAAATCCTGATACGCGGCCGCAGAATTGGAGCGCAGCAGTTCTGCGCGGATATCGTGCATGGCATCTTCCAGTTCGTCCTGATTGTCGCGAACTTTGGCGATTTTTGCCGCAAAAAGGCCGGTGGCTACTACCACCGCAAAAAGAGCCGCAAAAAACAAATACCTGAAACGCATGCAGGTGGCAAGTTATGATTTTTATACTTGTACCAGTATCGTCGGTGGATTGTGCCGCATTTTGACGAAACATCATTATAATAAAACAATATTGCCAACGGTTAATGAAATGGAATTGATCGTTTGTTTTAACGAATTATCAATTGGGTCATTCCCTTTATCTTTGTAGCAACCCTATAAAAATTTTAAACATGAAGAACACATACCTGCTGCTGATAGTATTACTCACGCTCAGCGTTCAATCATTTGCAGACGGGCTTTGGTCTGCGGCTGCAAAAAACGAATTGCCCGGCAATCTGCAAAGGATACATCCTTTGCGATTCCTGTCTTACCGGCTGGATGAAGCATCGCTGAAAGCCACACTGTTTAACTTGTCGGATGATCCGGCTGCGGGCGTAGTCATAGCGCTTCCGCTGCCCGACGGGAGTTTCCGGAGTTTCCGGGTTTGGCAGAAATCCATGATGCCTGCCGACCTGGCCGCAAAATATCCGCAGATACGCACGTTTACCGCCGAGGCACTACACAACAGGACGATAACGGCTAAGTTGGATTTTACGGAATACGGATTTCACGCCATGATCTTTGACGGAGAGAACTCCAGTTTTATTGATCCGTATGATCTGTATCATGACGGACTGTACATGGTTCACTATAACAAGGACGAGACCAAACCGGTGAACGAACGGATGCAATGCCTGACAAAGGCATCCGGCGAGGCACAACAAGCAGAGATACCCAATATGTTTGCGGGCAAAAGTACAGGGCGCGGCACACCGGTGACCGGGGGGTATAAAGTGCGCACCTACAGGCTGGCATTGTCTGCCGACTCCTGGTATTGCCAGGCGGCCACGGCTGTTTCGTCTCCCTCAATTGCACAATGTCTCAGCGCTTTGACCACCTCGATGAACAGGATAAACGGGGTTTTTGAAAGAGAGTTTTCGGTGACCATGGTATTTGTAAACAAGGAAGATACCCTTATCTGGCCCACTGCTACAGGAAGCGTGAATGGTACCGACCCATTTTATTCTATTAATAGCAATGGCGGGTCCTGCATTACGCAGAATCAAAAAGTATGCGACACGCTGATCGGGAACAGTAACTACGACATAGGCCATGTCTTTACCACCGCGGCTGGCGGCGTTACCATTGACGTGGGTGTGGTGTGCAGTCCGCTGTTAAAGGCGCAGAGCGCGACCGGGCAGTCTGCACCTGTGGGCGATGGATTTGACATCAACTACGTGGCACACGAAATGGGTCATGAATTCGGAGGCGACCATACGTTCAACGACAATATGAGTGGTAGCTGTCTGGGCAATGCCGTATCTACATTGGCTTACGAACCCGGAAGCGGCACTACCATTATGGCATACGCAGGAATATGCGCTCCAGACGATCTGCAACCCAATAGTGACGCCTATTTTCATACCATAAACCTCATACAGATGGGCAATTTCATCACCGGTGGCGGTGATGTTTGCCCAGTGCGCACCCCTTCGCTGAATCTGCCCGTGGGGGTGGATTCTTTTGCGGCCAACTATACCATTCCCTATCTTACCCCTTTTGAGCTCACAGCTCCCATAGCGCATGATTCCACATCAGATACGCTGACCACCTATTGCTGGGATCAATGGAATCTGGGGAGTTACGGACTCACGTTCGTGCACATGCATCAGTATGGCCCGATATTCCGGTCCTTCAGCCCGGTCTCACATCCTTCGTGGCGTACTTTTCCGCGTATGCATCATGTAATAAACGGGATATGGGATGATGGCGGCTATGAGAACAACCAGGGAGAGAAAGTGCCCGATTCGGCCCGTTATCTCACCTTCCGTCTAGCCATGCGCGATATCTACGCGGGCAACGGCTGTTTCCTGATACCTGCAGATACCGTACACCTTGATGTTATAAATACCGGTAGTGGATTTACGGTTTCCAGTCAGGCATCGCCGGGCACTATTTATGACGGCGGAACGGCTCAGACCATTACCTGGAACAATGCAGGGACACCAGCGGCGCCATTTAACACGCCCGATGTTGATATCTATATGTCTATCGACGGAGGCAACTACTGGACGTACCATATCGGCACCTTTGCCAATAATGGAAGCGCAACCATCACGGTACCTAATCCACCGGTATCTGTGCCCAACGCTCGGTTTAAAGTAAAGGGACACGGCAATGTGTTTTTCAACATCAACACCGTAGACTTTACTGTGAACTACAATTCGGCGGTCGCAGTCTCGGAGGGGGTTGGCGGTCCGGTAGCGGAAAGTAATGGATTGGTGGTTAGCCCCATACCGGCGCACGACCGCCTGCATGTGGAGACCGGCAATACCAAGGGAACTCGTCTGAGACTTTGCAATAGTGTGGGACAGTGCGTATGGCATGGCGAATGCCAGGGTGACACGGACATAAACGTGGCAAACCTGCCGGCAGGAGTGTACTACCTTGGGGCAACACCCATATCTGGTTGCGGACCTTCTGAAACAAAAAAAATAGTGGTTTATTGATGGGTTTCCAATCGGATCCTTTTCAAAATGTCCCTGCCGAAATATGCTGAACCGCGTACATCATGTCGCTGTGATTTGTTCGGACTACGAACGGTCTAAGTATTTTTATACAAGTATACTGGGGCTGGAAGTGGTGGGCGAGCAATACCGCGCCGGACGGGATTCTTATAAGCTGGATCTGGCGCTGAACGGGGTATATGTGCTGGAGTTGTTTTCTTTTCCGGATCCACCCGCGCGGGTGTCACATCCGGAGGCTGCAGGGTTGAGGCATCTGGCGTTTGAAGTAGACGATCTGGTTGCCGTCGCAACGCGCCTGAGTGGTTTTGGCATTGAAACAGAGCCGGTACGGACGGACGAGACCAGCGGAAAACGATTTACATTTATTGCAGACCCCGATGGTCTGCCTATAGAGTTTTACGAACGTTAGCGTTCTTTCATATCCGATCTGCGAATGGCGTATATCCTTTCGTCCATCACCACCCCGTTTTTTATCAGGCTATTGGGTATCACCGCTTCCAGCTTCATACCCGCTTTTTCCAGGATACGCTGGGATGCAATGTTGAACGGGAATGGACGTGCATAAATCCGTTCAATGGGAAATGTGTCGAAACCGTAGCGGATCATTGTTTTTACTACGCCCGACATAATACCCCGGCCCCAGTAGGGCTCGCCAAGGAAGTAGCCCAGTTCTGCATTCAGCCGACTTATGTCTTCTTTAACGTGTACGCCTGCCGACCCTATGGCCCGTCCACTGAGACTAACGGCCAGTATCTGGTTGGGCTGCTGTGCGCTGACACGTGCAATAAAGGCTAAGCCAGCCTCTTTGGTGTAAGGGCTTGGAAAGGCATCGGTCAGGTTTGCAGCTATTTTGGGGTTGTCGGCATAACGCAACAGATCGTCCAGATCTTCGGGCGTCCAGGGGCGCATGCACAGGTCTGGAATACCGGGTGTTTGGATGGGTAAGTTCATCAGGTTTAAGCCTTAGTAAAAACGAATATACGACAAAAAAGGAGTTACCCGGAAATGGTATTTTGGGCCGTCCTGGTTTTTGTTGCTTTTGATTTCAGGTAATATTTTCTTAACTTGCCATTTAAAGAGGTGCGTATCGGGCATGAAGATTCAGGTGTTAGGTTTTGGAATTGTCAGGGAAATTTTTGGTGCGTCGCGAATAGAAGCAGACCTGCCCGATAAACCGACAATAGGCGATCTAAGGAAGTGTCTGGAACAACGATACCCCCAGTTGCAAAAGTTGGCTTCCTACATGGTTGCCCGCGACGACCAATACGCGCAAATGGCAGATGCCATTACAGCAGAACAGGAAATCGCGGTGATACCACCGGTGAGCGGCGGTTAAAAAAAAGTAGTACTATGGTTGACATCAGAATAACCCCTAAGCCCCTTGACATAAAGGAGTGCATAGAATGGATAATGGCTTCAGAATGCGGAGGTGTTGATTTGTTTATTGGCCGAGTGCGGTCTGAAACACTGGGAAGTAAAGTGGTGCAACTTGAGTTTGAAGCATACGTGCAGATGGCACTCAAGGAAATGAAGGTTATTACAGACTATGTGGTCGCAAATTACAAAGTTGAAAACATATTGATTCACCACAGGATCGGCGTACTCACGGTGGGCGAAATTCCGGTGATCATCGCTGTCTCGGCGCAACACCGGGACGCTGCATTTGATGCCTGCCGGTATATCATAGATACGCTGAAGCGTACTGTACCGATCTGGAAAAAAGAGATTTACGAGGAAGGACAGGTTTGGGTTTCGGCGCATCCCTGATTAGTGAAATAGTGGGTCTGGATAATCGGTCAGGGTGTTTTTTTAAAACGATGGACGGCATCACAGTTTTTCACGTTTTAATATTTACCATTTCTGGATTGTGAAAGCGGAATTGAAGCAATTTTTTGGGTTGTCAATTGCCCATACTGTTTGCATTTAAATTGCTCCTTCATACCCAACTTTAACATGATTAGCGGAGCACGGTGAGTGGCCGGGAGGCATATTTTCATTCCCATATTAGTAACTCCGGTTTACCTTAATTCTAATACACGGACTTGTTCGTTTTTGCCGTTGTCACTCCAAACGACGAAATAGGTGCCTTTGGGGACGGACTGTAGGTTAATTGAGGTTTGTTCGCCGGTTACCGCTTTAAGCAAAATGGATTTTCCCTCCATGTTCCAGATCGAAATAAATCCTTTTGTAAATGGAGTAACGACAAGAATCTGATCGGTGGCCGGATTGGGTAAAACACCAAATGTGATTGGATTTGCCAGGGTTGTTACAGAAGCAGGAACAGAAGCAAATTCGTAGGCTCCGATGTCTACATGTGCTCCCACAATGCGACCATGACCGTCCATATCGTAATCTCCTGTAGCCACTACAGCGTTGTTGCCTGCATTCACACAAAGTGACGCCGCTGACAACCTGAAATCAGCTAGTGTCGCATCGTCTGATAGGTCTGTATTAAGGGTCGGAGCCACAAAGCCCGGATCTACACCCATAATATTGGTAGCAGTATCGCCGAGTAATTGTGTGCAAGTATTAAATACTGTATTGGAGAACGATTCATCCAACCAATTATTGTTCATAGTGAGCGAGTAGCCACTGACGACGACGTTTTTTACTGTTGGGTCGCCGGAGAGTCCACTTAAAATATTGCCCAAAATAATATTATTTTCAATTACCGCTTCCAGACTGTCGGCAGTGAGGCGAATATGCCCACTGAAACTACTGATGCCCGGTGCATAGTTGTTGACAATGTCGTTGTTGATGATATTGATCTTGCACAGTGAATTGTCGAGTCCGTCGAGCCAAACGGCGCATGCATTGTACGCGGAATAATTGTTGGCAAAGATATTGTTCCTTATGTTGTACAGATTGTAAGCGCCATAATTGAACAGCCGAATGATGACACCTCCCTGAAGCAAGTCACAGGTAAACGGCAGGGCCGACGTATCGGCATTGTTGCAAAACAAATTGTTTTCTATGAGGTCGTTGCCGGTTGTGAGTTTGAATAAGGACGACTGATTGAGGTAGTTGTGGTGTACTTTATTGCCGGCAATAACTGTGCTGCCACTGTCTGCCACTACGCCGGCCCAGCCGTTTATCGTGTTGTGGTCAATTTCACAATTTTTGATGTTGAGGCAGGAGTATTTACTGCTCAACAGATATTCATTGGTTGTGTTGTTGTACAAATGACAATTACTCATTGTGAAGTTGTTCATGTAGTTAACACCAATCAATGAAAACTGATCCATGTTATTGTCGTGCAGATTATTGTTAGAAAAATTTATGGTTTCGCACTGGTAAGCCCCAAAAACACAGGTGCTGTTTTGAGAAAAGTCGCAATGAGAAATGGTAACGCTGTGCGCACATTGCTGAAGATAAACAGCTGTGCTCATCCAGTAAACGCCGGTGAGCGTATCGGAATAGCTTTTGGTTTGAGCAATGTTGCAGTAGACCAATTTATTTGAATCGTTTTGCGTGGTGAAAGTAATACCCATCCATCCGCCATCGGGGACATAATAATTGTACAAACCGGCAGTATCCTGGGCATGAAATTGAACCGGCAACGCTGCTGTCCCCACGGCATAAAGCACGCCAGAAACATTGAAGCCGATGAGTCCCTGAAAAATGACCTCAACACCGGGGTCTATTATCAACGTAGAATCGGGAGCAATGGACAACGTATTTGTAATCAGATAGGGCGAACCGGACAACGTCCAGTGGCCTGAAGCTGTGCCTGAGCTGACGGTGGTCTGAGCCTGCAATGACACAGAAAACAAAATGGACGCAACAAAAAATATCATTTTTTTCATACGGTCTGAATTTTACAAAGTGAAGTGAAATACAAAGTGATCCCTAAAAGACAAAATTAGTTTGGGTGGGAGGCATAAATTCAGTAGAAATACCATTTTTTTGAATTAGTATTAATACCAGAAAACTTATGCCTGTTCAAATTAATATTACATCGAATATTGGCAACAGTGACCTACATGACTAAAAAAATATTTGCAAATAAAAATTTCGCTCAATTAGCCATTCTGGGCCTGATAATGGTTATGACCTGCCATGTACAGTACGCTTGCGCGCAGAAAGTAGTACGCACCACTACACTGGTAAGGCTGCTTGAAAGCGTACGTAAAATATCAAATAACGACACTGCAATACGGTTGATAAGAGATGGAATCCGGTTGTCGATGGATTTAAAAAGTGATACCAATTTATGCGATGCATATTTGGATATTGGTACACGTTACTTAAATATGAATGACTATGTGCAGGGAATTAGTAACTACAAACTGGCACTAGTCAATTGCCTGAACAATGAAGACACTTCTAACTGCTATAACCATCTCGGAATTGCTTTTTTCAATATTGGCGATTATGTGAGTGCCTCTGATAACTATTATTTGGCTTTGCAGGTTGCGCGAAGGTCGAATAAAGCCTATACCAATCTTTCGAGTATACTGGCTAATCTTGGCGAAGTGAATTTCAGGCTAAATCAATACGATAAAGCGCTGGCATATTATAATGAGGGAGAGCCTATTGCCCGGAAACAAACCTCCCGGTTACGTTTGACCAATATACTACTGAACAAAGGAGAGTTGTTGACGAAAATGCATCGGCTGGAAGAGGCAAGGAAAATACTTAAGGAGGTTATAAGACTGTCTGATTCTATGGGTGCAAAGGAGTTGAGGGATGCCGCTTGTGAAATAACAGGAATCTCTTATCTGGAAGGTGGGGCATACAAGGAAGCGCAAATATACCTTCAGCAAGCGAGGGAGCCGGGACCATTTCACAACACTGCAATAGAAATCGCACCCGAATTTTATCTTGCGGATATTTGGTATGCGCTAAAAAAATATGATCAGGCAGAATCGGTGTTGTTGCCAGCGCTGAGAGATGCAGCAGTGGGACACAGGCAAATCAACAGTCTGAAGGGTTATAAGACACTAGCGGCTGTGTATGAGGCTACCGGCAGGTATAAAGAGGCTTTGGCTGCTACAGATAGTACGATAACACTTGAAGACTCGCTGGAAAGCGCCAGAAAAGTGAACGCCATAAATCTTATGGAATTCAAATTCCGTTCGTCGGAAAAAGACAGAATAATAGCCCAAAACCAATTGCTAATAGCCCGACAGCAAGGAGACCTGTCTCGCAAAAATATGTGGCTTTTAGCCATTGCCGGAGGTATATTCTTATTTATCCTGTTGGGGATGGGGTGGTATCGCACCATACAACATGAAAGGAAATTGCAGGCCGAGCAATTTAAATTGATAGGGCAAGAGCGAAAAATTGAGATACTGAACGCACTTGTGACTGGAGAAGACAACGAGCGCAGCCGGATAGCGCGGGAACTACATGACGGGATAGGCGGTATGCTTAGCGCCGCTATGATGCGATTCAGCACCATGCGTGTGGACAAAGAAAATGAAGCGCAGTTGTCTGCGTATTCTGACACGATGAAAATATTGTCGGAGATGGGCGAAGAAATAAGAAAGACGGCGCATAATCTCATGCCGGAAGTGTTGGTGAAACAAGATCTGGCAGAAGCGGTCAGGGCCTATAGCAGCAATGTGGAAAAAGGGAATGATCTGAAAATAGATTTTCAGGCATTTGGTAATTTTGAACAATTGCCGGAAAAATTTAAACTCAATCTTTACCGAATTGTCCAGGAATTGCTGAAAAATATCGTCCTTCATTCCAGTGCCCACCAGGTACTTGTGCAATTGGTAAAAAACGAGGACACGCTTACGCTGATCGTTGAGGATGATGGAAAAGGTTTTGACACCACAAAAGTGCGCAACGGGCTGGGACTGCATAATATTGAGACCCGGATAGGAAGCATGGAAGGTTATTTCTCACTTACGTCTGATCCAGGCAAGGGTACAACGGTATTTATAGAGTTTAACATGTCGGGTTTTAATCCAGATGTAGTATATGAAAATAGCAATCGCAGATGATCATCCTCTGGTGATCAAAGGGATTCGGCAAATATTGTCGGGGAACGTCGATATGGAAATTGCCGGTAGTTATGCAAACGGGCAAGACCTGCTGCGCGGGCTGGCAGTGCAACAGCCGGACATTCTGCTTCTGGATCTGCATATGCCCGGGATGACCGGAGAAGAAATTGCGGATGTAGTTAGGGCGAAGTATCCGGACATTAAGATCCTGGCACTAACCAACGAGGACAATGTTTACTATATAAAAAGCATGCTCCGTAAGGGCGTGATGGGCTACTTGCTTAAAACCACGCAGGAGGAAATATTGCTGCACGCGATACGCACAGTTTATGAGGGCGAACAGTATATAGAACCGGTGATGAAGGAAAAAGTGCTTCAAGATACGCTACAGGCAAAAAAACAGGTCTCGGCCAATATGGTGCTCTCGCGCAATGAAAGGGAGGTGCTTCGGCTGATCGCGTCGGACCTGACGAGTCAGGAGATCGCAGATAAATTGTTTATGAGTAAGCGGACCGTAGATGCGCACAGGCTTAATCTGCTGATGAAACTAGGTGTAAAAAATGTTGCAGCACTGGTGAAACGAGGTATTCAACTTGGATTGATAGAATAGCTCCGAAACCTTCGACTCAATAAAAAGACGGAACTACCTGAGGCAGGCAGTTCCGTCTTTGGTTTCAGTGTCTGTCTTATTTTTTAACGGTAGCGTCTTCCATGATCACTTCGAAGAAGTAACCATAGCCGAGGTCTTTGTCCAGGCTTATCTTGCCCTCGAATACCACGTTGTCGCCCACTTTCACTTCCGCATCAGAGGTGATGGCCAGATCGAATTTGCCGTCGAAGTCAGTGCCATCCTGAATGTGAATCCAGTTCTTGTTCATAACTGCGGGTGTGTACTTTGTTACCTGTCCGCGAATCTTTACAGTTTTGCCGGAATAGGTTTTTTTCTGAGAAAAGAGTTCCTTTATGGATACGCCTCCTTTTACGGGCTCCATCTTTACTATTTTCTTTTCCGGAGGCGTAACGGAGCGCTTGTAGTTCTCGTTGTTCATTTGCGGGTTTACCGTATCATTCCCGGCCGGTGCCGCTGTTTGTTCCGGTGCGGCGGTTGGCTGCACGGCTTTGTCGTTGGCAAGGGCGCCATTTGGGTCGGTAGCCACGTGTTGCAGGAAAATAATGCTGGCAAAATTGCGATTCAGCTCCTTGCTGTTGAAGTTGGTCATAACCAGACCTCCCGTATAATAATAGGTTTCGCCGGGCTTGGTCACCATAGACGGCAGCGCAAGCCAATCTTCTTTGTCGTTTTCTTTTACTTTAAGATAGGTGTACTGGCTGGCCTGTATCACCTCTTCGGTCACTACTTTGTGCACGCCGGGCGGCAGTGTAGTGTTGGCGGCGCTGTTGCCGGAATTTACATTAGACTGGCAGGAGGCCAGAAAACCAAGACCTGCTACCAGCAGCATACGAGTGTTTTTTGAAAACATGGTCATTTATTTTAATTATAAATACATGAGATTTTACGGGGCAAAAATAGTCTGATTTTATTTAGTTCGGTTCTGAATATTGTCACGTTCCATTATGACAATGGTCATTTATTCAAGTATGACCTATTATTATTTTTGTACAATGAATAAATCCGCCTTTCCGGGGGAACGGGCAGGCAGTTGTGCAGTGCAAAAGAACCCGATGCAGGAGTGAGCGCCAGCGAGGTGAATAAAGATAATTGTATGCCGAAGCAAGCAGGTACAAGATTGGTAAACGAGGCCGGGGTAGCTATAGCCCTGGTTTTGTGTTGCTTATTTGGCTGGGTTTCGGCGGAAGGACAAGGAAAACCAGGCAGAAATAGCAGTTCACCGTATGTGTCGTGGGTGAGCCAGTACCCCGCTCGTGTGGATTCTGCGCCAAAGCGTACATTTTTCAGGCAACTGAGTGAATTGGTGATGGGCAAGAGTCACAGAGCCAGGCTGAAACGGCCGATATCGGTGGTTGCTGCAAAGCCGGGAGATATCTGGGTGCTGGATCAGGGCAATGAGAATATATTTAACGTAGCAAATGAGAAACTGCAAATACCGCAGGCTACGCGGCATCTGCAGAATCAGTTCCCATCGCTGGTAGGCCTGTGCTACAATGGCGACCGCAAACACCTGCTCTACACCGACTCGAGAACGAACAAGATATACAGCCTGGCAACAGAAGGACGCAAACTAGGGCGTTTCGCAGATACCCTGAAACTGAATCAGCCAACAGGAATAGCCAGAAACAGCGCCACCGGCGAGATATGGGTAGCCGAGACAGGAGCGCACTGCATAGATATATTTTCGGAGGACGGACAGTTGATACGAAAATTCGGCAGCAGGGGCGGTGCTCCGGGTGAATTTAATTTCCCCACCGCGATCTGGATAGACGAAAAAGGCGATGCCTATATCGTGGACGCCATGAACTTCAGGATACAGATTTTTGACAAGTCCGGGAGGTTCATTACAACCTTTGGAGAGCTGGGCGATGCAGCAGGCTATATGGCACGACCCAAGGGCGTGGCCACCGACACGTACGGGAATATTTACGTATCGGACTGCCAATTCAACGTAGTACAGGTTTTCGACCGGGAAGGGCGATTTTTGTACCGCTTCGGGAAGCAGGGCGAACGGCAGGGAGAATTCTGGATGCCGGGAAATATATTTATAGACGACAATAATTACATATACGTGGCGGATACCTACAACTCGAGAGTTCAGGTATTCCAGTTAAAAAATGGAGGTTAACAATGAAACATTTCCAGATATTGCTATCAATGTGTGTGCTGTTGCTATCGCGACAGGGTGCAGTGGCGCAGAACCTTATCACAACAAAACACAACCTGTCGGTGAGCGGAACCGGCACCATAAAGGCGGAAACAGAGAATGAGGTATGTGTGTTTTGCCATACGCCACACAAGGCGAAAAAGCAGGATTATTCGCCATTGTGGAACCGCAGCGACCCCGGCGGCACCTACACTATGTATAGCAGTACCACTACCCATTTCGGAGCGGTAACCAAGCCCGATGGCAGTTCGACGATGTGCCTTTCGTGCCATGACGGAACGGTAGCGCTGGGAAGTGTGTTGAGCCGCACAGCCCCCATTAGTTTTGGTGCGGTGACCACCCTGCCTGCAGGCAAAACCAATCTGGGTCTGAACCTGAAAGACGACCACCCTATTTCCTTTACTTATGATGCCGGGCTGGCTGCCCTGAACGGACAGTTGTTTACGCCAGATGCCATTGCGGCACCGGTAACACTGGACGCGAACAGCAAGATGCAGTGTACGTCCTGCCATGACGCGCACGACAATACTTATGGTAAATTCCTGGTGGCATCAAACCGCCAGTCTGCACTCTGCTACAGTTGTCACAACAAGGCGTACTGGGCCAACAGCAGTCACAAATTGTCGTTCAAAACCTGGAATGGCGCGGGATTGAATCCGTGGCCCAACAGTAGTTATACCAATGTGAGCGATAACGCATGCGAAAACTGTCATACATCGCACAACGCAGGTAGCCAGACACGGATATTGAGCTATCTGAACGAGGAAGACAATTGTATGAACTGCCACAACGGTAACGTGGCCACTAAAAACGTGCAGGCCGATCTGGGTAAAATATACAAGCACAATGTGTATGCCTATACAAGTACACATGACGAGGCCGAGGCTGCGCAGGTGACACTGGGCAACAAACATGTGGAATGTGTGGATTGCCATAACCCGCACGCCACCAACAACACGGTCACGTCTGCACCAGATGCCAATGGTAGCCTGCAGGGGGCTAAGGGTGTAGACTATTCCGGTACCGCTGTCGGTGCGGTGAGTTATGAATACCAGATCTGTTTCAGGTGCCATGCAGACAATGCTTTGAAGCCACGCTACATTGCACGTTACCGCGGTGTGGGCAATACCAGGCTGGATTTTGCTACCTCCAACGTATCCTTTCACCCGGTTGAAGACATAGGTCGTAACTCGTCCATGACGTCGCTGGCAGCACCCTATACGGTAACCAGCAAAATATTCTGCAGCGACTGCCATGCAGGCGATGGCGGAGTGGCCGGCCCTCACGGATCTAACAATATAGCCATTTTGAAAGCGGCTTACGATACCACGAAGTTCTCCAATCTGGGGGCGGGTTGGGCCGGCAGTCTCAATACGCGCTGGCCACTGTGTTTTCAGTGTCATACTTCTTCGGCGGTAGCCACGGTACACACCAATATTTCCGGTGGACACTTTATGCAGTATGTGGGATGCGCCACCTGCCACGACCCACATGGGTACGACGGTTCTTTGGGTACAGGCGGGGGTAACATTTTGTCGGCATTCGAATATTTGTGCAACTTCGATACAACCGTTATCAAGCCCAATACCAACAACGGCAAGTTGATAGACATACCCGGTGGCAAGTGTTATTTTGTGTGTCATAATCCTACCGATCCATCTTCTACAGGTAACCACGTGCACCTGGACGCAGGGTCTAACTTCTCTGATGTACCTGCAATGGGATTGCATGGACACACCACGACCACGGTGAGAAAAATAAAGAAGTAAGCAGGTAGCAAAGAGGGTCGCGTAGTACGGGATTACAAAATATCGGGTCTGTTCGGTACAGGTGTATACAGCCGCGAGCGGGCGTTGGTTTCCTTTTGGGTGAGCAGGTCGATATATTCGTCTGCGATGGCAGATAGCGCGTCGGCGACGGCAGGGGCTGACCTGCGGGAAAAATCCAGAAACGTATTCATTACATCTGTAGTAGCGGAGAGCCCTATCCGGGAACGATAAAGGGCTATGCTCTGTGTGATGATGTCGCGGGTACGGGCTTCCGCAGACGTAGGAAAGCAAGATCCCTCTGGTCGATCTGCAACAGACTGGCTGATGCACAGCAGTTCGTCTTCCATCATCCCTGCCAGGTACAGGGGAGAGGCAGCACGGTTCTGTCTCAGAGCGTCCCAGCCGCCCTGGGTTATCCATTCGTTCAGTGTTTCCGGACTCACATCCACGATCTGCGAAACGGTATGAGTGTCAAGGCCGGCAGTGGTATAGATCTGGCGGGCAACGTCCTGAATGTTTTCTTTTTTCATAGTGTCCTGTTTGTTTACGTCTACTTTAAATGGGTGGCCATGCGAATAGCATTTCGGTATATCCAATACGGATGATCCTTGTTGGCTATGTGTGGGTACAAAGGTAGATTGCCGCAACAGGGTGGGCGGCTGTTACATCAGGTCCTGGTGCCCTTTTGGTATTATGACAATACTGGATCAGGATAAATGAAAAAAATACGTGCGGCCGGATTGCGTAACATCTTCGGCGGCTGGGGATATTCCAAAGTATAGCCCTATTTCTTGTTCTTGGGTACAAGCCGGTCGGGGAGCCTGTTTTCGAGGAAGGCAGTGGTAATTTCATCCATCCGCTTCTGGCGTGTGGCAGGAAGTTTGGCGTTGTGCAGTCTGTAAAGAATATACTTTTTGTTCCACGCGCTGAGCGACTCAAAATAGGAGCGGCAGGACTTGTGTTTTTTGAACAATGCTTCCAGTTCGGGGGGTATAGTGAAGGATTCAACATGGTCGAGATGGGTCCAGTTGCCCAGTTTTTTTGCGATCTCGACTTTTTCGATGCCCAGCGGCATCATAAGTCCTTCGGCTGTGAGGCGCTCCACCCTTTCTTTGTTCAGTTTAGACCATCCGCTCTTTTCCTTGCGGGGCATGAATAGCTGCATGTAACAATCTGCATCGATGGGATTGAGGGTACTGTCTATCCATCCGAAGCAGAGTGCCTCTTCTACCGCATGGTCGTAGGATACTCTTGTTTTACCACTGTCTTTTTTGAAGTAGATGAGCCAGATCCCGGGGCTGGACAAATGGTTTTCTGCCAGCCATGCGCGCCATGCGGCGCGGTCTGGTGCATAGTAGGTTTCAGTTTTGGGTATTGCTGTGGACATGTGAGATGGAACAAATTTAGGGATAAATTTTGTTGGAGTTTCAAACATGGGGTGTGTTTACTGCTGCTATCCGCGTTCCATTGTCTGGCAAGATTTGAACCGCTTCCGGCGACCGGTAATTTCGCTATCCATCTTAAAATTACTGGTAGCGCGGGTGGTATTTTTCGAGGGTTTCGCGGAGGTAGGTGCGGTCCAGGTGGGTATAGATCTCAGTGGTCGTGATGCTTTTGTGGCCCATCATTTCCTGCACGGCGCGCAGGTCGGCCCCGGCTTCTACCAGGTGGGTGGCAAATGAGTGGCGCAGCGTGTGCGGATGTATGCTGCCGTCTATTCCTGCCCTTTCCGCCAGGTCTTTCATGATGAGGAATATCATAATCCTGGACAAAGGCGCGCCCCTGCGGCTGAGAAACAAAATATCTTCAGCCCCTTTTCGGACGGACGGCAGTTGAGTGCGCACATATTGCCGGTATAGTTGTATATGCTTAGTGGCAGTGGCACCTACGGGTACCAGTCGTTCCTTGTCTCCCTTGCCCAGTACTTTGATAAAGCCCACGTCGAGATAGAGATTGGAGATGAGCAGTCCGGTGAGTTCGGATACACGAAGGCCACAACTGTACATGGTTTCCATCATAGCGCGGTTGCGCTGGCCCTCGGGTGTACTGTGGTCTATAGCGCCAAACAGGCGGTCTATCTCTTCAAGGCTCAGCACGTGCGGAAGGGATCGTTTGGTCTTTGGTGCTTCCAGCAGTTCGGTGGGGTTTATGCGTATTACCTCTTCGAGTAGCAGGTACCTGAAAAACGATTTAATTCCACTCAGCATACGCGCCTGAGTGCCGACAGACAGTTCCATTTCGGCTATCTGCGCCAGCAGGGATTGCAGATGTTCCGTTTTTATCTGTTCCAGTCCCACGCCGGGGAATTCCCGGCTTATGTGGTTGCGCATCATCGCCACGTCGTGCAGATAGGCCTCGATCGTGTTTTCCGACATGGATCGCTCCAGTTGGAGGTATGATTTGAATCCTTTGATGTATGCGTCTGACATGGTTATTGACCACCGATCCTGGATAGCCTAAGCTAATATTTGATGGGTGTGTTTTGTAAAAGTAGTTTAAGATGGGGAATTGACCTGCTACTGGATTTTGGAGGTAGGGCTGTGAGATTGGTTGCACTTGGAAGAATGGGGTAGGGTATAACTCAGTTGTCGCTCCCCACAACTAGTGGAAATCGTGACCGTCTCCGACCGGCTTTTATTGGTGGTTTTAAGTCTCGCTGCGCTAAGACTTAAACCGGGTCTGGTGGCTCAACTTTATTTACCGTAGACTTTGGTGATGTTTTTTAGTTCGTTGAGTTTGAGGAGGGCTTCGACGGGGGTGAGGGTGTTGATGTCCATTTCGTCGAGCACTTGCTGTATACGGCGTATGTCTTCGGTGACACCGTCAAATATATTGAGCTGGAAGTTTGGGGCTGACTTGATCTTTTTGACTTTCTGCATCGTGTCCGACGGGCTGCCATGTTTTTCCTCCAGTGTAGCCAGCACTTCGTTGGCCCGGTCCAGCAGTTTGGGAGGCATGCCCGCCATTCGGGCCACCTGTATGCCAAAACTGTGTCTGCTGCCGCCGGGGGCCAGTTTGCGCAGGAAGATAACCTTGTTGGCGGTCTCTTTATGGGTGATATGGTAGTTTACAACGCGTGGCAACTGGTTCTCCAGTTCGTTGAGTTCGTGGTAATGGGTTGCAAATAGCGTCTTGGGCTTGGAGGCGCTGTTGTGCAAAAACTCGACAATAGACCAGGCGATAGAAATGCCGTCGTAGGTACTGGTGCCGCGGCCTATCTCGTCGAGTAGCACCAGGCTGCGCTCGCTGAGGTTGTTGATGATGCTGGCGGTTTCGTTCATCTCTACCATAAAGGTACTTTCGCCACCTCCCAGATTGTCGGATGCGCCCACACGTGTAAAAATCTTGTCGGTGAGTCCGATCACGGCATGATCGGCGGGGACGAAACTACCCATGTGCGCCATAAGCGTGATAATGGCTGTCTGCCGCAGCAGCGCCGACTTACCACTCATGTTGGGTCCGGTAAGGATGATAACCTGCTGGTCTGTTTTGTTGAGTGTGGTATCGTTGGCAATGTAACTTTCGCCGGGAGGCAATTGTTGTTCGATCACGGGGTGGCGGCCATTTTTTATTTCCAGAATAGGCTCTTCCACTACTTCGGGTCGATGGTAGCCATACTTCATGGCATTGGCAGCAAAACAAAGCAGGCAGTCGAGACGCGCCACGATCTGGGCATTGGTCTGAATCGCGGATATATACGGCTCGATAGAAGATAGCAACTGCTGATAGAGGTTGAGCTCGATGGCGAGTATTTTTTCTTCTGCGCCAAGAATCTGCTCTTCATACTCTTTCAGTTCTGGAGTTACGTAGCGCTCTGCATTGGTCAGGGTTTGCTTGCGTATCCAGTTGGCGGGCACTTTGTCTTTGTGTGTATGGGTGACCTCCAGATAATATCCGTACACATTGTTGTAGGCTACCTTGAGCGAGGATATGCCCGTGTTCTGCGCCTCCTGTTGCTGTATTTGTAAAAGGTAATCCTTGCCGCTTCTTGAGATATGCCGCAGGTGGTCGAGGTCGGGAGATACACCCTCGCGTATCATGCCACCCTTGGCTATGACTGCCGGGGCATCGTCTGATATGGTATCCAGTATCTTTTTACGCAGTTCGTCCAGCGGCTGTACGGCCTGTATGAGTTGCATGAGGGCAGGTTCGGCAGAAGCCTCGCCCAGAACCCGTATGTCTGCAATAAATTTCAGGCTGCGCGCCAGTTGATGCACCTCTCTTGCGTTGGCCTTCCTTAACGGAATTTTGCCGATCAGTCGTTCTACGTCGCCGGTTTGTTTTACCAGTTGCGTCAACTGGTGGTTGAGGTCCTGTTCCCGGATGAAATAGGCCACCAGGTCGAGCCGGGTTTTGATCTGGGCAGGGTCGAAAAGCGGAAGTATGAGCCAGCGTTTCAGCAGGCGTGCGCCCATGGGGGTATGGGTATGGTCCAGCGCCCGCAGCAGGCTGGCGCCGTGTTCGTAGCCCGTATGTACCAGCTCCAGGTTGCGGATGGTAAATCTGTCCATCCACAAGTAGTCGGCAGCTACGATGCGCTGAATGGCATTGATGTGCTGCAGGTTTACGTGCTCTGTGTCTTTGATGTAGTGCAATATAACCCCGCAGGCAATAATGGCCGCACGTAGATCTTCTATGCCAAATCCTTTGAGCGACTGCGTATTAAAATGTTGCAGGAGCAGGTCGTAGGTATATTGTTCGCGGTAAATCCACTCTTCGAGCTGGAAGGTATAAACCTTGGTATCGAAGTTTTCGCGGAACCTTTTTACCTGCGACTTAGACAGGATGACCTCCGATGGTTGGAAACTCTGGAGCAGTTTGTCCATGTATTCCAGATCGCCCTCTGCGGTGTAGAATTCGCCGGTCGAAATGTCGAGGAATGCGATACCGCAAACCGGATCGCCCAGATGAACAGCGGCCAGAAAATTGTTTGTTTTGTTCTCGAGCAGTTTGTCGCTGGTGGCCACACCGGGAGTAACCAGTTCTGTAACGCCACGTTTTACGATACCCTTGGTGGTTTTGGGGTCTTCGAGCTGGTCGCAGATGGCCACACGGTAGCCGGCCTTGACGAGTTTGTGCAGGTAGGTATCCAGAGAATGATGGGGGAAACCGGCTAGTTCTACCGATGAAGCAGAACCGTTGGCGCGCTTGGTGAGCGTGATACCCAGCACACGGGACGCTATGAGTGCGTCTTCGCTGAAAGTTTCGTAAAAATCGCCGACACGAAACAACAGTACGGCATCGGGATACCGGGCTTTTATCTCCTTGTGCTGTTTCATGAGCGGGGTTTCCGCTATCTTATCCTTGGACATTGGGTGTAAAAATACTCTGTAATGGCCGCGCTATCTAATGTGGGTTTCCGATTGTGGATAGGGGGTGGAAAACTGGATCTGTTTTCCGGATTTCGTGGAGTAGAGGCCGGGGCTTACAATTATACCTGATGGGGTTTAAATGCAATTATTGCTGGATTTTTTATACATTTTCGGGTATAAAAAATGAAAATGATGTCATTTTACACCCTTTAAGGTATAAAATGACACTTTCGAAATTTGTAAAGGAGAAGCGTAAAGCGGCCCGACTCACGCAGCCCGAACTGGCCGAAAAGACTGGCGTCGGGTTACGTTTTATGAGAGAGCTGGAGCAAGGCAAGAAAACACTCCGGATAGACAAAGTAAATCAGGTGCTCGGGCTATTTGGGCATGTAATGGGGCCGGTGCCTTTGGATAGAAACGAAGCATCCGAAGAGAAAAGCTGAAATAAAAATACTGGATACCACAATAGGACGGCTCATATCAATTAAACTTCAAAAAACGACATTTCGACCCAGCCGTCTGTTTCGGCTAAAGCCCTAAAAACAATGGCTTTTGATTACGATCAAAAAATCGTGGCAACTACTTATTGTGTCCATTTTGTTCTACATAAGGTATTGCAACCAATAGATGATATTTATTGCAGGGTTGAATTGTCATTATGAACCGGGTTTGACGGAATGGCAGACTGGGTTTGGTCTGAACTTGGGGAAACACATTTTTTCAAGGTGGTAAAAGCAGTGAAAAGGATAGCTGTGATCATACCACCAAAGAAACCTATATCGTTGAAAAGTTCAATCATCACCCACAATGCAGGCGAAACGGGGTGGCCGTTTACTATGATTGGACGCCGGTCGCCGGGGCTGCTGTCATCAATAGCAAAAAGAAACGCAACGAGTGCCAGAGAAATTAGGAAAAAGATAAGGTCGTCTATGTATTTCTCGCTACTTTTTTTTCAAAGGAAATAAAATACCAGACGGCAGAGACATTGAAGAAATATACCGCGAAGCCCAGTAGTAAACCGAGTGCTGTGATCGTCCAGGTCGTTATCGTATTTTCCGAAGGGTCAGAGGGATAGCAGAGGTGATTGACGACGACCGATGCAATTTCGATCAGTGCAGTGGTAATGATTCTTGCCCTCAAGGTCTTGCGGGTGCGGAACATGGTACTATTTATTTAAATCGCCCACAGCACCCAGAATATACTTACCCAGCACATCGAACTCCAGATTAACTACAGTACCCACTGTGATATGGCTGAAGTTGGTATGTGTGTAAGTGAAGGGGATGATCGTGACCATGAAGGTGCCTTTAGCGGCTTCGAAAGCGGTGAGGCTGACGCCGTTGATGCAGATAGAGCCCTTTTCGATGACAAGGCGGCTGAACTGCTCCGGGTAGCTGAAGCGGAACAGCCATGATCCATCCAGCTCTTTACGCTCGATGCAGGTGCCTGTGGAGTCTATGTGGCCCTGTACAAAATGGCCATCCAGTCGGTCGCCGACGCGAAGGGAGCGCTCGAGGTTTATAGTATCGCCGGTCTTGAGAAAGCCCAGATTGGTTTTGGCGAGTGTCTCCGCAACTGCGGTCACGGTGTAGGTGTTGTCTTGTATGGCGGTCACCGTAAGGCAAACGCCATTATGGGCCACAGATTGGTCTACCCGCAGTTCAGGGGTAATGTTGCTTTTAACTGTAAGGTGCAGATTGGAGCCCTCGCCTGTGGCGGACACCACAGTGCCCATAGTTTCGATAATGCCTGTAAACATAAATCAGAATGATTTGCCTTTGCCGATATGAGCAGATAAGCCGGTGTCGCTGGTAACAGTGAAATTGATGTGCAACATGCTGTCTGCGCGGGAATAAAAAATAGTGCCGTTCACGGTGTCCTGTATACGGCAGAAAAGCTGCCCCTGCGTAGTGGTCAATGAGTCGCCAACGGTCGTATCTACTGTGGCCGTAAATGTAAGTCCGCGTGCATGGAGTCGCATACTATCGTAGGGATTGCAAAAACCGTAGATGACCATGGTCGTGTCCGACCGGGCGTAGATGTGCAGTGTGTCTATGATGGCGTAGAGGAAATTGCCGTCGGTGGAACCTGACATAGAGTAGACCGAATCTATAAACACATACTGCCCCTTAAATTCATCGGTAGGATAAAAGCAGATGGTATTGTCGGGTTTGCCGGGGAAGCCCCAGTTGTAGTTTACCGCATTGGGGTCGTTGCAATAAGGATTGGTGAGGCGTGGGTCGGTAACGGCTTTAGGATCTACCCATTTTTTGCAGGAATGCAAACCCGTAAGCCCGGCAATCAGAATGAAGCCGAGCAAAACGAATAAAGGAATTATTTTAAAACGCAGCCGCATTATATATTATTTGTTGCTTTTTTTGCGAAATTTGCCCTTTGTTCGGGGCTTTCACAGAATAAGAACTCAAAATTATTCACTTTATTTTAGAAAGGGCCGAAAAAATTTGCACGAATAAAGAAAATAGCTACCTTTGCACTCCCCAAAATAAATAAAAGGGTTTAACGATATGTTGATAATTGATTCAAAAGATTGCGAAAACATTGACAAAGCGCTGAAGAAATACAAGAAGAAATACGAGAAATCCCGTGTTCTGAATCAGTTGCGTGATCGCCAGTCTTTTACCAAGCCATCTGTAAGGCGTCGTACTCAGGTATTGAAGGCTATTTACAAGCAGCAGTTGTCTACCGGACAGCTGGACGATTAATTTTCGGTTAAATCTTAGTAAAACATAAATTTGTTTCCGGCTCTGTAACGGTGTATATTTACATTAGAGAGCGGAAATATGTTTGAGGAGAAACTGCAAGATTTTGTCCATTTCCTGAAGTTCGAAAAAAGATTTTCGGCTCATACGGTTGAAGCCTATGAGCACGATTTAGAACAGTTCAGGGACTATCTGGCAGAGAATTTTAATCTAAGTGAGTTACCCGCTATCAGCCATTTCCATGTGAGGAGCTGGCTGGCTAGTGTGAAAGATAATAAAGTTAAGGCTCGTACCATCAATAGAAAGATGTCGAGCCTTAATTCGTTTTACAAGTTTCTGCAAAAAAATGGGGTTGTAGAAAAAAATCCGGTCAAGATGCTGCATGCACAACGCCTGCCCGAACGTCTGCCCGTGTACCTTAAAGAAACTGAGACAGAAGATCTGCTAAATACCATTGAGTTTGAACCCGGATTCAAAGGGCTTACCGACAAACTGATCTGCGAGTTGTTTTATGTCACGGGCATGCGCCGCGACGAATTGCGCCAGATACGCGAGAGCGACATAGAGTGGGGCCTTAAGCAAATAAGGATCACCGGCAAGGGCAATAAGGAGCGGCTGGTTCCCGCAAGCGAAGCGTTGCTGGACTCCCTGCGCGAATATATTGCCGACAAGCGCAAATTGGCTTTAAGCAGCGAGCCATGGCTTTTTACCCTGGACAACGGTAAGCAACTGTATCCGATGTATATTTACAGAACGGTAACGCAATACCTGTCTATGACCACCACCCTTAAGAAAAAGAGTCCGCATGTGATGCGGCATACCTTTGCCACTCACTTGCTGAACAACGGGGCCAACATACAGGCTATTAAAGAACTTTTGGGGCACAGCAGCCTGGCTGCCACGCAGGTGTACACCCACACTAATATAGACAGGCTAAAAGAGATTCATAAACAAAATCACCCACGAGGGTGACGTATTTTTAATCATAAAAAACAAAAACTATGAATGTACAAATCCAGACAGTGCATTTTGATGCAGACAGCAAGCTAATAGAACATGTGAACGCTAAAATTGAGAAGCTTGCTACGTTTCATGACAAAATAATTGGTGCAGAAGTGTACCTGAAGCTCGACGCCTTATCGCATCAGGTAAGAGATAAGGTGGCTGAGATAAAAGTATATGTACCCAGGCATTCGTATTTTGTAAAGCACCAGAGCAAGACATTTGAAGAGTCGTTCGATCTGGCTTTTAGTTCGCTGGTTACGCAGATCAAGCGCCAGAAAGAAAAATCTACCATGACGCACTAAAAAACAAACCTGAAAATTTTATAAAATCGAACAGCCCCGGCAC
>CAIYJV010000067.1 GCA_903926605.1 uncultured Bacteroidota bacterium
ATCATCCTGAAACTGCTGGCCGACCACCCTCGGCTCTACGGCTACGAGATGACCCAAATGGTGAAGTCGCTGACTCAGGAAAAAATACAGATAACCGAAGGGGCCCTCTACCCTACGCTTCATGCCATGGAGGCAGAGGGCCTGGTAACCACCGAAATAGAATACATTGGCAAGCGCGCCAGAAAATATTACCTGCTCACGCCTTCCGGCAAATCAACTTCTACGGAAAAGCTGAACGAGCTGGCCGACTTTATGAACACCATGATTTTTTTATTGGACCTGAAACCAAATACTATTTAAATGTATTGCATCGGTGACGCACAAATAGAATATATCCTCAATGACATTAGACGTAATGGCATTGAAACGGAGGACCTGCAGTTGAACCTTCTGGACCATATTTGTTGCATGATTGAGCAAAACCTCGAAGAGAACGGCGACTTTGAGGACTTCTACAAAACGAACATCCGAAAATTTTACAAATCCGAGCTTCGGGAAATAGAAGAAGAAACCGCCAATTTATTAACATTCAAAAACTACTACAAAATGAAAAAGACGATGATCGTATGCGGGGCAATATCTGCGGCCGCTTTTGTATTTGGCTCTTTTCTGAAGGCCATGCACCTGCCGGGGGCGGCTGTCATGCTGTTTGGTGGAATGATACTGTTCAGCCTGTTCTTCCTTCCGCTATTGGTAATACTGAAGATCAAAGAAATATCTGCTACACGGGACAAAGTGATCCTGCTCCTTGGCGCCGCTATTGGTATCCTGTTCTTTATGTCCATGCTCTGGTTACTGAATAACTGGCCAATGAAGCATGAACTTTGGCTCTTCACACTGGCACTGGCTTCTTTTGTGTTCTTGCCCGTCTACTTTTTTACGGGTATCCGAAACGCCGACACCCGGATCAATACCATTGTGTCCTCTATCATTCTCGTGGCGGTGCTGGGCATGCAGTTCACTTTAACCCAACTGCATCATCCGGGTGAGCAAATCCCCCCAAGCAACACTGCTTTGCCAGCGCATCCTTAATTTGCTAAAGTCAGCGCTCCGGAATTTTTCCGGAGCGCTGATTTCTGTTATTATTATCTTGTATCTACGATAAATTTCAGTTTCGCTTGAAGGTTTTGTGTTTATTTCAGTCGTCCGGAATATGCCAAAAACTTTACCTTATTTGGAATCTTTGGTACATAAAACTTGTGCAATTGAGCCAGAATGCATGACGCAACAGAATCACGGTCTATCCAGACCTGTGCGGTGATCGTCCGTGCATTCGGGGTATGAGGATACGGGTCACAGATATTATAGACTTACCAGCATCGGGACTTAATCAGGAACAAATACTTTAAGGGTTGCCAGACCTTGAACAAGCCGATATTGAAGCTGCGCTTCAATATGTTAGAATTAAATTTGAACATCCAGTTATAGCACCGTGACGGAGCATATGATTAACATTTAATTCTTTGTTACCTTCATTAAATAATACGAATTTGGATAAATAAACAAATTAGGTAATGCCGGTCAAATATTATTATTATTATAAACCTAAAGTGGTATTCGCTTCTGTAGGGCTTTTTGCTTTTCTAGGTGGATCGATTACCGGAATGGTGTCAGCTTCTGACACAGGCACCAGTACAATCTGTTGTATTTTATCGATTATTTTGTCAATTGTGTGTTTTTTTCTGGTAACCGACGGGCTTATTCCCGCAATTCAAAATAAAGCAGTAATGATTGTCGACGAAAATGGAATCACTGATGTTATAAGCTGGGGGTTGATTAAATGGGCAAATATTCGGACGATTGACGCAGTTAAGGCTAAAAGCCAGGGTAGTGGCGGTTATTCGTTTACGGAATTGCACATCGTCCTAAAGGACTTAAACCAGTATGAATATTACAATAAAAGTTGGTGGATACGTTTTAAAGTCAAGTTCCTTAATTTCTTTAAAAGTGTAGATATTGTGATGGATATTGATGCTTTAAAAGGTGAAGCTAGTGACGTTTTCAGGGAGATCACAGAGCGTTATTTGTTTTTTGGAGACACTGAAAACAGGAGGCATAACCATTAAAATAAATTCAATGAACAAACGCACCTTCCTCAAAAACACCTCGCTACTCGGCCTCAGCCTCGTAAGCATGAATGCATTTGGTAAAATGGTGGATTCGGTGGCTGAATTGGCTGGTGTAAGTACCGATGAACTGCCAAAAACCCGAAATACCACGGAATTACGAATGAAAGTTGGAAGCAAGCCCAGAGCGTTTATAAATCTTTTTTAAATGTTTTATCATTGCTCGGACAACTTGTCAAAAATGAAAAATTTATGAAAAAATTATTTGGCTTCCTTTTTTTCTTACTCCCGATGTTAGCAAAATCCCAGGTTACTTATAAATTACATAAGCTAGTATTACAAAAAGGTATTGTTGACAGCGAATTTATTTTTGGAAAGTGGGATGGAGAAAAAGATAAAACTGAAACGCACATAAAATATCTAGGGCAATTCACTACAAAAAGTGGAAAAGTTTTCAAAATTATAAACTCGTTTTGGATTTGGGGACTATCCGGACGTGGCACGACCAGAATATTAATATTTGATAGTGAAAATAAGTATATAGGAGAATACTATATTGGAGGGGCCGACGAACTTCCAGAAAAATTATTTGACGGTAAATTGATTTTTAATAATAAAAACAGAAAAGATTGTGATAAAAGAGTGAAAACAACGGTTAATTTAACCAATGGGCTTCCAAAACATTTTTTTCTAAAATGTAAAGGTGATATTGGGGATATTTACTCATTTACGCCGTAAAAATAGATTGTGATGCATATAAATAGTTATTTCCAAAATAATTTTACTCAATGAACAAACGCACCTTCCTCAAAAACACCTCGCTGCTCGGCCTCAGCCTCGTAAGCATGAATGCATTTGGTAAAATGGTGGATTCGGTGGCTGAATTGGCGACTCCCGAGCCGGTTGCGGACGAGGATTTCTGGGCATGGGTCCGTAAACAATATGTCCTTAAAGCGGACTATGTAAATCTTGAAAACGGATACTATTGTATTCAGCCCAAACCCATTCTGGACAAGTACCTGGCGCATATTCGTGAAGTGAATCTGGAAGGCGCGCACTATATGCGTACAGTGCAATTTGACCACAAAAAGGCGGCTGCGGCACAACTCGCCGAACTGGCGGGTGTAACGCCAGAGGAACTGGTGATAACGCGCAACACCACCGAATCGCTGGACATGATCATCGGCGGACTGGACTGGAAATCAGGCGATGAGGCTATTATGGCCGAACAGGATTATGGCGCCATGCTGGACATGTTCAAACAAGTGGCAAAAAGATATGGTGTCGTCAACAAGACCATATCCCTACCCCAACACCCCAAAAATGACGAAGAGATTGTTGCCCTTTACGAGCAGGCTATTACCCCCAGGACACGACTGCTCATGGTTTGTCAGATGGTGAACATAACCGGGCAAATATTGCCTGTGCGCAAGATCTGCGATATGGCACATGCACGTGGTGTTATGGTAATGGTGGATGGTGCGCATGCCTTTGCTCATCTTGATTTCAAGATCCCCGATCTTGATTGCGATTTTTACGGGTGCAGTCTGCACAAATGGCTGAGTGTGCCACTGGGTGCGGGTTTGCTGTACGTGAAGCACAAGTATATACCTGACATTTACCCCGTGTTTGCAGAGGCTGGCAAAGAAAGTTCCGACATATTGCGACTGAACCATACGGGTACGCATGCCGTTGCCACCGACCTCACGATACCGGATGCCATAGATTTCTATAAAAAGATAGGACCTGCCCGAAAAGAAGAAAGGCTGCGCTACCTGCAGACTTACTGGACCTCGCAGGTGCGGGAATTGCTTTGGGTGAATATTCAAACACCCGAAGACCCTCGGGGCTCGTGCGCCATTGCCAATCTGGGCATAAAACACCTTGAACCAGCCGCACTACAGGAGCGCCTGCTGAAGCAATACGGCATATATACGGTAGCCATTAACAGCGCCGGTGTACGTGGCTGCAGGATCACCCCGAACGTGTACACCAACACAGCCGATCTGGACAAATTGGTGGCTGCCATAAAGGACATGAAACCCTGACCTGAACACCCTGAACCGTCCACTTCGCATTAACAAACAGAAAGCAAAAAAACGCGAGTCGTTGCCGATATTTTAATACTTTTGAAACCTAACATTAAAATGGCATTAAGCCACTAAAGGGAATATTCCCTGCGTAACAAAATCATGACCGACACCTTGACCGTTGGTTATGAAATATCAAGGTTGTTTAACCTGGCATAAATTATGGCGTATATACTGAATCTCAAGACATTCTCTGACGAACGAGGAAACCTGACACCGGTAGACGGAGTACTACCCTTTGAAGTAAAGCGATTTTACTACATCAACAACATTTCTGAGCGGGCAGATCGTGGTGGTCATGCGCACCGTATCACGGTCGAGGCAATTTTTTGTATTCACGGCAGTTTCACCGTTACAATAAACAATGGCAAAACCCGGACCGAATACTTGCTGGATAGCACTTCGAAATGCCTGATCGTGGAGCCCTATGAGTGGCATATGATTCACAACTTCAGTCAGGACGCCGTGCTGATGGGGGTTTCGTCCACCAGCTATGATCACAGCGATTATATACATGAAGAACCAGAGCTGAAACCATGATACCTTACGAAAATCTGAAAAGGCTCAACGAGTCATTTGAGCCGGAGCTCAGAACCGCGTTTGAAGAAGTACTGCAAAGCGGTCATTATATACTGGGCCACCAACTGGAGCTGTTCGAAGCCGACTTTGCTACCTTCCATTCCGTAAAGCATTGCATAGGTGTGTCCAACGGATTAGATGCTATTATTCTGGCATTGCGTGCTCTTGGCCTGCCCGAAGGCAGCGAGGTGATCGTACCCTCCAACACCTATATAGCTACTGTGCTCGCTGTGATCTCAGCCGGTCTGAAACCGGTACTGGTAGAACCTGACGTTCGCACCTACAATATAGATCCTGCCAAAATAGAAGCCGCCATCACCCCGTCTACAAAGGCTATGGTGGTGGTACATCTGTATGGTAAGGTATGCGACATGGACCCGATACTTGAAATAAAAAAGAAGTACGGGTTGTATCTGGTGGAAGATTGCGCACAGGCTCATGGCGCTACTTATAAGAATAAACTAGCCGGCACATTCGGCGAAATGGGTGCTTTCAGTTTTTATCCCACCAAGAATCTGGGTGCACTGGGTGATGCCGGTGCGGTGATCTGCAACGATGCTACCCTGGATCATAGTCTGAGGCAGTTGCGCAACTATGGGTCCGACCGCAAGTATTATAACGATGTGGTGGGCTACAACAACCGACTGGACGAAATGCAGGCCGCATTCCTGCGTATTAAATTAAGGAAGCTGAATGATATGAACCGGCACCGTAATCTCCTCGCAGCAAAATACCGCGCAGGGCTGAATTCGCAGTTCATACAACCCGTAAACGATAAAGACCACTACGACGTGTTTCACATCTTCAATATCCGGCACTCCCGGCGCGACGAGCTGCAACAATATCTGCAACAGAATGGCGTAGGCACTGTGATTCATTATCCTGTTCCCCCATACAGGCAAAAGGCCATGACGGAATATTATACCGGAATGGATTTCCCGATCGCGGACGAGATACACCAGACTACACTCAGCCTACCCTGTAGTTTCTGCCATAAGGAAGAAGAGATTGACGAGGTGATAGCGATCATAAACCAATTCGAGTAGGCGGTTCTCTATTGTTTCTTTAGGAATTCAGCAAGTGCGTCCTGGTTCTCCTTGTACGAAAACTGGTCGAGCAATGTGGGATAGTTGGCTTTATCTACTGTTAAAGGGAAAGCCCATTCTGCAAATTCCTCGCGCGATGCCTCAAAACCAAGCCACTGCATAATCGTGCCAACCTGCAACGCGGAAAGATGCTCGCCGGCCAGGCCCTCTTTTATTGCAGTCATTTTCCGCGTATCGGCAACTATGTCGTCTACCTTAGCCTTTAGCGCAGTAAGTTTGGCAGCTGCAATTGTGCCTGCAGGTGCAACAGAATTGGCAGGTTGTAGTGTGCTGCCCGAATAGCTGGTATCGCTTTTAATGGACGGATTGAGCCGGAACGAATCTGCATCCTCATCATAGACGTTTATACCACCGGTTTCTGGATCGAGCTCGAAAATAGTGATGCGACCTTCGTAAGTTTTCACCTTGCCCACATAAATAACGTCCTGCACCACCTTCCTGAAAACGGTCTCGTGCGGTTGAAAAATCCGTATGTCATGCCTCCCCGCAGGCAAGTCTCCCACGGTAATAGAAGTACCCATTTTTTGAAAGTGCTTGTAATCTACTTCCAGCGATAATTGGGAACCGTCGGTAAGGAAAACTTTTAGCTGAGTCTGTGCAGATGCTGTAAAAACAGTTAGGGACAAGAGCACAGCCGACAATAATTTATTCATGATATCAAGATTTAGCAATTAGACTTAAAAACGGGATAGGGGTTGAATGAAGCCATAAAATTGTACGTTCAGCCGGTTTCGCTGGTTAGCCACGCACAAAGAATACCTGCCGATACGGCTGCATTGAGCGACTCTGCACCACCACGGCCCGGTATCGTTACTTTTTGCCCGCACAGGGCGGCGACAGCGGGACTTATGCCCTTGCTCTCGTTGCCCACCACCAGTATTCCCGACTTTGCAGGCTGTACCTGATAAAGGGGTGTTCCTTCCAGCATGGCCGCAAAAACCGGATACGGACTAGCAGCCAGCGTAGCAGACAGGTCTACTTTACTGGTTTTAACCCGCAGATGACCACCCATGGCAGACTGCACCACTTTGGGGTTATATACATCTGCACAACCCTCACCACAAAAAATACGATCTATGCCAAACCAATCTGCTATTCTTATCAACGTGCCCATGTTACCGGGATCTTGTATGCCATCGAGTGCCAGGTACCAGCCGGGCTCCCACAACAGTGGCATGTCTTCCGGCATCTCTACCACGAGCACTACCTGATTGGGCGTTTGCAACGTAGAAATTTTTTCCAGCTGCACCTGATCTATTTGAACCAATTCAGCCTCTGGGTGGGCAGAGATCAGCCTGATATTAGCGCTCACCCACTCTGGCAGGGCCGCTATAGTGCGTATCGTGGCTTTACTGGCCAGCCATTCTGCGGCGATTTTTGCACCTTCGGCCAGAAATACTTTTTCCTCCTCCCTGAATTTGTGTTGAGTAACTGACTGAATGTATTTAATTTGCGCTTTTGTAAGCATATCGCACAAAAATAATTTATTTTCGGGGGAGGGCTTAATCATTCTTTTCGTTGTAATAAAAATAGGAAACCATCCGGAATACCCAACCGGCGACCAGCCAGGAAAATGCACACACTCAAAAAGCACATATTCCAAACTTTTCTGGCAATCCTTGCCGCTGGTTACTTATCAGGTTGCAATACAACCAAACACCTCGGCCCCAATGACTACCTGCTTGTAAAAAATGAGATCAAACTTGTTTCGGCCAAAAACCTGAAAAACAGGGGCGAGATAAAAGAGAATCTTTCTAAAATGGAAAGCCAGAAGCCAAACTCCAGTTGGTTTTTTCTTCCGCCCCTGAAACTCATTACCTACAACCTATTTTATAAAAAATATCACAGCAGGCCCGATTCTACACTGCCAAAGTTCCTGGAGCGGCCGGTACTGTTTGACTCAGCATTGGTAGGCCGGGGCAACCAGACCATGAAAAACTATCTTTTCAACCTGGGTTACTACTATGCCAGCGTAAGGGACACCTATTACATTACCCGAAATAAAGCCTACATACGGCACGTGGTAACTCCTGGCAACAACTACAGGATTAATAATGTTACCTACGACATACAGGATACTACTATTGGCAATATTCTGGAAGCTGCCCGCAACGAAACAGTGCTCACAAAGGGCAAGGAATATGCCATGTCGCTGATAGACGAAGAACGAAGCCGGCTGGTAGCGACTGTGCGCAACAAAGGATTTTACCATTTTACCCAAGAAAACATAGTTACGTTTCAACTGGACACTACAGATAAATCCATGTTCAGAGATGCGGAGAGCCCGTTTCTCGGTGTGCTGAATTTTGTAAGG
Source organism: uncultured Bacteroidota bacterium (assembly GCA_903926605.1). GTDB lineage: Bacteria > Bacteroidota > Bacteroidia > Chitinophagales > Chitinophagaceae > CAIYTT01. The sequence goes on from CAIYJV010000067.1 coordinate 8,156, forward strand.
AACGAAGGCAACGCACGAACCTATACCGAGGACGTACGCATTTTTGTGAAACTGGGCGAGGACTCCACTGCGTTCAACCGATACCGGATAAACTCTGTGACGGTTTATCCCGACTTTAAAAACAACACAGACCTGTTTGATACCACCATGAAACAGGTGGCAAAAGACAGCCTGAAGTTTTTGTACCACAAATATTATGTGCACACCGGTGTCTTATCCGGGCACATATTTCTGCGGCCGGGCCAATATTATTCCCAGTCCGATTTCGACCAAACGCTTGCGAAGCTGAACGAACTGGGCATTTTTCAGTATATAAAAATTGTGTTCAACGAACATCCGGGCGACCCATTTTTGCTGGACTGTGTCATGTCTATGGCACCCAACAAACGCTACGATTTCCTTCAGAACGATGAACTGTCCAGCGGCTCTACATACGCATTGGGCCTGTCGGGCGCACTCAATTTCCACAACCGCAATCTGCTGAAGGGCGCGAATCTGTTTACGCTCAGTCTGAACGGAGGCCTGGAATACCAGTACACAGAAAATCAGGGAAAAACATTTTTTAACCACTTCAATGTACTTACCCAATACCTGGGCCTGAACGCCAGTATAGACTTTCCCAAGTTCATTGCGCCCTTTACGCTGAGTGACGCCGAAAATCATAATGCACCCCATACTGTAATATCCGGAGGTAGCAACCTGATAGACCGGGTCAACTACTTCAGACTTATCAACACCAGTTTTAATTATGCTTACAACTGGCGCCGCAGCAAAAAGGTGTCCTGGACCTTTAGCCCGGTGTTTTTCAACATTATCCGGATGCCGTACCAAACCGACCTTTTTTCGGACTATCTCAACCAGTTTCCGTTCTTAAAGAACACCTATAAGTCAAATTTTATAGAGGGTGAGAATATCACTTTTACTTACAACGACCAGGAACAAAAACACAATCGCAACTATACCTCGCTGCGACTGGGTCTTGAAGAAGCCGGTGGCTTCATGGGAGTGCTCAATCAACTGGGCGTGGCGCTGAATGATCTCTATAAAATAAAATTCGCCCAGTATACCCGTCTGGATTTCGATGCACGGCATACGGTCAGTTTCAACCATTCCGAAATAGCGTTGCGCTTTAGCGGTGGTATCGGTCTTCCCTACGGGCAGTCCACTACCCTGCCCTATATCAAGCAGTATTTTGCAGGTGGCCCGTACAGTATGCGCGGATGGCAGATTCGAACGCTGGGGCCGGGAACATACAACGACACGACTAGCAATAAGAACGGAGTGATAGACCGAACCGGGGATATTAAGCTGGAATTTATGAGCGAATATCGCTTCGCCATCGCGCCGCTTTTTGCAGGTGCTATCAAAATGAACGGTGCCATTTTTGCAGATGCCGGCAATATATGGTTGGCAAAAAGAGATTCTACTCTGCCGGGAGGGCAATTTACTTTCGGTAATCTGGGCAATAGTTTTGCCGCAGATATGGGTGCAGGTCTGCGTTTTGACATCGCCACTTTTCTCACATTCAGAATAGATTGTGCTATTCCAGTTAAAGAACCAAATATATCAGAAGCCAACGGATGGATGTTCCGTAAATTCAATTTCTCCAGTTCGTCCTGGAGATCAGACAATCTCGTAGTACAATTTGCGATCGGGTATCCATTCTAACCGGAAGACAATAGCGCTGAAAAAGTTATTGCCAGCCCTGCCGGATTGATTTTACAAATGATAAGCACAATTCCACTATCTTAGCCTTTTACATTAACATAATACTAGTATGGGTCTATTTACCAAGAAGCCAATTACAAAACTGATTCTGGATTCTTCTGAAGGCGAAAAAAGCCTGAAACGTACTCTAAGCGCTGCCAACCTTGTAGCACTGGGTATCGGAGCCATCATAGGTGCAGGCTTGTTTGTGCGCACTGCATCAGCCGCAGCAAACCATGCAGGACCGTCGGTCACCATTTCTTTCATACTCGCAGCAGTGGGCTGTGCATTCGCAGGTCTGTGCTATGCCGAATTCGCATCCATGATACCCATAGCCGGGAGTGCATATACCTATTCTTATGCCACAATGGGCGAACTCGTAGCCTGGATCATCGGGTGGGACCTGGTACTGGAGTATGCGGTAGGAGCCGCGACTGTAGGCATTGCCTGGAGCGAATACCTGAATAAGCTGCTGGAAATTTTTCATATTCACGTACCCTACCAATGGTGCCATTCGCCGTTTGAGATCTGTACCGACAAAGACGGTATGTTTGCTGCCCAACTCGGCACCCACGGCATAATGAACCTGCCCGCGCTCTTTATTATTTTCATGCTCACTATTTTACTAATAAAGGGCACCAAAGAGTCGGCTTTTGTAAATGGCATTATCGTTATTTCCAAAGTGGCTATCGTGATACTTTTCATCGTTTTGGGCTGGGGCTTTATGGTTCCCGCCAACCATACTCCCTACATTCCCGCCGTTACTACCTACACCGACAGCTATGGCATCAACTACTCATTTGGTGGGATATGGGGCATAATCGGAGCTGCCGGAACCGTATTTTTCGCATTTATCGGTTTCGATGCGGTGTCTACCGCGGCCCAGGAAGCCAAAAACCCGAAACGGGATATGCCCATAGGTATCCTGGGATCGCTGGTGGTGTGTACCATCCTTTATATTCTGTTCGCCCATGTACTAACGGGCGTGGCCACCGTAGACGACTTCCGCAACTCCGGTAAAGAAGGCTCTGTGGTGTTTGCCATTCAGAAATACATGACCGGATATACATGGTTGGCCAACATGGTCACCGTAGCCATATTGTTTGGCTTCAGCTCCGTGATCCTGGTCATGCTCATGGGCCAGTCACGCGTGTTCTACTCCATGAGTAAGGACGGACTGGTTCCCAAGCTGTTCTCCGACCTACACCCGAAATTCCATACCCCGTACAAGTCAAACTGGGTATTCCTGATTTTCGTGGGCGGTTTCGCGGCCTTCATACCCGGCGATATCGTAGGCGATATGACGAGCATTGGCACTCTGTTCGCGTTTATACTGGTATGTGCCGGGGTTTGGATACTACGCCGCACCAATCCGGAGATACCCAGACAGTTCAAAGTACCTGCCGTGGGCCTGGTAGCCATATTGGGCATTCTGGTATGTGGTGCCATGATAGCTGGTTTGGGCTGGACGAACTGGACGAGGTTGGGCGTATGGCTCGCCATTGGCCTGTTTGTTTATTTCGGTTATAGCCGGAAACACAGCAAACTGAAAGACTAACCGCATACTCATAGTCACCATGTTGTAATTTGCTGAATACCGCTCTTTCTGTGAAACAAAGACCGGATTTATCGTTAATTTTGTGCCCGGCCATGCTATTGTAAAGCATTTAAAGCCAAGAGTGATCATCATAGTATTATGAGAGATTTTTCCTACGTACTGGGACAAGATCCCGTATATATTGAGTCGTTGTATGACGAATATTTGAAAGAGTCTTCCAGTATTGACCCGGAATGGAAGAAATTTTTTGAGGGCTTTGACTTCGCTGTATCCTCTGGCGCTCAGCAAAACGGTCAGCCGGCCAAAACCAAGATCCCAACAGGCGAAAACGAAGAACTGGTAAAAGAACTAGCGGTTTTTGAACTGATACGTGCCTACCGCAAGCGCGGGCACCTTGCCGCCACCACCAACCCTATACGCACCCGAAAAGACAGGCATCCGCAACTGGAACCCGAGCTTTTTAAGCTGGGGCCAGCGGATATGGAAAAGTCGTTCGACTCGGGGAAATTCATCGGGCTGAAGGGCGGCAAGCTAAAAGATATTATTACAGCACTAAAAATGCTCTATACTGGCAACATTGGTATAGAGTACACCTACATAAACGATATGGACAAATGCCACTGGGTACAGAAGGCATTTGAGACGCTGATGCGCAAACCCTTGTCTATCACGGAGCGCAAAAGAATACTGGAAAAGGTGAACGCCGGTGTTATGTTTGAAAAATTTCTGAACACCAAATACATAGGTCAGAAACGGTTTGGACTGGAGGGCGGAGAAAGTACGATCGCTGCTCTGGACACGATCGTGAATGACGCTGCGGAATCAGGTGTACAGGAAGTGGTGATCGGGATGGCCCACCGCGGAAGATTGAACATACTGGCCAACATACTGAACAAGACCTACGAAGAGATTTTCTCGGAATTTGAAGGGCATATGCCTCCCGACATGAGTATGGGAAGCGGCGATGTGAAATATCACCTTGGCTTCCAATCGAACGTAACGACACCGTCAGGTAAAAAGATAAACCTGCAACTTACGCCCAACCCCTCGCATCTGGAAGCCGTAGATCCGGTGGTGGAAGGCTTTGCACGGGCCAAAGCCGACACTCTTTATGACCGGGAATACCACAAGGTGCTGCCTATACTGATCCACGGCGACGCCGCGGTGGCGGGACAGGGCATTATTTACGAACTGCTCCAGATGTCTAAACTGGATGGGTATTATACCGGTGGCACTATACACTTTGTCATCAATAACCAGATAGGCTTCACCACAGATTTTGATGACGCTCGCTCGGCAGATTATTGTACCAGCCTGGCCTCGATGGTTCAGTCGCCGGTACTGCATGTGAACGGTGATGATGCAGAGGCTGTGGTAAAATGTGCCTCACTGGCGCTGGCTTACCGGCAGCAATTCAACGAAGACATTTTTATCGATATGGTGTGCTACCGCAAACACGGCCACAACGAGGGCGATGAGCCCAAGTTCACCCAACCGGGGCTGTACGCACTGATAGACAAACACCCCAATCCGCGCGAAGTCTATACCGCATATCTGGCTCAGCATAGTGCTGAAGATGTGCAGCAGTTGGCAAAGGATATGGAAAAACGCTATTGGGACGACCTGCAGGCCAGGCTGGACGAGGTGAAACAAAAACCACTGTCCTACCGCCCGCAAAAGCCAGAACTATGGTGGAAAAAGCTGAGAAAGGCCACGCGGGAAGATTTTGATGCATCGCCCGATACCAGCATTACTGAAAACACCTTCAAAAAACTGTTTCAGTCGCTCATGGCTTGGCCAGAAGGCTTTAAGCCCCTGAGAAAGGTAGAAAAACTACTACAGGACAAGATAAAACTATTTGAAACCGAAGGAAAAGTTGACTGGGCCACCGGAGAGCTGCTGGCATTTGCGAGCCTGCTCGGCGAAGGCTATGAAGTAAGACTGAGTGGCGAAGACGTGAAACGCGGCACTTTCTCTCACCGTCATGCCGTTATCTATGACGAGAAAACAAATGAGCCGTATAACAGACTAAGCAGACTGTCTAAGTCCCAGGGCGTATTTTATATCTACAACTCACTGCTGAGTGAATTTGGTGTACTCGGGTTTGAATATGGATACGCAATGGCCAACCCTAACAATCTGGTATTGTGGGAGGCGCAATATGGCGACTTCGCCAATGGCGCACAGACCATCATAGACCAGTATATCGTGACCGCCGAACAGAAATGGACCAACATGAACGGCCTCGTACTCTTGCTTCCGCACGGCTATGAGGGCGGAGGACCGGAACATTCGAGCGCCAGGATGGAGCGATTCCTGCAGATGTGTGCCGAACAAAATCTGGTGGTGACGAATATTACTACGGCCGCCAATCTGTTTCACGCACTACGCAGACAACTGAAGTGGCAATTCCGCAAACCGCTCATCAACTTTTCACCCAAGGCCAACCTGCGCCACGTTAGGGCGTACTCACCCATTGCAGAATTTACCTCCGGTGGATTCAGGGAAGTGATAGACGACCCGTATATTCAGGACCCGAAGGGTGTGAAAAAAGTAATACTCTGCATGGGTAAAATGTACTTTGACCTAAGCGAAAAACAAATGACCGAAAACCGCACTGACGTAGCATTGGTGCGGCTGGAGCAGCTTTATCCGCTGCCGGTAGCCCAACTTCAAGGCCTGCGCGCCCGTTATGGCAACATAGCCTGGACATGGGTACAGGAAGAGCCCAGGAACATGGGTGCGTTGAGTTATCTGATGATGAATCTGGAAAACTTCCCGCTCGGTTATCTGAGCCGGCCCGCCGGCGCCAGCACCGCAACCGGCTACGCAAAAAAACATGCCAAAGAGCAAATGGATCTGGTGAATAAGGCTTTTGAATAGAATGCTGGATTTACCAGATTTCTTTGCCGCGCCAGCCAAACCATTTCACTGCCCCTGCTTGAAAATGGAGGGGTGCCGTAGGCTGCCGGTCGGGGGGATGGGTGGTAATTTAAAATATTCGCGTGCAATAAATGAAAATAATCATTGGGCCGACTGGCCTAAAATTTGTTTTACGTAGTTTGAAACGCCCGTCGCCGGAATCATCCGAATCATACCTGGAAAGGGTTGAGCAAATTTTGCATGCGTAGATTTGAAATTCTGCTTTCGGATGAACATCAGAATACAAAAGGATTTTTTCTTATTTTTGAGGTAAGATGCCTGAAATAAGCAGATTCCTGGGAATTATCATTCGTATGTTCTTTAATGAACACAACCCGCCGCATTTTCATGCTTACTACAACGAGTACAAAGCGGAGATTTCAATTGAAACTCTGGAAATTATGGTCGGTAATTTGCCGAACAGAGTTTATAAATTAGTGGTCGAATGGGCTATTGAGCACCGTGAAGAACTAAAAAAAGATTGGGAATTGTTGAGAAACGATTCGCCTCCATTAACTATTGAACCTTTAACGTGATGATTTCGAATATGAAAAATATTGTAGCCGCCCAACCACTGGATAATAATTTCATCCGGGTGCAGTTTGATGATGGAGCGAATTTCACGGTGGACATTAAACCATTTATAAAATCCGGGATCTCTGGCGCATTAAAGGAAAAGCGTTTTTTCGAAGCGGTTGCGGTGGTGGATGGATATATTACCTGGCCAAATGGATTTGATTTCTGCCCCGAATTTTTGTACGATTATGCGTCGAAACAGGGACAAATTGAAAATAATTGAAATGCCGGGTGAAATGGTGGGTTAATGGGGTGAGC
>CAIYJV010000068.1 GCA_903926605.1 uncultured Bacteroidota bacterium
ATAAACAATGCGGTTAAGTCTGGAGAATTGCTATACAGGGACGCTTATAAACTTACCAGTTTAAGAGGAGATACCTTTCAAAATTTCTTTGAAAAATTCATGTAGCGAAATGCCTGTATACGTGGTCGATAGCAATTTTTTCATCCAGGCCCACAGGGATAGCTATCCTATAGACGTTGCGCTCACTTTTTGGAAAAAAGTAAAAGAAATAGCGCATGCTGGAAAAATTGTAAGCATTGATAAAGTAAAAGATGAACTATATCATCACCCGTCAGCCCCCGAAAAACAAGACGCACTTGAGAAATGGTGCCGGGCCAATTTACCTGTTGATTTTTTCAAAGACACTTCGTTGCATATCAATTCCTACCAAAGTGTTGTAAACTGGGCAGTGGCAAAAAATAATCACTATAAAGCAAGCGCCCTAACCGAATTTCTGAGTGCTGGCGAAGCTGATGCGTTCATCGTAGCATATGCCCTAACTGACCCTAATAATACAACAATTGTCACCTATGAAAAAAGTGACCTACTAAATAAGCGGAGGATTAAAATACCTGAGCCCTGCAATCACTTCAATATTAGGTTCATCAATTCCATGTCACTCTTCAGAGAATTGGGTGAAACTTTCTAAATCACCATTTGATACCTTATGCCTAGCCAAACCAATGAACTAGCTTTAGAAATCGTCATAGAAAAGCACCTTGCCGGCTTTTCTACAGAAGTTCTTAAATCCAATGTACCTGACATTGGTCTGAGCGAAGGGCAAATTCATGTTCGCGCTGGCAATGGTTACTATATTGGTACGCCTCATGATTTCAATGCTGAATATGCGGTTGATGTTGCCCGGCTATGGCATTTTCTGGAAACCACACAACCAAAGGAACTTGCCAAACTGGAAGGCCAGACGCAATACAAGTTAAAGATCCTTCAGCGGCTGGAACGGTTGATTAAGAAATACGGAGTGCTTAAACTCCTCAAAAAAGGAATCGAGGTAGATGACGCACATTTTACGCTTATGTACCCACCGCCGCTGGCTTCCAGCAGCCAGTCGGTGAAAGACAATTTCGAGCACAACGAATTCAGCGTTACACGGCAGGTTCGTTATTCACTTACCAACCCTGGCGAAGAGATCGATATGGTGTTGTTCCTTAATGGACTTCCAATCGTCACCATAGAGCTCAAAAACCACTGGACCGGTCAATCTGCCAAAGTACATGGCCAGCAACAATACAAAACAAAAAGGGACATAACCCAGCCCTTGCTGAATTTTGGGCGTTGTCTAGTACATTTTACAGTAGATACAGAAGAAGCCTATATGACCACCCGCCTGGCCGGCAGGGACACATTCTTCCTGCCGTTCAACTTAGGCTTCAACTTTGGCAAGAGTAATCCGCCCAATCCATTCGGGCATAAAACTTCATACTTGTGGGAGGACATTTTTACCCGGTTCAGTCTGGCAAACATCATTCAGCATTTTGTACGCTTCGATGGTAAAGACACAGACCCGCTGGCCAAAAAGACGCTTTACTTTCCCCGCTATCATCAGCTGGACGTGGTGCGCCGCCTGCTTAGGGATGCCGCCACTAAAGGCGTTGGTCAAACATATTTGATTCAGCACTCAGCTGGTTCAGGCAAGTCTAACTCTATTACCTGGGCGGCATACCAACTTATAGAGACCTATCCCGAGAGCGATAAAACGCCCGGCAGCAAGGGTGCCACAACCCCACTGTTTGACTCTGTCATTGTAGTCACAGACCGGCGATTACTGGACAAGCAATTGCGCGACAACATCAAGGACTTTTCTGAGGTCAAAAACATAATCTCACCTGCCTATTCATCATCCGACCTGAAGACAGCATTAGAGAGTGGCAAAAAGATCATCATCACTACTATACAGAAATTCCCATTCATTATAGATGGCATTGCCGACCTGAGCGACAAGCGTTTTGCCGTGATCATAGACGAGGCACACAGTTCGCAAAGTGGGTCTGCTCATGACAACATGAACAGGGCAATGGGCAAGAAAGAGTCGGGAGACGACGAAGACGTTGTGGACGTGCAGGAAAAAATAGTGGAAGCAATGCGCTCGCGCAAAATGCGGGGCAATGCATCTTACCTTGCGTTTACTGCGACGCCCAAAGCAATTACGTTGCAAAAATTCGGCATCCCCCAGGACAATGGCACATTTAAACCTTTCCACCTTTATTCAATGAAGCAGGCAATCGAAGAAGGGTTTATTCTGGATGTACTTGCCAACTATACAACCTACAACAGCTATTACGAGATTCAGAAGTCGATAGAAGATAACCCGCTGTTCAATACAGTCAAGGCTCAAAAGAAACTTAGGGCATTTGTTGAGCGGGATCCGCGCACCATTCGCACCAAAGCAGAGATCATGTTGGATCATTTCCTGACTAACATAGTGAGCACAAAGAAAATGAAGGGCAAAGCGAAGGCCATGATCCTGACGCAGAACATAGAAACAGCGATTCAGTATTTTTTTGCTGTCCGTGAAATACTTGCCTCGAAGGGGAGTCCATTCAGAGCCACCATCGCTTTTTCGGGAAAGAAAAAACTTGATGGCATTGAGTATACAGAAGACGCCCTAAACAACTTCCCTTCCGAGCTGGACATCTTAAAACCTACAGACTCCGGCTACATAAGCGATAAAATAGCCAGGTATTTTGACATGGACGAATACCGGATCCTGGTAGTAGCCAACAAATACCTGACAGGCTTTGATCAGCCTAAGCTCACTGCCATGTACGTTGACAAAAAACTACAGGATGTACTTGCAGTGCAGGCTTTATCCCGGCTCAATCGCGCAGCCGACAAATACGGAAAGAAAACCGAAGACCTCTTTATACTCGACTTCTTCAACAGTACCGACGACATTAAACGCTCTTTCGATCCGTTCTACACATCCACGACCTTATCTAAAGCCACGGACGTTAACGTTCTCCATGATCTGAAAAGCCATTTGGACGAAGTAGGTGTATATGAATGGCCCGAAGTGGAGGATTTTGTTACAAAGTACTTTAACAATGAGGATGCCCAGAAGCTGAGTCCGATCACGGCAATTGCTGCCGCCCGATTTAACTCTGGCTTGGAGTTGGAGGACGCAGCTAAAGCAGACTTTAAAATTAAAGCCAAACAATTTGTCAAGATTTATGGTCAGATGGCCGCCATCCTGCCCTATGAAGTGGTGGCATGGGAAAAACTGTTCTGGTTCCTGAAATTCCTAATTCCATTACTTGTCGTAGTTGACGCCGACGCAGATGCGGTGGACGAGTTGCTAAATAGTGTGGACCTGTCAACCTACGGTCTGGAACGTGTAAAACTCAATGTGTCAATCGGTCTGGATGCCTCTGAAACTCAGCTCGAGCCGCAGAATCCAAATCCCAGGGGCGCGCACGGAAGCAACGCCGAAGAAGATCCGTTGGATTTGATTGTGCGCAGCTTTAATGAAAGGTGGTTCCAGGGTTGGGACGCTACGCCGGAAGAACAGCGCGTAAAGTTTGTGAATATTGTCAAAGATATGCGCACACATCCGGATTATGATGCCAAGTATAAAAACAATCCTGACACCCAGAACCGCGACATTGCGTTCCGCAAAATAGTCGACGACGTAATGGGTAAACAACGCAAAGTAGAACTCGACCTCTACCGCAAATATGCCAAAGACGACTCATTCCAACAAGCATTTTTAGAAACTCTTAGAAAAATACTGGCTGCATAAATTAAGGGGGGATGGGGTGTTTTTGATTTCTTTTTAAACTAAAAAAAGTTCGATCTGAATGTTATTTTGGAGGCATTAAAGCAAACTATATCAAAGTCCAAATATACTTGGAACCTATATAACAAAATTTATGGAAGATTCAACCAAGTCAAATAGGTAAGCAGAGTGAGGTGACAGTAAATTCCCTCCCAATTTTACTCACCTGAGAAAAACTCCAAAATCACACAAATATTTAAATACCTGCCTCAAAATTGAGTAAATAATGCCAAGTCTCAAGTTTTTTCCAAGCTATAGAAGTTATAAACTCGGCAAATTACAATAAAAGGGGGTTTCTCCCATTGTAAAGGTCGCAACAATGCGCTACCTTGCCAACTATTTTAAATACATAATTTAATCCATGTTCGTAATAGATGCAAATACCAATTCGATAACGGCCTTGACGCGCAAAACGTTTGCCGAACTTGGATTTAAAGAAAGGGCACACCTGCAAGAATGGATTGCGGGCAATCCTGATTCCCTTGGAGAAAAGCTACTAATCATACAAAAGGAGTTTAGTGATTTTTCGGAAACCAACGAGCGCCTTGATTTGCTGGCTTTAGACAAAGAGGGCAATTTGGTAATTATTGAAAATAAGCTTGACGATTCTGGTAAAGATGTTACGTGGCAGGCTTTGAAGTATGCATCCTATTGCAGTACTTTGACTAAGGAGGAAATAAGAACGATTTTTCAGAAGTATCTTGAAGTAAATTCCAATGGCAAAAGTGCTATTGACGTTTTAAGCGAGTTTTATGATGATGCTGACTACAGCGAAATCAATCTCAACCAAAGAATGACACAACGAATCATTCTAATTGCAGCCAATTTTAGAAAAGAGGTTACATCAACCGTTCTATGGTTGATGAACTTTAATATTCAAATGCAATGTTTTAAAGCTACGCCCTATGAACTGAACAATCAACATTTTCTAACGCTTGACCAAATAATCCCAACGAAAGACGCACAGGACTATGTCATCTCGATGACGAACAAGGCACAGGAAGAATATAAGACAGAAGAAGAAGTGAAAAATAGACATAAAATCAGACTTGAGTTTTGGGCGGTACTTTTGAGAGAAATCAAAGGGAAATCAACCTTATTTCAAAACTCAAATCCCGTAAAAGACCATTGGCTTGTTGCGGGTGGAACGAACATTGCTGGTTTATCCTACCAATTCGTAATTACAATGACAGGTGCATCAGTATTGATGAATTTTGGCAGGAGTTCTACGGAAGAAAACAAGACATTATTTGACGCCTTATATGCAAAGAAAGATGCCCTTGAAAGTAAATTTGGTAACGTTTTAAATTGGGAAAGACTTGCTGACAAGAAAAGTTCAAAAATTTCTTTTTCCCTGCCCTCTGTAAACTATTTCAACAAAGAAGAATGGCCGCAAATAATCGACTTCCTTATCTTGAATATTAACAAGTTGGAATCCGCTACTAGAGAATATATGCCGGTTCTTAAAAAATCTCTTACCAACTCCGATGTCGACACAAATGAATAATTTGTCAATCATTTTTATCATTTGTCTTCCCACCATCACAATCCATCCTAATCCAACTTATTCCATCCTAATCCGGATTATTTCAGCCTAAAATATACTGCGCCACATTTTGGCGCAGTCTTAAAATACCTTTGTCTTTCAAATCACGATCGATATGACAAAGGAATTACAGATTAGCCCGACGCCTCCACGGCAGATTGTTAGGCAAAACCATGGGAACATGATGATGGGTATGACTTCTGTGTTTGGCAATCTCAACAGGTCTTATCTGAACGAGTATAGTCTGTATATGTCACAGTACGGCAGCATTCCGAATCTGGTCATTGAAGAGAATATAGATTGTAAGCGGGCTGGCGAATGGTTCAGAAAGTCTTTTGCCGGTGATATTCAGGATCATTTGTTTTCCCGGGTACCCACAAAACAACATAAAGGGTCAGAACTGGACGATCTGTTCTTCTTCCTGTATGATGACCTCTTGGTGAATTTCGACACCATACAGGGATATGTCAGACTTCTGTTTCGCAATACGGATATGGACCTGATAAACGGGCTGGTTACATCCTTCAAAAAATTCAAAAAGAGCAAGAACCCGTCAAAGCCCGAGCTCTTCATACTCATCAATGATGGCACCGGCTTGGATATTCGCCAGTTCAAAATCAACAACAGTAAGATAAACATTGCAGAAAACTACAACGACGACTTCG
>CAIYJV010000069.1 GCA_903926605.1 uncultured Bacteroidota bacterium
AGTTCGTATCCGTTCACCATAGCCGCATCCGCAGCAAACTGAACCGGAACTTCCACTATCTTTTTTACCGCCTGTTTGGATTGAGAATAAAGGTGAGACGAAAATTTCTCCCTGTTGTCGTCGCGAATAGCGGCATAAAAGTTTTCTAATGCCCGTGTGGCATCCGTATTGGGCACACACAGTCCCAACACCTTACGCACTGCCTGCATCACGTCTTTTCTAACCGGCTCGCGCTGACCTCCCAGTGACTTTGACACTTCTGCTATCGAACCGGCGTTTATTCCACCTTCGGCCACCACCCCGCCAAACAATTGGCAGGCCTGATCTATCTGCTGCCGTATAGGAGCCATAAAATCTTCCCAGGCTGCTTGTTTCGCTGCTCTGGCCTGATTTCTGCCCTGTTCTTCTACCGCAACGATCTCCTCTTCAGTGGCGATCATATTGCCAACCAGGAACTGGCGCATTTTCACCAGGCAATCCCATTCTTTTTCCCATTCCAGCCGGTCCTTGCTTTTGTAGCGTTCATGAGATCCGGATGTAGAATGCCCCTGTGGCTGTGTCACTTCCTGAATATGGAAAATAGCCGGAATATGCGTTTCTCTGATCTTATCTATGCCCTGCTGAAAAGTCTGAACCAATCCGGCATAATCCCAGCCCTTGGCTGTATATATATTGATACCACCTTTCTTATCATCCCACTTCATACCCGCCAGCGCCTCGCTCACGGAAGATTTGGTGGTCTGGTATTTCCGGGGAACCGAAATTCCATAGCCGTCGTCCCATATGATTATGGCCATAGGCACCCTTAATACACCCGCAGCATTAACCGTTTCCCAAAAGAAACCTTCTGAAGTGGATGCATCGCCAATGGTGCAAAAAACAACTTCGTTACCATTCTTTGAAAACCGCTCGAAACCCGACTTCAGATTTTCGGCATTACGATACATTTTAGATGCGTAAGCCAGTCCCAACCCCCGCACCATTTGTCCGGCGGTGGGTGAAATGTCGCTGCTTGATTGTGGTTTTGCAGTAAGGTCTACCCATTCGCCATTTTTATCCAGCCAGCGGGTTGAGAAATGCCCGTTCATTTGCCTGCCTGCTGACGATGGTTCACGGTAGTCGCTTGGATCTGCAAAAAGCTGGGCAAAGAATTTTTTCAAGTCACTCATGCCCGTGGCGAACATTAACGTTTGGTCACGGTAGTATCCCGACCGGATGTCACCTGGCTTAAAGGCCTTAGCCGCTGCGATCTGCGCAAGTTCTTTTCCGTCGCCGAAAATGCCAAACTTCGCCTTTCCAGTCAGTACTTCTCTTCTGCCCATAAGGCTGGCTTCGCGACTGGCCACAGCCAATGCATAGTCGTCAAGGGCAGACTTTTTGAATTCAGTGAATGATATTCTTTCCGATACCGGAGAAGCGGCGATTTGCGACATAGAAAATGAGTAAAAATAGCTTTAACCCGGCAAAGATACATTTTATAACAAAAACCTATCAAACCTCAATTTCTCCATTTATCCACACTTCACACTTCAGCCGTATTAGCCTGTTCAAAATATTGTAGTTACACAATTCCACGATAAAATTTTTATGGCTTGCCCTTTTTGTCTATTTTTACCACCGCAAACATAAAAAACCGTCCAATCAATGTCTTGTCAATTGCTAAAGGGTAAGAAAGGAATCATTTACGGTGCGCTCGACGAGCGTTCTATAGCCTGGAAAACAGCCATCGCTGCGGTGGAAGAAGGTGCAGAGATCATCCTCACCAACGCTCCCGTGGCTTTAAGAATGGGTAAGATCAACGAACTGGCGCAGATTTGCAATGCACCGGTTATCCCCGCCGATGCGACTTCTATAACTGATATCGAAAATCTGACACAGAAGGCTATGGAGCACTTCGGTGGCAAATTTGATTTTGTACTGCACTCTATCGGTATGTCGCCCAACGTGCGCAAAAGCATAGAGTACACCAATACCAGCTACGAGAATTTCCTTAAGACTGCAGATATTTCCGCTTTGTCCCTGCACAGGGTATTGCAGACGGCCATGAAGATGGATGCATTGAACGAATGGGGTTCGGTACTGGCACTCAGCTATATAGCAGCTCAGCGCACCTTCCCCGGCTACAACGACATGGCCGACGTAAAGGCAATGCTGGAGAGCATAGCCCGCAGTTTCGGATATTTTTACGGATTCGCCAAGAAGGTGAGGGTTAATACGGTTTCACAGTCTCCTACCGCTACTACAGCGGGTTCGGGCGTGTCTGGTTTCGATATTTTCCATAATTATTCAGAAAAGATAGCCCCACTGGGCAATGCATCTGCCGAAGACTGTGCTAAGTTCTGCGTACTTATGTTCAGCGACTATACCCGCATGGTGACCATGCAGAATATCTTCCACGACGGCGGTTTCTCCAATACGGGGGTTAGTGGTCGTATCATCGAAGAGATTTACAAGTAATACCCGGATATATGCGGCTGGCCTGTGGCTCTTGCGATCAGGCTTATGCATACCTGCAATAAAATTACCCCAGCAGCGTTATTTTTGGATATGCGGAAAATAGGTATCTCAATTGGTTTCCTCTGCGTGTTGTGCGCGCGTACGGTATGCGCCCAGGTCACCGGAGGTCAGTTTGCGTTCGAATACCTGCGCCTCTCCAATTCACCCCATGTGTCTGCCATGGGCGGAATCAGTATAGCCAATCCCGACAATGATGTAGCTTTTGCTTTGCAAAACCCTGCGATGATGCGTCCTGGCCTTCACAATCAGCTTGATCTGGACTATAACAATTACTATGCGGGCATACGGGTACTGAATTTGCAATATGGATATTATGTACCCAAGCTGGAGACTTCCTTTTTCCTGGGTGTACAGTACCTGAATTATGGCTCGGTTAGTCAGACAGACAATGTGGGCACTACTTACGGAGAATTCACTCCGGTGGACTATGCCATCACTCTGGGAGGTGCACGAACCTATGGCGAGCACTGGCGCTATGGAGCAGACCTTAAATACGCGCACTCATTCCTCTATACCAGCACGGCTTCGGCTCTGATGACCGACATTGGCATAAACTATTATGATACCACATCGGGCTGGGACTTTGGCGCTACCGCCAAAAACATGGGCACCATGGTAAAAGAATATGACGCTGGCTATTCCGAACCACTGCCTTTCGATCTTCAATTAGGCGCCTCAAAGACTTTGCGCCACGTGCCACTCAAATTGTTTGTTACGGTACACCACTTGTACGAATGGGATATCCGCTACAACAACCCCAACGAAATATCGCCCACCAATGTGTTGGGTACGGCAGATACGAATGCATCCAAATCAACTTACTTCGGTGATAAATTGTTCCGGCATTTTATTTTCGGAGCGGAACTCAACATTGCAAAAAAACTGGCATTTACTGTATCCTACAACGATCTGCAACGCAGAGAACTGGCACTGTCTGCCCAACCAGGGTTGGCCGGGTTTGCGTTCGGATTGGGACTGCATCTGCAGACACTCGATATTCATTACGCGCGTACCTATTACCATATTTCTGGGCCTTATAACGAATTTGGTCTTACCCTACCCCTGAACAAAATGTTCGGCCTGGGACATACCGGAGAGAAAATGCACTGGAATGACACCTACCCCGACTGGCAGTAGCGAGCATGCGGGCGCTTAGCCTCGAAAGACCATATACACGAGCCCGGAATTAATAACACAAAAAAATATCCCAAAAAAGCAGACGAAAAATTTTGTCACGCAAAATAAACCCGTATCTTTGCGCTCCGAAAAACAACAAAAGACACCAGTGTTGGATGTTGAAAGACCAAGAAATGGCGCGTTGGTCAATCGGCTAAGACGCCTCCCTTTCACGGAGGAATGACGGGTTCGACTCCCGTACGTGCTACACTTTACAAAACCCTTGCTGAGCAAGGGTTTTGTTTTTCCAATCGTACTATATAGTCGAACCTTTATATCTTTATTATCAAAAACTCAAATGAGTGATCTACAGTCTCATGATTGCCATAACGCAGATAATAAGATAATTAAAGACATTAACGAGGTCGGTTGGTCGGTCGTGATGATTGAGGCGACAGAATACCTCCCTTCATTTGCGTACACAATTGGCTTGTGGAAAAACTATAATCAGCCTGAGATCATATCATTTGGGTTGTCTGTTAAAACACTTCACTCTATACTAAATATTGCCGGGGAGAATATCAAAAATGGCAAACAGTACCTAATGGGTACTCCATATTCGGATTTCTTTACCGAAGGAAATTCACAATTGATTTCCGTAGACCTACGGAACATCCAAGACTATTTTGGTTATGCAATTTGGTTTAATAATGGAGCAGAATTCCCAGCACTACAATTAGTGTGGACTGACAGGAATAACAAATTCCCATGGCATGATGGCTATGAAGAAGAGTTCATTTATC
>CAIYJV010000070.1 GCA_903926605.1 uncultured Bacteroidota bacterium
AGATCTTATCTTAAAACACAGATTTACCAAAAAAGGCCGCACCATCAGTTTGGATTTTAAAGAGAACTACAAGGATAACAACAGCGATGGTAACCTGTTTTCGAACACCAGCGTCTTTGCGACCGATAGCATCACCCACCGCCCGGACACGATAGCGGCACCGCTGACTGACCAGGAGAAAAAGGCCAATTCCTATACACAGGCATTTGCAGGAAAATTAACTTACACGGAACCGGTGTCAAAGAAAAGCTACCTCGAATTCAACTATGGTGTTACCGTGAACAACAGTCTCTCAAAAAACTCAAGCTACGACAATGCCACCGGCCTGCTCGATTCCGTGTTCAGCAGCAACTATAAGTACAATATTCTTACCCAGACCGGTGGCGCGACCATGAGGTTCGTGTACGAGAAAATAAACTTTTCGTTCGGTGGTAGCGTGGCCAATGCAGACTGGCGCCAGACCAACCTGTTTCACAATGACAGTCTCACTACCCGAAACTTCGTGAATTTCTTCCCAATGGTGGTGTTCAACTACAAATTCAGCAAACAAACCAACCTGTATATCACCTACCAGGGCAGTACACAGCAGCCATCTATAAGTCAGATACAGCCCTTGCGGCAGAATAATGACCCACTCAATATTACCATTGGTAATCCTGATCTGAAACAAGAGTTTGTCAATACATTTTCAGTTCGTTATAACGACTTTAAGATACTTACCCAGCGGTTCATCTGGTCCAGTTTCAATTTCAGTACTATGAACAATGGTTTTTCAACGGCCATGCTGTCACAGAACGGTATCAACACTACGCAATACATCAACGTAGACGGTAATTATACCGGTTCGGGATTCATGGGCTATGGATTCAGGCTCAAGAAATACAATGTAGACCTTGGACTGCAGGGGAGTACGGTACTTAGTCATATACACAACACCATCAACGGACAAAATAACCTGAACAACAACAACAGCTACGGCATTGGTCCATACATCAGCTATGAAAAGGAGAAGAAATTAGACCTCAATTTTGAGGGCAATATTACTTACAACGACAACCATGCCACCATCAGTACCTACAGTACCAGTTACTGGTCGTCTACTTCACAGTTTTCCGGGACGGTTCAACTGCCTGCCAAGTTCGAGATCGGCACATCTGTAGATCTTTTGTTAAGGCAGAAAACGGCATTGTTCGACCGCAACAACAATGTGGTGAAATGGAACGCATTTGTAGGTCGTAAGTTCCTCAAAAAGAGTCAGTTGGAACTCAAGGCCTCGATATTCGATATACTGAATCAGAACCTGGGCTACAGTCGCATTGCACAGAGTGGCATTGTCACCGAAAACAACTATAACACCATTCGCCGGTATGGGATGCTCAACCTGATCTGGAACTTTACCAAGAACGGAGCCGCCTTGCCGACGCCACCACCCATGATGATGCACTAAGTCAATCCTTAACGTCAGAACAGCATACTATGAAAAAATACTTGTTACTACTCTCCGGTTTACTGCTTGCGCCAATACTCAGGGCGCAACTGGTGCATACCGGGAAAATAGAATTTGAGCGAAAGATCAATATTCAGGCGCAGTTTGCAGAAATGGAAGAAAATGAATTCATGAACCGCATGAAGTCGCAACTGCCCAAGTTTGTAAGCACCTATTTCGAAATGGAGTTCGAGCCCGGTCGTTGTATCTACAAACCGGGCAAAAAAGTAGAACTGGAAGGCCCTCTGAAAATGATGGGTAGCGGACCTGCAGGCGAGAATACCGTCGTAACCTACTTTAAAAAAGACTCTGTAAAGGCGCTGAAGGGTGTGTTCGAGACCAAGTTCCTGGTGCTGGATAGCACCCGCAAACTGGACTGGCAGGAGAAAGACGAGATCAGGACCATAGCGGGTTATAAATGCCACAAAGCAGTGAGCAAGATACTGGACTCTGTATACGTAGTGGCTTTCTATGCCGAAGAAATACCCGTAAGCGGTGGCCCCGAAATGTTCAGCGGATTGCCAGGAATGATCCTTGAACTGGCTGTGCCGAGACTACACACCACCTGGGTGGCCAATAGTGTGACTAAAATGGCCCCTAAACCGGAAGACTTTGACATTGTTGAAAAAGGGAAGAAAGTGAATCAAAAGGTACTCGTGGAGACCGTGTCAGAAAGTTTTAAGATGTGGGGTAAAATGGCCGCGAGAAATACGTGGTGGGTAGCACTATAGGAGGAATTTTTTGAAGTTTATTTTGATTGATATGTTGGTAGGCCAGCAGAACTAAAGTTTTGGAAACAGTTTGCTTTTACGTATATTTGTGATTGGTAATAGATGTCTGATTTTATTGTTAATTAGGTTAGTTATTCGAAACTAGATCTGCAATGGCCAAGTTGTCAAAATTTACAAGCTTTGAAGCATTGAAGTCTGTTGATAATTCCAATCAAGTTTCAACTGCAAAAAGAGATGTTTTGTTGGCTGAATTTGAGGCGTTTTTGGCTTTGATCCGAAATAAATTTGCCGAAGAGAAACAATATCCAAATAAGCGTGGAAAGCAATCTGTCTGAAAGTATTCTTC
>CAIYJV010000071.1 GCA_903926605.1 uncultured Bacteroidota bacterium
ACTCACCAACAATTCCATTCAGGAGTTTCTGGACGAAGTACTGCAAATTATTATTTCATCACCGTTTATCGACCTGAAACAACAAGGGGCAATTTTTATTACAGATAGCTCTGGCAAAAATCTGGTGCTTACTACTTCTGCCAACTTCAATCCGGTCATTAAAGACATTTGTGCTGTAACGCCGTTTGGCAAGTGCCTGTGCGGTCGCGCAGCACAAAATAAAGAAACCATTTTCATAAACGAGTTAACCGATTTACACGACGTGAGCTTTCCGGGCATGCCGGAGCACGGGCATTATTGTGTGCCAATTCTCTATCAGCAAGAAGTGCTGGGCGTGCTTATCGTTTATCTTAATGCAGGTCATGAATTCAGCCAGACCGAAGTACAATTTCTGGAGTCTGTAACCAATATTATCGCAGGAACCTTAAACAGAAAAAAAGCCAAAGAACAAGTGATGTCCTCATTGGCTTTCCTGGAAAATACAGACAAAATAAACAGCCTGCTGATAAGCATGGGTGGCAATGGGTCTATGGAAGATGTTTTTACCCAGCTTCTCTCTGAAATGCTGGCAATCTTCAATGCCGACCGAACCTGGCTCATTCATCCCTGTGACCCGGAATCGAAAACCTGGAAACTGGAGATGAAAATTTGCAAACCAGAATACCCTGGCGTATTCGAAGTTGGCACGGAATATCCGCTTACCGACGAGGACCGGGCTGAAGATATCATGTTGCTGAGTACCAACGAACCGCTGCTGCTGGAAAGCAACAAAGAAAGTAACGATTCGCTGACAGAAATGCGGCGTATCACATACAAATCTGCTCTGGGAATCGTTGTCAGGCCAAAACGTGGAAAACCCTGGATACTGGGTATTGACCAGTGCAGCTACGACCGGCAATGGACCAATGAAGACAAGAAACTGTTGAAGCAGATTTCTGTCAAGTTCGCAGAAAGCATCAATTCATTCCAGCTACTCAACGAAGTTAGAATTGAAGAATCGAAGTACCGTTCTCTCACAGAAACAGCGAAGGACATTATCATATCATGCGACTTCCGTGGTGCATTTCACTATGTGAACCAAATGGGACTGGAGTACTTTAACCTCACCGAACAGGATTACCTGCAACGAAGTATTTTTGATTTTATTCCCGACAAAGAACAGATAAAGGCGAAATTTAAGGAGTGCAGGGAAACCGGCACAAAAACCATAGTTTTTGAAATTTCCATAATCAATACAAACGGCGACTCAGTGCCCTTTGAGGTCAATAGTTCTCTGATAGAGTTGAGCAATGGTCATTTTGGGCTTCTCTCCATTTTCAGAAATATTCAGGAGCGCAAAATGGCGGAGGAAAAACTGGTTTCGCAAAACGAAGAACTGCAGCTGATAAATTCCGAACTCGACAAATTTGTATACCGTACGTCGCACGACCTGCGCGCGCCTCTTACGTCCGTGCTGGGCTTAATAGACATTATCCGGGAATCGGTAACTGATAACGACGAAATGACGCTGTACATGGACATGATGGAAAAAAGCATTTTCCGTCTGGACAATGTAATCAGGAGCATCATAGACTACTCCAAGAGCAACAGGATGCAGGTGAAACCTGAACCTATAAACATTGAGGAGATCTATGCCGATATTATAGAAAGCATTGGTTTTATAAAAGGAACAGGAAGCCTGCACCACAGTTCGTCCATAGACGCCTTCACCGATTTGGTCAGTGACAAGACGGCTATAGTAACTGTACTCAATAACCTGATCTCAAATGCTGTAAAATACCGCCGTCAGATACACAATTCGTTTGTACGGTTCTCGTACAGGTGCGATGATGACTTTGCCCAGATAGAAGTCTCAGACAATGGCGAAGGAATACC
Organism: uncultured Bacteroidota bacterium; assembly: GCA_903926605.1. Classification (GTDB taxonomy): domain Bacteria; phylum Bacteroidota; class Bacteroidia; order Chitinophagales; family Chitinophagaceae; genus CAIYTT01. The sequence goes on from CAIYJV010000071.1 coordinate 1,876, forward strand.
GGCAGACAAAACAGATCAAATCTTCGATATGTTCTACCGGAATTCTGTAAGCAGCGAGGGCAGCGGGCTTGGACTCTACATCGTAAAACAAAACGTGTTGAAGCTGGGCGGGAAAATAGAAGTTACCTCAGAACCAGGAAAGGGAAGTACGTTCACGGTAAAAATACCCAATCTGTATCTCACCCGCGGGCAAAGCATCTGAATTTCCGGTATTTGAGCAAGGGTGGCGTTTGGTACTATCCTAAATGATGCAGCATATCTGCGGTCATGGTGTCCAGATCAAATTTGTGCTGCCATCCCCAATCCTGCCGTGCTGCGGTGTCGTCTATACTTTTGGGCCATCCGTCGGCTATTTGCTGGCGGAAATCAGGAGCGTAGCTGATTGAAAAATCCGGAATATGAGCGCGAATAGACTGTGCGATCTCGGCGGGTGAAAAACTCATGGCCGAAAGATTATAAGCCATACGGCTTTTTATTTTCTCAGCGGGCGCTTCCATCAGTTCTATGGTGCCGCGTATGGCGTCATCCATATACATCATGGGTAGATAGGTCTGCTCAGACAGGAAGCAGGTGTATTGCTTGCGTTTCAGGGCTTCGTGATAAATCTCTACAGCGTAGTCGGTAGTGCCGCCTCCCGGAGCCGACTTCCACGAAATAAGGCCGGGATAGCGCAGACTGCGCACGTCGAGGCCCCAGCGCTGGTTATAATATTGTGACCAAAGCTCGCCGGCATACTTGCTGATGCCATAAACAGTCCGTGGCTCAATAACGGTCTTTTGCGGCGTATTATCATGTGGCGTCGTAGTTCCAAAAACTGCGATAGAACTGGGCCAGTAAATTTTTGTAAGTTTTTCCTGGACGCCGAGGTCTAATATCTGCAACAGGCTTTGCATATTAATTTCCCACGCACGCTTGGGGTCTTTCTCTCCGGTGGCCGACAACAACGCTGCCAACAAGTATATCTGTGTAATCCCCTCCTTCCGTACTAATTCAAGTGTGGCCACTGCATCCATTGCGTTCAGCATGGCGTATGGCCCACCTTGTAAAAGCGGATGCGCTTCCCTAATGTCCGATGCGATCACGTTGTTTACGCCATATACATTGCGTAGTGCCTGGGTCAACTCAACGCCGATCTGTCCGCCGGCGCCAATGATGAGAATTTTTTCCGTTTTCATAGGAAATTAAAGCAAAAAGAGTTCGGTTATGCCTTGGTTTTGTGCGCCTGTATCAACTGTAAAAAATCATCAAAAAGATATCTGGAGTCGTGCGGACCAGGAGTAGCTTCCGGATGATACTGAACGGAAAATGCAGGATATCCCGTCATACGGATACCCTCGATCGAGTTGTCGTTCAGGTTCAAGTGGGTGACTTTAACGCCAGGATTATTTTTCACTGCCTCGGGATCTACGCCAAACCCATGGTTTTGCGTGGTGGTCTCCGCCTTTCCAGTCACCAGATTGATCACGGGGTGGTTTAGTCCGCGATGCCCATGGTGCATTTTGAAAGTGGGAATATCGTTGGCACGAGCCAACAACTGATGGCCCAGACAAATACCGAAAAGAGGTTTGCCGGTGGTAAGAATATCCTTTACGGTCTTTACTGCATAATCCATAGAACCGGGATCTCCGGGGCCGTTGGAAAGGAAGAAACCATCCGGATTGAACGCCAGCAAATCGGACAATGTCGTTTTTGCGGGGAATACCTTCAGGAATGCACCACGACTTGCAAGGCAGGAAAGAATGTTCTTTTTTACACCAAAATCCAGCACAGCCACCCTGATAGCTGCATTCGGGTCGCCTACCTCGTATGGGGTGGTGGTACTGATCCGTGACGAAAGTTCAAGTCCATCCATATCCGGAACCGCAGAAAGCGCCTTCCTGAGCTCGGTGACGTCTGAATGCTCGGTTGACACGACGCAATTCATAGCGCCTTTGTTGCGGATATGCTGTACCAGTGCACGCGTATCCACATCCCGGATACCCACGATGTTGTTTTTTTCCAGATAGTTGTTCAAACTGTCGTCTGCAACCATTCTCGAAAAACGTGCCGACACATTTTTGGCGATGAGCGCACTGATCTTCACAGAATCGCTCTCCACATCCGTGCCCTTTACCCCGTAGTTGCCTATGTAGGCGTTGTTCATGATCAGGACCTGCCCGGTGTAAGAAGGATCGGTAAAAACTTCCTGGTAACCGGTCATACCCGTATTGAAACATATTTCGCCACCGGCTGTGCCACGGGCGCCAAAAGCGCGTCCTTCGAAAGCAGTACCATCAGCGAGCATTAACCAGGCGGGGAAATCAGAAATAGTAGGAGTCATTGAAAAAACAAATTGTGCAAACTTAACTAAAAAAGGCGGTTTTAATATGCAAACAGTTAGAATAGGGCATATCGAAATTTCTCCCCGATAATTGAACACCACTTAATTTTCAATGTTTTCGCGGTTGTAGCCCGGGTGTGTCGGCACCGGCTGTTTTACGCCCGGCTGTTTACGTTTTTGTACGTGCTGGTTAATGATATTTCATATATCGTTTTCATAAATTTAAAATAATATTTTGAGCGTGAGAATCGGATTTAGACAAATTTTTAAAAATCGGGCAATTTTTTTGTTTTCAGGTAACAAATCCTTGTTTTAGGTTACATGTGCTGAAAAATTAATTGTATATTTTGTTGATTGTCTATTTGGGTAGGGTAACAAATGTTACATCAGACGGACAAGTGGTTACGGTATTTTCTATTCATATTTATTTGAGCATTTAATAAAAGAGCAGGATTACCGGAACAATTGTGCAACGGATGACACAAAGTTACTTACAGAAATCAGGCGGGGTGGTTGTGGAAATTTGTGGCTGTATATGTTTTGCATGGGTATGATACAAAATTTGAACGGTGCTGAAAAGTGCAATGACCGTCGACCACCCCCGATGGAACAAAGGCTGCGCGCTTTGTTCCATCGGCCCCTCCTTGGCAGGCGGGGAGTTTGCCGGTGGTGTGTGTGCAAGTTTATTACATCCCCCTTGCCCCCTTCGAAGGGGGAATTGCGTATCGTCGGACCGTCTCTGGCAGGCGGGGAGATTGACGATGGGGTGTGTTTGGGTGAAATCCCACCAATCCCAACCATCTCAAGAATCCCAGTTCAGACAGGCAATTGTTTGAGTGAGCGTGCTTGGGCGGGACTACGGTACAATGCTGAGCAGCAACCACCCCCGATGCAACAAAGGCTGTGCGCTTTGTTCCATCGGCCCCTCCTTGGCAGGCGGGGAGTTTGCCGGTGGGGGGTGTGCAAGTTTATTACATCCCCCTTGCCCCCTTCGAAGGGGGAATTGCGTATCGTCGGCCCGTCTCTGGCAGGCGGGGGTTTGCCGGTGGTGTGGTGTTTGTGGTGAAATCCCACCAATCCCAACCATCTCAAGAATCCCAGTTCAGACAGGTAATTGTTTGAGTGAGCGTGCTTGGGCTGGACTGTGGTACAATGCTCAGCAGCGACCACCCCCGATGCAACAAAGGCTGCGCGCTTTGTTCCATCGGCCCCTCCTTGGCAGGCGGGGAGCTTGACGATGGGGTGTGTGCAAGTTTATTACATCCCCCTTGCCCCCTTCGAAGGGGGAATTGCGTATCGTCGGCCCGTCTCTGGCAGGCGGGG
>CAIYJV010000072.1 GCA_903926605.1 uncultured Bacteroidota bacterium
AAGTCGGGGAGACAGGATTCGAACCTGCGACCCCCTGGTCCCAAACCAGGTGCGCTACCGGCCTGCGCTACTCCCCGGGTACTCTGTGTTTGCTGCGGTGAGGGCGGGATTCGAACCCGCGGTACACTTTAGGGCGTACGACAGTTTAGCAAACTATTGGATTCGGCCACTCTCCCACCTCACCTTTCAGGTAATTTTTCAATCGCCTGTTTGTTTTTCGGACTGCAAATGTACGTCCGTTTATTTACAATTCAAATTCTAATTGCCTGATTTCTTTTTTTTTGCAAACTATTTTCTAAGTACTGGCCAGTTGCACTTTCTGCTGTATCTCCAAAAGGCTCTCTTTGTAATCGCTATCGGTCTCCATAAGGTTCTTAACGGTCTGGCAGGAATGTATGACCGTGGTATGGTCAAAGCCGCCAAAATGCTCGCCTATGGTCTTCAACGATTGCTTGGTGTAGATCTTTGCAAAATACATGGTGATCTGTCTGGCCAATACCACTTCCCTTTTACGGGTTTTGGTCATCAGCTTCTGGTAGTCTACATGATAAAAGTCGCAAACCATTTTCTGAATGTTCTCTATAGTCATTTCACGGGCTGCGTTCTTCACAAAATTCTTCATCACGCGCTTTGCCAGTTCTATGTCTATTTCTTTATTGTTCAGCGTTGCCTGTGCAAACAATGCAATGAGTGCGCCTTCCAGTTCCCTTACGTTGCTTTGTATGTTGTAGGCAATATACTTTACAATCTCTTCAGGAATCTCCAGCCCCTCATGCTTCATCTTCATTCTCAGTATTGCCTGACGTGTTTCAAAATCTGGCGCCTGTATGTCGGCGTTCAGACCCCAGCGGAACCTGCTCAGCAAACGCTCCTGCATACCTTCCAGATCGCGTGGTGCGGTGTCGCTGGTAAGGATGATCTGCTTTCCACTTTGCTGCAGGTGGTTGAATATCGCAAAGAAAACATCTTGTGTTTTTGGCGCGGTCACAAAGAGCTGTATGTCGTCCATGATCAGCACATCTATCAACTGATAGAAGTGGATAAAATCATTGATCTCGTGATTTTTGGAGTGGTCAATGAACTGATTGATGAACTTCTCGGCACTTACATATAATACAGACTTGTTTGGAAACAAACGTCTTACTTCATTGCCAATAGCCTGTACCAGATGTGTTTTGCCCCATCCTACTCCACCATATACCACAAGCGGATTGAAAGATGTGGTACCGGGCTTCTGTGCTACATGCATGCCGGCCGAACGTGCTACCCGGTTGCAATCGCCCTCTACATAATTATCAAAGGTGTAATTGGCGTTGAGCTGTGGGTCTATGTGCATTCTTTTAAGACCGGGTATGGCGTAGGGATTCTTTACATTATAAGGGTCACTTACTTTAAGCGGCATATCTACATATACAGACTCACGTGCAGAACGGGGGAATGGGCTACCCGGCATGCTTACCGATGCGGGGTTGCGTTGCGATACCGAATTTTCCATCATGATACGGTATTCCAGTCTGCCTTCCCTGCCCAGTACCCTCTTTATAGTCTTACCCATCAGCTCTACATAATGCTCTTCAAGCCACTCGTAGAAAAACTGGCTGGGCACTTGCAGAGTCAGGACGTTATCATTCAGCGATACGGCCTTAACCGGCTCAAACCAAGTTTGAAATGATCTCCAATTCACATTATCCTTGATAATGACGAGACATTTCTCCCAAAGTTGTTCGGCTTCCGCTATACCGGCGTCCTGGTTACTGAATATTTTCTGTTCCATAATGGTATTTCGCACAATTTTTTTGGTAAATTTCAGGGGATAAAAAAACAAACAGACCCTGAAAGTATGTTTGTTTAAAGCCTATCTCCCGATTTCCTCTTTCTACTGCTCAGTAAAGTAAAATCACGTTCACTTTTACTGCTCTTTTCAAAG
>CAIYJV010000073.1 GCA_903926605.1 uncultured Bacteroidota bacterium
GATAAAAGCTGCAACCATTCTGGAATTACCCAAGGATCTAAACATTATTTTATACCCTTCCGTCACACAATATTACGAGTCTAACATCGGCGGATATGAGCCACAAAAGCTAACGTTACCCACGTTTATACAAAAAGGCACTCGTATCGTATTATTTTACGACGGCAGTTACGCAGATCTGAAACATCAGCTTTACGAAGGATTGTCCAGATCGTTGTGGGAGTCGCAACTCAAAGTGGGAGAAAAAGAAGAAAAAAAATCAACTTCCGCTAATACAAAAAAATCAAGCGGTGTAAATGACATTCCGTTCTGGTACAAAGAAGGTGCAATCCGCTACAATGCCAATGGCTGGACCATACAGGCCGAAGACAAGTGCAGAAACAGTTTCGAGGAACGGTCTTTCGGCAGTTGGTCGGATGTAACCAACTACGAACCCAGGCTGGCTGGTCAGGCTTTTTGTTATTTTCTGGATCATAATTTTTTTCAGAAAGCAGTTGCTCAAACATTCTTTCAATTAAAAAAGAAAAAATCACTACCTCGAGCAATCAGATTGATCACCAAGCATAGCCTCGATTCTGTGGAGTCGCAGTGTTTTAATTTCTACCAAAAACGATTTGGGCATGATGAAAAATTAAGCAATACCCGCCAAGAAGAAATAGTCATCCCCAAACGTAAGGGGCTAGGGACAAAGGCAATAATAAACCCCGCCAAAACATTTGTAGCCTATACAGTTTTCAAAACAGGTACGATGTCAGTTTACATTTACAACATAAAGGATAACATTACTCAAAAGGTTACTTCGTACAAGCTCCCCCCTTGGATTGACGACCACAGCCCAGACCCGTATCCGATATTACAATGGCACAAAGATGGTCTGCAACTTTTCGTAGCAAAATCGCGTAAGGGGAAAATTGAAATAGCAAGATATACTCCCGATGGCAAAAAGCAGGACAATGCAATAATTGTTGGGGCGGACGGCATATTAGATTTCCAGCCATTGTCTGACAATGAATTTTTACTGTCGGGATACCGAAAAGGGCAATCGGACATTGTGGAGTACAATGATTTTAAAGAAAAATATACAGCCTTTACTGATGACGAATATGATGATGCCCACCCTGTCTCCAGTGGCAAGAAAGACGAACTGTACTTCATATCAGAGCGCCCTGAAATCTATCGCGAACGGCGCATTTATCTCATTGGGGTAGGTTACAAACACGATACTTTATGGCAGGGACTGTACAAAACGGATGGCCGGGAAATAAAACCAATACTGATCGATACTGTCAACTATGTCAATTGGGATAAACCCATATTACTCAATGACAGAAAGATATTGCTTACAACGACTACTAGCGGACAGGAACGATATACCTTGTTTGACCCCTCAAAAAACACCAAAACTGATGAGGGGTTATACGCACCAATGCAGTACTTATCCGGATCGGATCAGATTTGCACATTTAAGGGAGCTGACGACAGCATTCACTTTTCGCTGGTAAAACGAAACGATTGGCTTACGGAGCGAAAAACGACGAAAGCAAGTACGCCACCGCCGTGGCTAAAAGACTATCAGAAAGATTTGGCTGCCCGCATGAGAGAGGATTCAATGCTAAACAAGGCAAAGGACACAACGCACTACTTCATGGACAACGTTTTCTCCTACATGCAACAGGCAGAGAAAGTCGATAAAAAATCGAAAAAAAAGTCAAAGGTTGTTCCACAATCAAAAGACAAAGTTGTGCCGTATGTACTTCAACTTCATAGCGCCTACTTCACAGCGCAGGTAAACAACGATTATTTCATCAACAAATACCAGCCCTACCTGAACTACCAGGGGGAATTTAAGTTTCCGGAGGTTGGAGGAATGACAAAGGGTGGGTTTACAGACTTGCTCGAAAACCACAATTTCTGTCTTGCCTACAGACTGCCCGCAGCAACAGACGGCAGCGACTTTTTCGCGAAATACGAAAACAAAGAAAAAAAGGTTGACTGGGGGCTGTCTTACTTCCGGAAGGTCGAGACACTAAAGCCAGATCCTAGTCGCAACTGGGTGGATGAACACGGAAACCCATATCCTAACAATGCTAAGGTAAAAACACACTATTACGAATTTTTTCTCCGGGAGCCTATTACTTATTATTCCGCCTTCGAATTTCATTCTGCCGTCCGGTATGACAGAACCATTTTTTTAGCAACCGATAAATACACGCTTGATTTCCCGTCATTAGCCAGTTCATGGTCAATCAATACGTTGTCTTACCAGTTAAATAAGTTGACACCTACCGTACCTCAACTGTTTAAGGGAGTAAAAGCGCGAGTAGGAATTGACCTTTTTAAGGGATTTAGCCAGCAGGAGGCATTTGTGTACGCAGCCTCATTTAATGTGAGTTACCACCAACCGATATACAAGTATATTACACTTGTTACACAGATAAGCGGCGCCCATAGCGGGGGGGATGAAAAGGTGCTTTACATTTTCGGAGGACAAAACAATAATGTAACACCAAGAGTAGATACCGCTGTTCATTTTTCGCAATCTGCGCCATTTGCTTTTCAATCATTAGTAGCGCCTTTCAGAGGCTACTATCAGAATTGTCTTTATGGC
>CAIYJV010000074.1 GCA_903926605.1 uncultured Bacteroidota bacterium
CGTTCATTCTTCCAAAGTTACTGCAATCTGAGAAATACCCCATCTGCAATTCCAACATCCGGCCATTGCGGCACCACCCACGAGGCAATACTTTGCGCAAAAAACTGACTGGCAATACATTAAATGAAAATCAAACTTATAAATATAATTCAAATAAATATTCAAATCACGTTATTATTTTAACTGCAAAACGTTTACTTTGTGTTTCATGGACGGTAAAAAAATAAAATTACTGACGAACCGTTTTTTGGTGGTTCTTTTTGTTGCACTGGTTTTGGTGCAAATATACCACCCTGCAAAAAACAATAATCCGTTGGTGACCAACGACGATATAACCAAACTTTACAGCACACCAGACACGATTAGCAACATTCTGCACAAAGCCTGCTACGATTGCCACAGCAACAATACTACCTACCCCTGGTATAATAATATTCAGCCAATAGGGTTTTGGCTGAACGACCATATAGAAGAAGGGAAACACCATGTCAATTTTTCGGAATTCGGCAAATACACAGCTCAACGTCAGGCCCGTAAACTAAAAAAATGTGCCGGCGAGGTTGAAGAAGGCGAAATGCCCATGGATTCATATCTGTGGATCCATAAGAACGCTGGGCTAACCGCCCGGGAAAAAGAAATCTTCCTGCTCTGGGCGAAAGATCTGTCACAAAAAATCTCAACCACTTCCGGGGAAAAATCGTAAATTCATATTTTCGATATCTTACTCTATCTTTGATAACTCCGGACAATACTGCCTTTAAGGCTACAAAACATATTTTTTAGCAATGCGACCCTGGACATTCCGGGTAATTTTGTTGAATTTTCAAAATATGCCGATCGGTACAATTCCGTTATAACCTTTTTGGGCGGTGCCACCTGCTATAAGCACTATGCCGAATGCCCACTTCCAGATTGCTTGTGGTGCAGAAAACCAAGGTCGACGGGGTAGTAGCACAATAGTTGTTCCGCCAAGGCAAAAACTGTTAAAAGTGGTCTGTTAACAAAAAAACCAACTGCGATGTCACAAAAATGGGCTATTTTTGTCCGGTAGTTTTAAAAAAAATCATTATGCAATTCTTGACCATCAGACCAGTATTACTCGAACTTTTCTCAGGTCCACACATGATCTGGCTTGTAATAATCGTACTCGTTTTCTTTGGCGGAAAAAAAATTCCGGAGCTGGCAAAAGGCCTGGGCAAAGGCATTCGCGAGTTTAACGACGCAAAAGACGGTATTAAGAACGAGATTGAATCGGGCATGAAGGACAAGGAAAAAATCCAGTCTCCCACCGGTTCACAGACTACTTCAAACAACGCATAGTTGTGCCTTTTAACCGGTAATACCCGGCGGATATCCCTATTTAGGCTCTATTAGGAATCTCCCTTATTTTACCATTTAACGACTGTCGAAACCATGAAAAAATATCTGTATTTAATATGCTGCACTTTCGGCTTTTCGCTGGCTATTGCCCAGCAGAAGCCGAAAGTGACTATCATACCGCTACCCCGGGAAACCAAGGCGGGCAAAGCGGATACGGTAATAACAATGGTGGGCAATCAGCCAAATTCTAAACTGGCCAGCAATGCTGCTATACCGGTAAAGCCGGTGATCACGCCTAAAACTCTGGATTCATTGCTGCCATATCGCCACGTACCCCTTGCAGGAGAATATGAATATTTCGGCGAAAAAACAGACTTCGTAAACGAATTTGTACGCAAATACATGGCCCAGCACAACCAAACCCTGAGCAGTGTAAAAAACAACAGCGGCACTC
>CAIYJV010000075.1 GCA_903926605.1 uncultured Bacteroidota bacterium
CCGTTCCTATGAAATCGTTGCCCAGCCTCAGTGCTTCCTCACGACTATATGAAATGATCTCTTTAACTTTAGGCGAGAAATTTGAATCCATTGAGTTTCCTTATTTATTGATAAAGTTAACTGAATAAAACGTAATTTACAACCGTTGAAAATCAGGAACGCATCCGCTGGCTATTTGCAAGAAGCCGTATATCTGGAGGCGTTGTCAGGCCGTAACATACTGGTTTCTGACACCAACGCCTGGGACTTGTCCTGAATTGGAAGATCGTAAATCTTAAACAATGGAAGTCAAAATTGAGACCAGAGAAACTTTTTCTATCATTACGCCAGTTGTAGAGGTTTTAAGTGCTATTTTGGCAGATAACCTTCGGGTAAGACTAGGAAAGGAGGGGCAATTAGGCAGTCAGAACCTGATTATTGATTTAGCGGAGGTAGGCGAGTGTGATCCGGAAGCCGTGGATAAGTTGGTTGAATGGCACGAAGAATCTTATAGCAACAATAATTCCCTGGTATTCACACAACCGGCCCAGAGCGTGCTGAATACGTTGCACATGGAAGAGAAAGACCTGCTTCTGAACCTGGCGCCAAGAATGGTAGAAGCAATAGATATAGTGAGTATGGAAATACTGGAGCGGGACTTGCTGGGCGAGGAATAGGCTGTGGCTCCGGTTGTTTCTGCAAATAAAAAAATAGAACCGAATGAAAGTTACGATACTGGGAAATAACTCGGCTTTACCTGCATTTGGGCGGCACCCGACCGCACAGATAGTGACTGTGTACGGCGAGATGATTCTGGTAGATTGTGGAGAAGGTACCCAAAACCAGATGCAGCGTTATGGCATACGGTGGCGTAACATTCACCATGTATTCATCAGCCATTTGCATGGCGATCATTATTTTGGCCTGCCGGGACTACTGAATAGCATGAGTTTGCTGGGGCGCACTGCTCCGCTGTATTTGTATGGCCCCTCCGCTCTGTTTGGCATCATTAACGAAATTCTGAGGGTCGCAGAAACTAAATTGTCTTACCCCCTGAATTTTTATCCTCTTTCGGGTGCGACGGATGTACTGGTGGACAACGCTTACTTCACGCTTACAAGTTTCCCGGTTGCGCACCGCATAAATTGTTGCGGATTGTTGGTACAGAAAAAAACCAGGGGGCGGAAATTGCTGGTAGAAAAGTGCCGTGAACTCGACATTCCAACCGCCAGTTATGAAGCGTTAAAAGCAGGTGCAGACTATGTGGGTCCTGATGGCAATGTTGTAAAAAATGAATTGGTTACTGAGGAAGGACCGAAGTCATTAAAGTATGCATATTGTGCAGATACACTCTTTACAGATAGCTACATGGATATCATAAAAGGTGCAGACACCATCTACCATGAGTGCACCTATCTGGAGGCCGACGCAGAAAAGGCCTTTCAACGTTTTCACAGTACTGCCGGCCAGGCTGCACAGATAGCGCAAATGGCCGGGTGCAATCAGTTGCTGCTGGGGCATTTTTCGTCTAAGTATAAAGAGCTTGAAAAGTTTGAAGAAGAGGCCCGAGAAATATTTGTGAATTCCCAGATCGCGGTGGAAGGGATCACTTACGACATTTGACTTACCGGATACATAAAAAAAGCGCGAACTGTTTGGGTTCGCGCTTTTTTTATGTATCAAGTATGATTAGTCTTTGTTGTTTTCATGCTTGTGATGATCACCACCCCTATGACTGCCGCCGCCGGGTCTTGGTCCGCGATTACCGCGGTCACCACCGCCTTCACGGTGTTCGCGTTTTTCCGGTTCCACGTAGCCTTCTGGTTTTGGAAGCAGTGCTTTGGCACTAAGCCTGAGCTTGCCAGTCTTGGGGTCGGTACCGGTAAGTTTGATCATTACCTTGTCACCTTCCTTCATGACACCATCCAGGTTTTCGAGGCGTTTCCAGCTCACTTCAGAGATATGGAGCAAGCCTTGTTTGCCAGGCATGAATTCTACGAATGCGCCGAATGGAACAATGCTTTTCACCGTACCCTCGTATGTTTCGCCAATTTCGGGTTCGCATACAATTTCTTTGATGCGGGCTTTGGCTTTCTCAATACCTTCCTTGTTTGCAGAGAAGATCTTGATCACGCCCTGTTCGCCAACTTCTTCGATATTGATGTTGGTGCCGGTTTCACGCTGCATTTCCTGGATGATCTTTCCACCCGGGCCTATCACTGCACCAATGTATTCGCGACTGATCGTCATTTGTTCGATACGCGGAGCATGAGGTTTCAGTTCTTCCCTTGGTGCTTCGATCGCAGTGTACATCGCGTCAAGGATGTGTAATCTGCCTCTCTTAGCCTGATCCAGTGCCTGCCGCATTACGTCCATGCTCAATCCATCTACTTTAATGTCCATCTGAATACCGCAGATACCATCGCGGGTACCGGTAACCTTGAAGTCCATATCACCCAGGTGATCTTCATCGCCCAGAATGTCTGTAAGAATTGCGAAACGGCCATTGTCGCCGGAAATAAGACCCATTGCCACACCACTCACGTGTTTGGGGAAGGGTACGCCTGCATCCATAAGTGCCAGTGAACCTGCACATACGGTAGCCATTGAAGAAGAACCGTTTGATTCCAGAATATCTGAAACTACGCGAACAGTATAGGGATAGTCTACAGGCAACATTTGCTTGAGGGACCTCATAGCAAGGTTACCATGACCAACTTCCCTGCGGGACTGACCCCTCATTGGTTTAACCTCGCCAGTAGAGAATGGCGGGAAGTTGTAATGAAGTATGAATTTCAGATAATCTGAAGTAGCAGCAGTTTCCTGAAGCAATTCGTCATCCGAAGTGCCCAAAGTAACTGTAGTTAAAGACTGAGTTTCACCTCTTGTAAACAATGAACAACCGTGTGGCGAAGGCAACAGATCGGTCTCAATAGTAAGTGGTCTAACCTGTTCCAGTGTGCGGCCATCTAGACGTACACGCTCGTTGAGCATCATTTCGCGGATCACGGCTTTGCCCAGATCGTGGAAGTAATGGCCTACGAGACTTGCATCTTCCGATGTCAGTTCGCCTTCGGTCAGTGATGCCGAAAAATCGGATTCTACTTGTTTCAGAGCATCATTGCGTTCGTGCTTACCAAGACCTGCCTTTGCTATTGCATAGATGCGGTCTTTGCCAAAAGTAGCTATTCGAGCTTCCAGCACGTGGTTGGTATAAGGTTTGTCGTAAGACCTTTTTGTACCGGCGCCCACCAGGTCGCGCAATTGCTCCTGTATTGTAACCTGAGCCTTAATGGCCTCGTGGCCTATTTCTATGGCTTTTACCAGGCCTTCTTCCTCACACTCTTTTCCTTCGCCTTCCACCATCATGATGTTTTTGTCGGTGGCAGCGATAATAATGTTGAGGTCCAGTTCTTTAGTTTGTGAGCGGGTTGGGTTTACGATATACTCACCGTTCAAACGACCCACGCGTACTTCAGAAATAATTTCCTGGATCGGAATGTCCGAAACGGCAAGAGCAGCAGATGCTGCAAGACACGCCAGAGAATCGGGCATGATTTCAGGGTCTGAAGAGATCATGGTAACCAGTACCTGAACTTCGCACAGATAATCGTCGGGGAACAAGGGTCTCAGCGCCCTGTCTATAAGGCGGGAGATCAGTATTTCGTAGTCACTGAGGCGACCTTCTCTTTTAAAGAAAGAGCCGGGGATACGGCCTGCAGATGCAAATTTTTCCTGATAGTCTACTGTTAATGGGAAGAAAGACTGCCCGGGTTTCGGGGTCTTGTTGGCCACAACAGTAGCCAAAATCATACAGTTGCCCATACGAACTACTGCAGCTCCATCAGCCTGACGGGCAAGTCGGCCCGTTTCAATAGATATTTCGCGTCCGTCAGCTAGTTTGTAGGAAACGGAAATTGCTTTTGGAATCATATAAAATCATTTTTTCATGTTATAAAAAAGTAGTTCCCAACCTAAACAAGCTGGGAACTTCTCAGATGGCACTCCGTTACTTACGGAGACCTAATTTTTCAATTAAACTACGGTATGACGCAAGGTTCGTGTTGCTGAGATAATGCAACAACCTCTTCCTGCGACCAACGAGCTGCATCAAGCCGCGGTTTGAGGAGAAATCTTTACGATTCTGCTTCAGGTGGTTAGAAATGTGATTGATACGCTCTGTAAGAGCAGCAATCTGGGCTTCTATTGAACCCGTGTTAGTGGCATCGCCACCAAATGTTTTAAAAATATTTGCCTTTTTTTCAGCGGTAAAATGAGACATCTGCATCAAAATTTAAATAAAAACAATTTTTCGAGTTGCAAAGGTAGGGAAAATATGAATACTTTTTACTTCGCCGGGCTAATATTTCGAAAAAATACCCAGTCTAAATATATATTCCTTTGAAGGAACGGTTTTAAATTAGATTTTCCTTTATTAATTTTGCGTTTCATTTATATATTGTTGTCGTTTTGAAGATCGTAATTATATCAGATTCACATGGTTACCACAAGCAGCTACAGCTGCCGGATGGCGATTTGTTGATTCATGCAGGAGATGTTTCAGGTCGGGGTATGGAAAGTCAGGTGGTGGATTTTCTAGATTGGTTTGCGGCACAGCCACACCCAAATAAGATAATGATAGCCGGGAATCATGATTTTTATTTTGAGCAGGCTACTGCCACAGAAATAAAAAATATTATTCCGCCTAATGTCGCCTATCTGGAGGATAGTGGCGTGGAAATTGGCGGTATCAATATTTGGGGATCTCCAGTCTCTACCTGGTTTTATAACTGGGCTTTTAATAAGCATCCGGGCCCGGAAATGGAAAAACAATGGAGTCTAATACCTGCCAATACCGACATACTCATAACACACGGACCGGCTTATGGTATCATGGACCGGACACATAGCGGCGTACACGTAGGCTGCGACATATTGCTGAAAAAAGTTAAAGCGTTGAAACCCCGGCTACACCTATTCGGACACATTCACGAAGGCTATGGAGTTGAGGAACAAGATGGGGTCACTTTTATCAATGCCGCAGTGCTCAGCGCATCGTACGAACTCATAAATCCTCCGGTGGTTTACAATTGGTAGTCGCCGCGATTTCGTAGCTTTACACCACAACACAAAAACGGCTGCAGGGATGGGTTCATATAGTATAGGCGAAGCGCTAAATCTTTTGCTGGAAAAATCTCAGTGGAAGCCCAAGGTGTTTGAACTGCGTATGCGGGAGGAATGGGAACAGATAGTGGGTAAGACCATTGCCAGATACACCAGGAACATAAATCTCTCCAACCGGAAACTAACCATTTACACTGACGTGGCCCCATTGAAGCATGAACTTCAATCGGGCAAGGAACTGCTGGTTCAGAAAATAAACACCTATTTCGGCGAACGTGTGGTGGACGAAATAAATATTGGCTAGACCAGACCTGCTTCTGTCTGGATCTTATGGTTTGGCACTTCTTTTAAAATCCAGATCCTGGAAATCAAAACTAAAGTCGGTTGCCGGTGAAATAGTCTTCATTGTAAAGGCATTTCCATGCCCCTCGTCGTCCAGACAGAAACTCACAAATGCGTCTGCGTTCATACTCCGGTCCTGCCATTTCACAAGAAATGTGTTACCTCTGAAGTAGTACATCTCTCCCTGTATTTTATAGGCTCGGGCAGACAGGAAATATAATTTCCCGTTCTTTTCTGATATAGTCACCTTGCCGAACCATGGGTCTTCGTAGGTGCCTGCATAGGGCGCGAAGGCAGCCGTTGATTTTTTGCGGTATGCGTCATCGGATATGTGCCAAACCGAGTCTACGATCTTGCCCGCATTTTCCTGTCGGTGTTTCAGCGCTTCTCCATATTCCTTCACCCTGTCTGTTCCGGTGAGGCCCAGGTAATGGTCTTTTAGCTGGTTGGTGATCGCGCTGAAGGCTGAACCAGCTTCCTGGTTGGTAAGCACAACGATACCCAGGTTGAGTTCGGGAATCAGCGTAACCTGAGTTACCATGCCTGCCAGGCCACCAGTGTGCGCTACTTGTTTGTATCCTTTTACATCCGACAGAAAAAAGCCCATTCCATAAGCGGAAAAATGGGTGTTGTACGGGCCAGGTCCGCGCACCGGCAGAATGGTTTGCGGACTCCACATTTCCTCTTGTGCCTTTTTCGAGAATATGCGCTGGCTGTCGCCGGCTGAAATGCCATGATTCAGTTGAGCCATCATCCACTTGTTCATGTCCTCAATGCTACAGATCATACCTCCGGCCGAGTGCCCCAGCTTAAAATTGTCGCGGGCCACTACTTCCAGCTTTCCATTTACAGGTGCGTGTGGGGCAGCTACATTGCTTTTATCTGCAAGGCGTTCATAGCAAGCAGCCGAATGATCCATGTGCAGGGGCTTCAGGATACGCGACTCCACAAACTCATCCCAGCTCATACCGCTTACTCTGGCTACCAGTTCGCCAGCCACCACATACAGGTTGTTGTCGTAGTCGAACTTGGTGCGGAAACCGGAAACAGGCTTCAGAAACTGCAAATTGTGAATAATGTCGGGCAGCGTGAAATTGTTGGAGTCGGGGAAAAGCATCAGATCTCCCGCACCAAGCCCCAGACCACTGCGATGTGTGAGCAGGTCGCGGATGGTAAAGTTTTCGGACACATAAGGGTCGTAAAGCTTAAACTCAGGTATGTATTTTCTTACCGGATCGTCCCAGTTTATTTTGCCCTCATCCACAAGTATGCCAATTGTGGCAGCGGTAAAGGCTTTTGAGTTGGATGCGATACCAAACCGCGTTTTTTCGTCCACCTTTTGCTTTTCAGAAAGCGAGTTTACGCCAAATCCTTTCGCATAAACTACTTTTCCATCTTTTACGATACCGGCCGAAATGCCGGGTACGTCAAAGGTCCGCATGGTGCGGTTTATTAAAGTGTCGATCTCAGAAGGGTTCATGTCCTGGGCAAATACAGGATGCCAAAGGACAGAAATACAAAACGATAGCAGGTATTTACGCATGACGAAGAATATTAAACAGAAGGCAAGGTAAAACTAAAAATGCTTCCTTTTCCTATTTCGCTCGAAACGTTTATGTCTCCACCCTGGGCATTGATAAACTCTTTTGAGATGGATAGACCCAGTCCGGTGCTGCTCTTCTCAATATTTCCCGGCACTTTGAAATAGCGGTCGAAAATGCGGGATAAATATTTTTCTTCAATGCCCTTTCCAAAGTCCTGAACAGAAAACTGGATCTTTTTGTTGTTAATAGCGGTTACGAAAATATGGATCTGGGAGTTTTCTGTAGAATATTTTATTGCATTTGTTAGCAGATTGATCAGGACCCACGACGTTTTGTCGGCATCAGCCATTACCATTGGCAAGTCAATGGGGCAAAAGGTTTCGAAGCGTATGTTTTTCTGGTCGGCCTGGATGGAAACCGCCTCCAGCGAAGCGCTCACGATTGTTTGCGGGGCCACCTGCAAAAGCTTTAATTGTATATTCCCTGTTTCCAGTTGCGCCAGGTTCAGCAATTCGCCGGTTATGTTGAGCAAACGGTCTGAGTCTTCGTCTATGTGGTGTACCAGTTCCTTTTGTTCGGGATTGGTAGAGCCAATCCGGTTGTCTTTCAGAAGGCGTACACTCATTTTTATAGATGAAATAGGCGTTTTAAGCTCATGGGAAATGGTAGCCAGTAAATTGGTTTTAGAAATATCCAATTCTTTAAAACTCGTAATGTTGCGCAGTGTGATGACCTCTCCTATTCGCACGTCTTCATTTATTACGTTTCGGTGGTCTACCATGAAGTAATTTTCCTTGCCGTCCACTATAATTTTTAGCGCGGGCAGACTGGTGTTTTTTTCAATTACAGCCTTGAAAAGGTCGTTGAACCTGGATATTTCTCCCGAGAGCCGGCCTACCACGTCGTGTTCTTTCAGGTTAAACAGTTTTTCGGCATTATGGTTTATAAACAGTGCTTTGTCGTCGGCATCCAGTCCTATCACGGCATCTTCCAACTGGTTAATGATGGTTTCTACCCGCTTTTTTTCAAACATCAGCTTAGAGAGATTGCTGTGGTCGTACTCGTATAGCCGTTTGGCCATGAAATTGAAGGCCGACGCCATTTCTCCAAATTCGTCCTTGGTATCCAGAAATATCCGCTTTTCGTAGTTTTTCTGGCCTATCTCTCTGATACCTTCTGTAAGTAGTTTTATAGGATTTGCAATGTAGCCGGGAAAGTTGACCACAAACGAAAAGCTGATCAATACGATGAGCGATGCCAGGCATGTAAGCCACATTTTGGCTGAAGACGCGGTTTTCAGTGCCGCCTGGTTTTTTATCTGAAGGGATTTCTGATTGAGCAAATAAATTTTGTAAATCGAGTTTTTGATCTGCGTTTTGAGGAAAGTATCGTTTGCCGATGTCCGGGACTGATTGAAATAATTTCTTAGCTGCGCTGTGGCCTCCCGCTCTCCGGGCTCGGTAATATTGTGTTCCTGAAATTTGAGGTAGATCTCAAAACTGTCTTTTACCGCTGGTTTGCTGTCAAACTCAGCCAGGTAATTAGACATCTCATTGCAGTATTTTATCGTATTGTAATTTGCAGTGAGCAGGTTCTCGGTTTCATAGGAAAGGAGGTTTATAAATACTATTGCCACAATACTGATTGTGAGCAGCAGCGCGAACAATATGCCTGTGCCGATCGCTATTTTAGATTTTATGGTGAGTGCCATTTTTCTGGGATATTAATGCCTGTTTTTTATCGCTTACCACTTTACGGGGCAAATTCTCTGGATAATTTTTGTGTATCAGCCTGTTCTACAATAAGGGGTACTCGTTCAAAAACCACGTTATTATAATCGAGTCCATAGGCTTCGGCGTCGGGAAGGCTTAACTTGTCCAGCATAAAAGAAATTTTCATTAGAATGTTTTTCCAGAAGGGAAGTTCGTTCTCGAATGAAAGGAAACTTTTCATGATCACAAATTTTATGTCTCCGTACTTAAAGTCAGCATTGTTGGAATAGTATGACTCAGGTATTGTAATTTCTTTATTGGCAACCAGTTCATTTACGACTTTGCAAAAATACTGATTGATACGTGGAACCACCCGGAAGCCTAACTTGAAACGTAAATAAATGATATCTTCTGCTGAGACCACCTCAGCAAAATAAGAAGTAGTATACGGTGCATCGTCCACTTCGATATTTACAAGCCAATAAAGGTCGGCGCGTTTTGGTGCCTGGTATAAAATGGATTCCAATACTCGTTTCTCGATAATATTGGGTTTGTTGGCAATAGTAAGGTACACAAGATGTGTCGCAAATTTTGGAACATTTATATCGTTACTTAGCTTGATGAGCTGCAACTTATAATGATCGAGCAGGACGTTTTTCCTGAATTTGTTTTTTATTTTTTTAGCGGTGTGCCAGATGTACATAATTGATACAAGGAGAGAACCTATTGATACCGTGATCCAGCCCCCATGGCTGAATTTTTTGAGGTTCGACGCGAGAAATGTCCCCTCAATTAGCAGATAAATTACCATAATGGTAATTGAAAGTACTCTGGGTATGTTTTTTGAAAACAAATAAAAGCTCAGCAGAATTGTCGTCATCAACATGGTCAGTGTCACAGATAGCCCGAATGCGGCTTCCATGTTAGAGGACTCATGGAAGTAGAGTACCATCCCAATGCATCCTGCCATCATAAACCAGTTTATGGATGGCACATACACCTGTCCACGTAATTCTGAAGGAAAAATGATTCTTAATTTCGGCCAAATGTTAAGCCTGACGGCTTCATTGAACAAAGTGAACGTACCGCAAATAAGTGCCTGACTGGCGATTATCGTTGCCAATGTAGCAATTGCTATGCTGGGTATCAGGAACCACGACGGCACCAACCCGTAAAATGGATCAATATCTTTTAACGACTGTCCAATATGAGACTGAAGGAGCGCTGCCTCGCCGAAGTAACAAAGTAG
>CAIYJV010000076.1 GCA_903926605.1 uncultured Bacteroidota bacterium
CCTGATTCACAATTTACTTTAAATTTATACCGTATACGCCTTTGCCTCCACCAGCATAGGTCGTTCTTTTAGCGAATTCTCAAACGATCAATTTTTATGAAAATAGCAATACTGGGAGCCGGAATGGTTGGCCGTACTATGGCCCTGGACCTCGCGCCGAACCATCAGGTTACTTCTTTTGATGTAAGCGCTGCCGCACTTGCTTTACTCAGCAAAAAAGACAGTCGCATAGAAACTAAACAGGCTGATCTTAAAAATTATGCCGCTTACCCAGATATGCTGCATGCCTATGATTATGTAATAACGGCAGTGCCTGGATTTATGGGTTACGAAACACTGGCAGCGGTGATCAAATCAGGAAAAAGCGTGGCAGACATTTCTTTCTTCCCCGAGGACGCGCTGTCGCTGGATGCACTGGCGAAACAACATGGCGTAACTGTGATCACCGATTGCGGCGTTGCCCCCGGTATGAGCAACTATATTGTTGGCTACCATGACGAGCGCATGACGATAACCGATTTCGAATGCCTCGTAGGTGGACTTCCCGTAGAACGCACCAAGCCTTTCGAATACAAAGCACCTTTCTCCCCCATCGATGTAATTGAAGAATATACCCGGCCAGCACGAATGATGGAACACGGGAACATTGTTACCCGCCCCGCGCTGAGCGATGCCGAGCTGGTGGATTTCGCCCAAATCGGCACGTTGGAGTCTTTTAATACGGACGGGCTGCGATCATTGCTGTTCACCAAGGCTCACATTCCGAACATGAAGGAACGCACGCTACGCTATCCCGGCCACATAGACTTAATTAAAGCGCTGATTAAGGGTGGATTTTTCAGCCAGGAACCTATTGACGTGAACGGCACCAGTATCTCACCCATGGAGTTTTCATCGGCAGTACTAATAGACCAATGGCGTTCCCGTGCGGACGAGGAGGAATTTACAGTTATGCGCATCAAAGTGAGCGGAGAGAGAGTCGGCAAGCCCGTTTGCATTACCTACGATCTTCTGGATCGCAACGACAAGACCACCGGGCTTTCTTCCATGAGCCGCACTACAGGCTACACCTGCACCGCATCGCTGCACCTGATCATGAACGGTCTATTTACGCAAAAAGGTGTGTTCCCTCCCGAATTGGTCGGAGGCGATGAAGCGTGCTTCAGTTTCCTGATGGATTATCTTAAGTCGAGAAATGTACAATACCGTATCTCTGAAAGTTAGTCCTGCATAGACTGCGCAACCATTTCTGCAATATCGAGGACTTTTACCGAGTCCTCTTTTTCTTTGTTTTTTACGCCGTCCGTAAGCATGGTCATACAGAATGGACAGTTGGACGCGATGACCGATGAACCTGTACTCAGGGCCTGTTCCGCGCGTTCAAAGTTCACGCGGGTGGTTCCCTGCTCTTCCTCTTTGAACATTTGCGCGCCACCGGCACCGCAACACATACCATTGCTCTTGCAACGGCCCATTTCTATCAACTCACCCTCCAGTGCAGCCAGCACCTCGCGTGGGGCTTCGTAAATATTGTTTCCGCGGCCCAGATAGCAACTATCATGGTAGGTTATCTTTTTACCCTGAAACGAGCCGCCTCCCTTTATTCTGATCTTACCCTCTTTCAGCAGATTCTCCAGAAAGGTGGTATGGTGCATCACTTCGTAGTTACCACCAAGCACCGGGTACTCATTCTTCAGTACGTTGAAACAATGCGGACAGGTGGTTACAATTTTCTTCACCCCGTAAGAATTCATGAGGTTGATGTTGTTGTATGCCATCATCTGGAACAGGAACTCGTTGCCCGCCCTGCGTGCCGGATCGCCGGTACAGCCTTCTTCCTTACCCAGGATAGCAAACTTAACGCCTGCCTTGTCGAGAATCTGGGCGAATGCCTTTGTGACTTTCTGAGCACGCTGGTCAAAACTGCCTGCGCAGCCTACAAAAAAAAGTACCTCGGGTGACTCATTGCTTGCGGCATATTCCGCCATTGACCTGATCTGCATGATGAACTGCGATTTGTGTGTTTGTACGAAGCCTTCTGAAATTCCGGAACCTGCCTTATATTGCTCCAAAACAATAGCACCCGGAAAATCCGGGCGCTAAGATACGTGCATTTAAAAAATTTTTACCAACCCGGTTGGTGACCGTGGTCAACAATACCAGGGATTATTTTTTAAGGTCGTCGATGATTTTCTGGTTGTTGTGGATATATTCACCTTCCAGAGCACTGCCCTTGGCCAGTTCCATAGATTTTTTTGCCGCTTCCACTGCATCCTTGTTGTTGCCAAGTTTCTTTTCGATCCTGGCTTTCAGATACCATATATAGTAAGCTTTTCCGTCCTGTGCAATGGCTTTGTCCACCAGCATCTTTGCTTTGTCCATATCGCCGTTAGATTCAAAGATGTAGCCGGCTGCCTGAAAATAGGGAACAGTAGTGTGGTTGATGGCGTTCTCAATATTCTTGCCTATCGTCTCTTCGTTATGGGTAGCCACGGGGATAGACACACGGGTTTTCTCCCATATCAGGTCTATCTTACAAGTATTGTAAGTGATCTCATTTATGTCTATTGTAAAAGTCTGGCACACATTTGCGATACGGGTTGGTTCGATCATGAAACGGGCCACATCATTACCTTTTTCATAGCCATCGGGACCAAAAGGTGTAGTGCCAAGGTTGAATATTACTTCCCATTTATCCTTGCCCGGAATAGTATAAAGCACATATTCTCCTGCCTTGATACGGGTACCCATGATATCCACATCTTCACCAAATTTTATCTTTGTCGCACCATTAGCACCTGTGCGCCATGGGTGTCCGTACGCAACAACGTCGCCAAATATCTCTCTTCCCCTTACAGACGGTCTGCTGTAGGTAATATCAATGTTTGAAAGCGAAAATTCTTGCGATACCTTGGCGGTTGGGCTTAGCGCCGGCAATTTCAAAGAAGACTGAGCGAACAGTTGGGGTGCGGCAAGTAGTGCCGAAGCGAATAACGCAGATATAAATAGTTTTTTCATAAAGAATAATTAGGCACGCAAGGTACGAAGGACGGGGATGAAAAAATGCTGCGGACAGGAAATGTCCGTTAAATTCAGTTAACTGAGTCCGCTTCTTTTCAGTTGACGATCTTATCGGCGCAGCAACTGGAAGCAAATGCATCTGGCTTCGCCTTAAAGGCATAGCCCATGCCTAGAATGTAGCCAGTAGCTTCACGCAACGCCTCATTGCTTTTGAACTGAGGATTGGTGTTTATATCGGCATGAACCTCCATCTCCACTTCGTAGCGACTAAAAAGATCACAAAGCTCGTAGGCCACTTCTATACTGCGTGCCACCTCTACCAACATACGCTCTTTTATAGAATATGGATGATTGGTTTTGTCGTTGCTCATAAACATAAACCCTCCATGTTTCTCCCGCAGGAAAACCACGACCGTGGCAAACTCGGTCTCGCCATAGCGGACCTGCGAATCTGTACCTATACAAACCTTTAGTTTGTACCCGGCCCCGGTCTCTCTTACAATAGCGTCTTCGACCGCCTGCTTAATGGGCAATCGCAAAGGTTCCCCGCTGAATTTCCTCCAAAGCATAAATATCTGTTTTTTGCGTAATTAAAGTTACACACTTATATTTCATTCCGAGATTTAAACGAGATTAAATAAATGTAAAAATTCACGTGTTGTGCACATCATTCTCTTTTGTTGCCTTGCCCCGTTCAGATTCAGAACCGTCGGTTGCATTTCCTTAAATATCAACGCTCTATATTGGTATAAGCAGAATTAACGGAGCTTTCCGGGGCATGGTGGTAACTTTGAACAAACGCAGGGCACAATGATCAGGATTTTAATGACAGCGATATTGTTTTGCGGATTTTCCGCTTGTGCACAGCACACGCCATCGTCTCAGTCTAAAACCTTTAATCAAATGAACAACACAAATCCGCAGACTACAACCCATACCACCGACACAGCCACATTTGGTGCGGGATGTTTTTGGTGCACCGAGGCTCAGTTTCAACAGTTAGATGGTGTAATTTCTGTAGTGTCCGGTTTTAGCGGCGGCGCAGAACCTAACCCTACTTATAAGGATGTGTGTTCCGGAGAGACCGGACATGCCGAGGTGTGCAATATCTGTTACGACCCCTCTAAAATTTCTTTCGACGAACTGCTGGCCGCATTCTGGACCAGCCACGACCCCACTACACTCAACAGGCAGGGAAATGATATGGGCACCCAATACCGGTCTGTAATATTCTACCACAATGCTGAGCAAAAACAAAAGGCAGAAGGATACAAGAAGAAACTGAACGACGAAAAAGCTTTTGACAAACCTGTGGTGACCGAAATATCACCCTTCACCGCCTTCTACAAAGCAGAGAACTACCACCAGAACTACTACAACCAAAATGGCGAGCAACCCTACTGCCACTACATCATAGGCCCCAAAGTAGAGAAATTCAGGAAAGTGTTTAAGGGTAAGGTGAAGAAGTAATCCAGGCCCCCATCAATTTTTAAATGTTGGAGCAACCTTAATATTGAACAACCCCAAACGCCCTTATATATAGGCTTTGTAGAACGGGGCTTATTGATCCTTTTGAATTCCGGCACCCTGACATCCGAAAGGACATTGGTAAAGCACGCCCAACATGGGAACGACATTTAAAATACCCCTACTAACCAAGCGGTGCAACTTAAACTAGTGTTGCCGTGGCATTGTGTCATGCCACGGCTGAAATGGTACACTGGAAAGAGTTTGGCGCATAAAACATCGGCCCGTAGTCGCGTATTCTACTAAAAACAACACGCAGTCGTGTGTTTTTTTGATTTATAAGGCGGATAACCAATTCCATTTTTGTTAACGATTCCCGAAAGACAATAAGCATCCGACTACTATTAATATTAGACTAATTTTTCTTTATCCCTACTAGCAAAAGGCCCAAAGGTTATCCACAGAAAGTGAATTTCTTATTTGCACGGGGCTGGTAGTTTTTGATACCTTAGCTGTCCTACTTTTTTAAAAGCGGCGAAAATTCAAATTAATATATGCAGACCAAAAACAGCAGTAAAGGACTGGCTTTCCAACGCCAATACACCAGGGACGACGTGAGTCCCTATGATATGTTTGAGTACGACTACCGGACGTCGGTAATTCGTAATCCAAACGGTGAAAAGGTATTTGAAATGACCAATGTAGAAGTCCCTGCTCATTGGTCGCAGATAGCTACCGATATACTCGCGCAAAAGTACTTCCGCAAAGCCGGCGTACCACAGGCGGATGGAAGTCTGGGCAGCGAAACCTCTATAAAACAAGTGGCGCACCGTCTGGCCGATTGCTGGCGCGGCTGGGGCGAGAAATATGGCTACTTTGCCACCACCCGGGATGCACTGGTGTTTTACGACGAACTGGTATATAGTATCATACACCAGAGTTGTGCGCCAAACAGCCCGCAATGGTTCAATACCGGACTTTTCAGCAGCTATGGTATTAACGGCAAGGCTCAGGGTCACTTTTTCGTAGACCCTGTGACCGGCAAACTGGAGCGTTCTAAAAACGCCTATGAGCGCCCGCAACCGCATGCATGCTTTATCCTGAGTGTGGAAGACGATCTGGTAAACGACGGCGGCATCATGGACCTCTGGGTTCGTGAAGCGCGTATTTTTAAATACGGTTCGGGAGTAGGTACCAATTACTCCAACATACGCGCTGAAGGAGAGAAACTGAGCGGCGGTGGTACATCCAGCGGCCTCATGAGCTTTCTGAAAATAGGTGATCGTGCGGCCGGCGCTATAAAAAGTGGCGGTACCACCCGCAGGGCTGCCAAAATGGTGTGCCTGGATCTGGACCATCCCGAAGTAGAACAATTTATTGATTGGAAAGTAGAAGAAGAAAAAAAGGTAGCTGCGCTCATCGCCGCCGGATATGCGTCCGACTATGAGGGCGAAGCCTACCGCACCGTATCGGGTCAAAACTCCAACAACTCTGTTCGCATACCCAATTCGTTCTTCCACAGGCTGGAAAATAACGAAGACTGGGAAATGACAGCACGCAGCACTGGCAAGGTGATGCGCAATACACCCGCCAAGGCATTGTGGGACAAGATCGCATACGCCGCATGGCGTTGTGCGGACCCCGGCACCCAGTACGATTCCACCATCAACGAATGGCATACTTGTCCCGAGGGCGGCCCAATCAGGGCTTCTAACCCTTGCTCGGAGTATATGTTCATAGACAATACAGCTTGTAATCTTGCTTCTCTAAACCTTCGCAGGTTCTACAACGAGGAATCAGGAATATTTGATGTAGCCGGATATGAATATATGATCAGGCTGTGGACTGTAGTACTGGAAATATCCGTACTCATGGCTCAGTTTCCCTCACCTGAAGTTGCTCAACTCAGCTACGACTACCGCACATTGGGTCTTGGCTTCGCCAATCTGGGCAGTTTGCTCATGGTAGAAGGCATCGCCTATGACAGCGAAGAAGCGCGCGCCATTGCCGGATCATTGTCGGCTATCATGACGGGTGTTGCCTATAAAACTTCGGCCGAAATGGCCCGTAGCCTCGGAGCGTTCCCCCGGTTTATCGAAAACAGGGAGCATATGCTGCGCGTGATGCGCAACCACAGAGCCGCCGCTTACGATGCCGCCGAAGCATACGAAGGACTGGAAATAAAACCATTGGGTATCAACGCCAAGTATTGCCCAGACTATCTGCTCAAAGCCGCCACAAAGGCTTGGGATGAAGCAGTACAACTGGGTGAAAAATACGGATACAGGAACGCACAGGCCACTGTGATCGCACCTACCGGTACCATAGGTCTGGTAATGGACTGCGATACAACCGGTGTGGAACCCGACTTTGCTTTGGTAAAATTCAAAAAACTGTCGGGCGGTGGATATTTCAAGATCATCAACCAGTCTATTCCCGCTGCACTTAAAAAGCTGGGTTACAAGCCCGACCAGATTGACGCGATCGTAAAATTCGCCAAGGGCCACGGCACATTCGCAGGCGCCCCCTTCATCAACCACCAGTCGCTGAGCGAAAAAGGATTTATTTCATCTGAGATTGCAAAACTGGACAAGGCCGTAGAAAGCGCATTTGAAGCCGGCTTCGTATTTAATGTGTACAATCTTGGTGAAGAATGCCTGCAGCGCCTCGGGTTTAATGCAGAGCAATACTATGCTAAGGACTTCAGTCTGCTGCACGAACTGGGCTTTACCGACGACCAGATAGAAGCTGCCAACGACTATGCCTGCGGTACCATGACCGTAGAAGGCGCACCAATGCTGAAACCCGAACATCTTTCCGTTTTCGACTGTGCCAACAAATGCGGACGCAAGGGCGAACGCTACATACACGCACATGGCCACATCCGCATGATGGGTGCTGTACAGCCTTTCATCAGCGGCGCCATTTCCAAAACCATTAACCTGCCAAACGAGGCCAACATAGACGAAATAAAGGATTGCTACCACCTGAGCTGGCAACTGGCATTGAAAGCTTGCGCCCTGTACAGGGACGGTTCTAAACTGAGCCAGCCGCTGAGCAACAAGAGCGACACCAAGAAAAAAGAAGAAGTTAAAGCCACTGAGGAAGCAGAACTGCCCGAAATAGGACAAATAGTGGATATGGGCAAGCTAACCGTAAAAGAACTGCTGGACGAGGTGAACCGCCGCGTACAGGACAGCCCCGACACACAACTGAAAAGGGAACTGAGCCGTATCGTGGAGCGCAAGCAGTTGCCCGCCAAACGCCGCGGCTATACCCTGAAAGGAAAAGTTGGCGGACAGGCCATCTTCCTGCGCACAGGAGAATACAACGATGGAACACTGGGTGAAATTTTCATTGATATGTCTAAGGAAGGCGCTACCATGCGCAGCCTGCTCAACAGCCTTGCTATCTCGGTGAGCGTGGGCCTGCAATATGGTGTACCCCTTGAAGAATTTGTGGATAAATTCACATTTACCCGTTTCGAACCGTCCGGTATTGTGGACCACCCCAATATCAAGAATGCGACTTCGGTGCTAGACTATGTGTTCCGTCTGCTGGCTTACGAATATCTGGACCGCGACGATCTGGTGCACGTACCAGACCCCAACCGCAAGTCACGCCACGAAGAACACGAAGAAAAAATACAACACGAACTTTCACAGGTACGCGTTACTGCACCGCAAACCAACGCACCGCTGAAACCCAAACCAGTAGTTGCACCAACTCCCGTAGCCACCGGCGCGGCCAATACGCTGGAAATGAAAAAATTAATGGGTACCAGCGCAGATGCTCCGGTATGCAGACAGTGTGGCAATATCACACTCCGCAACGGTACCTGCTATATGTGCCCTAACTGTGGTACCACCACGGGTTGCAGCTAGTCGGGCACTGTAAATAAAAATAGTAAGAGGTAAAGACTGAAATGTCTTTACCTCTTTTTTTGTGTCGGTGATGCGTGGCAATTGGGCCAAAAACACCTGATGAAATCTTTGAACGCCAAGCCAGCACTGGTGTGACAGAAACTGAGTGAAAACCGTTTCACTCGGTTTCTGCAGGACGGGACTAGCTTGCCGGATGCGGTTTTCACCCAACCGCGAGAAAATCTATTTCACCATTTTATCCAGGCTTTCCTGAGCCAGGGGGTGATAATTCTTCCGGTAGGCTGCATAGATCCTGCGGGCCATGTCCTGATCGCCGGGTGTATCCATCATTTCCTTGTAGAGCGGCTCCAGGAATTTGCGGCGGCCCACATGGCTCAGAAACTCCTCCATTTTTCCGTAGGCGGGCTCGTAGTGCGCCTTCAAAGCCATCATAAACCAATCGAATGCGATCTCTGAGTTTCCGGTCAGGGTCAGGTGATACATTTCGTCCAGCTTCTTCATTTGCTCTTTGTCGGTATGCCCTGTTATTTTATGCAGAAAGTACAACCACTCATGGGTACTCCACCCCTTCACGCTTTCTTTGGCCACGGGAAATACTGCTGTTTCGCTGTCAACCCTCCGCAACCGAACCGGATTGAACTTCGGGCAGTTGGCAGGTATACCGGTGCCATATACCCATGCTTTTATATCCAGCTTCCTTTGCAGTGCCGTATCTCCCTTTATCAGATTGCTGTCCAGATAGGCCAAAAAATGAGCGGTGGTCATGGTCTTAAAGGCATGCTCATTAAAATAGCGGTTCAGGAAGGTATCAAACCGCGCCCTACCCACATTATTTTCAATCAACCTCAGGAAAAGCGATCCTTTTTCATAAGGAATATCCGAAAAACCATCGTCCGGGTCCCTGCCATTCAGTTCTATGCTCAGTTTCGTATCGCGGCTGGTGTCCTTCATATCCCTTACCGCATCTACCAAAATCTCATAACCCTCATTCCAGAGCATATCACTGTAGCCACTTCCTTCCATAGATTCCATGATCCGGCGCTCGAAGTAATTGGTAAAACCTTCGTTCAGCCAAAAATCATTCCAGGTAGCATTGGTCACCAGGTTTCCGCTCCAGCTATGGGCCAATTCATGGGCAATCAGACTCACCAACGACCTGTCTCCGGCCATGATGGTCGGTGTGCTGAAAGTGAGCCTCGGATTTTCCATTCCACCAATAGGGAAACTGGGTGGCAGGACTATTACATCATACCTCCCCCAGCGATAGGGTCCATACAGGTGCTCGGCGGTATTTACCATTTTGCCCATATCCGCCAGTTCCCACCGTGCGGACTGTATCATTCCTGGTTCTGCATAAACACCGGTCCGGGCATCAACCGCATCAAACACAATATCACCCACGGCCAGCGCCATCAGGTATGCGGGAATGGGTTGTTCCATACGGAAGTGGTAAATGGCGCTGTCGTTTTTCACTTGCGGATTTTCGGCACTCATCAAAGCCAGCATTCCGGCTGGGGCCTTTACCCGGGCATCGTAGGTAAACCGGATACCCGGACCATCAGGACAGGGTATCCACGAGCGCGCATATATAGATTCTGACTGCGTGAACAGGAACGGATATTTCTTGTCGTGCGTTTGTTCCGGGTCCAGCCATTGCAGCGCACGGGCTTTTTTGCCGGTTTTATACCATATCTGCACCTTAGCGCTCGCTGCGGCAATCGGTATATGCAGTGCGCTGCCCAGGTATTTGTCTGCCGCATCCATTCTGAAGACCGCTTTCACCCCATCTACCTGAACACTGTCTATCGTCAAATCCCAGGTATCCAGCCGCAGGTCGGAAAGTCCACTTGTGTTACTGATGGTCCAGGTAGCCGAACCTGTAATATTTTTTTGGTCCAGGCTAACAGCAATATCCAACCACAAGTGTGTCACTGCTATACTATCAGCATTGGAAAGGGTATGATGGTCTTTTGCCGGGGTCGTCACATTAGTTGCTCCGGCGCTACTACTATTTCGCAGGTTGCAGCCACTGAAACCCAGCGCTACACACAGCGCAGGCATTGCTATTCGCGATAGTAAATGTTTCATTTGTTTCATAAAGAGCCGCTAAATTACACCAAATCGCTTGCGCCGCACCCTACACAACTATTTAGAATCCCCAAATACCGCAGAACGGCGTTTTGAATAAAAAGAAGAAATCTCTATCTTTAGCCCCTGATTCACAACTCAGCTTATAAATATCACCATTTATGATCCGCAAGCACATTTATGCAATTTGTATCGCCGTTGCAGGACTAACCTCAGGTTACAACGCCAACGCCCAGAAGGGCAAGGCCGAGATCGGGTTTTCCTGGGGCTATTTCAGCATGTTCACGCTATACAATGGCTCACCGTTCAATACTTCGAGCGGAACGTCCAGTCTCAATCTCCGCTATTACCTTAATAATGCAGTATCCGTAGGCATTAACGTGGGATATGAAAACAACTCGAGCTACGGAAGCTTTCTCACTTTCGCCCCGGAATGCACTTTCAGATATCTGGATACCAAGGACAATCGCGTACGAGTAAGATTGTACGGCGCCGCTGGTTTTGGGCTTACGGTGTTTAATGACAACGAGGCTTCCATTCCAGGACATTCAGACAATACCGGCCCAAAATTGTGGGGCTTTCAGGGTACACCCCTCGGTATACGCGTTGGTCGTAAACTTGCAGGTTTCGCTGAGATCGGTTATGGGTACAAGGGCCTGATTAACGGTGGACTTTCTTACAGATTCCGTGCAGCAAAAAAGAAAACCGAATATTCGGGTTCTGAAGACCACAAAGAAAAAGATCATTAATAGCCGTTTACGTGCTCTTCATAGAAGTCCCGGACCCCAAAAGTCCGGGACTTAATTTTTGATGTTGTACATTATTTCAAATTACTCACCACAAGATCCAAACCCAACAAAGCAAACCCTATTATAAACGCAAACCTAATTACCACTTCATACTTGGGTATCAGCCAAAATGCAAAGTTTTTGCTCAAAAAAATGGAGACAAAATAAAATACGATACCCAATCC
>CAIYJV010000077.1 GCA_903926605.1 uncultured Bacteroidota bacterium
AAGTTGAGCATAAAAGAAAACAACCTTGAAGAAATCTGGGAATATGTGGAAATGATCGCACAATCTGCCACAAAAGCCACCAATTTGTTGAACAACCTGATGGAGTGGGCGCGCGCTCAAACCGGACGAATTGTATTTAGTCCCATAGCGTACGATTTAGTGGAGCAGTGCCAACAAATTATTAAGTTATACCAAACCATAGCCGAGCAAAAAGAAATTAATATTATCGGTGTTTTCCCTGACGATCTTATCATAAACGGAGATAAAGATATGTTGGCTACGGTGTTGAGAAATCTGATTTCCAATGCTTTAAAATTTACTTATCCGGGCGGGCATATCAAAGTCAAAATTGAGAAGGAAAGCAATGCGGTCTTAGTGAAAATAATTGACAACGGTGTAGGTATCCCTGAAGGGAGTTTGGACAAACTATTCCGAATCGACAACAAATATTCAACCGCCGGCACAAACGACGAATTGGGAACCGGTTTAGGACTGATTCTATGCAAAGAGTTTGTCGTGAAAAATGGCGGATCGATTGGTGTTGAAAGCACAATCGGGAAAGGCACTGAATTTTGGTTCAGGATACCGGCGCTCTAGATATTTTTGTGCTTGCAGTACCTTAATGATGATAAAAGTGATATGTGCTACAAAGGCATAAAAATCATTTTTTTCACGGGGAACACTTAAATCCCAGGTAAGCCAACTGGTGCTGTTGGAGGTGCAGGGCGGAGTGCGCATTGGTTGGGGCAACACATCCACCCTAAGGCCTGCAATTGGGTGCCTGCTGCGGATGTTAGGAAACCACGAACTGCAGGTTCCTTGAAAGTACTAAATCAATCCAGCTTTTGCGGTCTTTTATAATTTAAGATTCCGTTATACATTCAAATCGCTTTTAATCGTAATTTCGTTGCTTTAAAACCTGATTTATTTGATGAAACGTATCATGCTTTATGGTTCGCTGTTTCTGGCTTTGACCGGATCGGTGGTAGCCGACGCACAGCAGAAGAAAGCGCCTGCTAAAAAACCGGCTGTAAAAACACAGCCTAAAACAGACACTGTAGTGGCTAAACCTGTGGCCGCCCCTGTGGAAGCCGAAGGAATACACTGGCTCAGCATGACCGAGATCCAGATTAAGATGCGTGAAAAACCAAAGAAAGTGTTTATTGACTTCTACACCGGTTGGTGCGGTTGGTGTAAACGCATGGAGGCGACCACTTTCCAGAATCCGGCGCTGATAAAATATATCAACAACAATTATTACGCTATGCGCTTTGACGCAGAATCGCAGTACTCTTTTAACTTCAATGGCAAGGAATACCATTTCGATCCGCAATACAAAGCAAACACATTTGCCGTAGAGATGCTGAAAGGCCAGATGGGCTACCCTACCAGTGTGTTCATGCTGGAGAACTTTCAGAATCCCACTCCAATAGCTGGTTACCACCCCGTAAAGGAAATGGAAATGTTCCTGCTGTATTTTGGCGACAACATTTTCAGACACCAGCAACTGGGCGACTACCAGAAGAATTTTGTTTCGGCATGGGACAAAGGAGAATCAGGTCCAATGGCACCCCCGCCCGGCCATTAATCATTTAACAAAAAAACCTGCTGATCCGCAGGTTTTTTTGTTAGAGCCCACCGGAGATCGCGCCTATCCCGTCGCCACGCTACAAACCCCAGCGATAACGCACTGCGATACGGGCAAAAAACTTTAAATTGCGTGCTTGTCCAACATTTACACTTAACCAAAATATATAGAATACGTATGTCCGTAACACAACTGAGGAACTATGCCGAGGGGAACTGGGTGAAAAGCCGAAACGCCGGTGAGACCCTGCACAATGCCGTGACAGGCTCCGCTATATTTACAGCCTCCAGCGAGGGACTGAACTTTGGCGATATGATGCAGTATGCCCGAAAAGTTGGTGGCCCGGCCTTAAGGAAACTGACCTTTCATGAACGCGGCAGAATGCTAAAAGCGCTTGCCATGCACCTGATGGAGCGTAAAGAAGATTTTTATCAGGTTAGCGCTTATACAGGAGCCACCAGGGCCGACTCCTGGGTGGATATAGAAGGTGGCATCGGCAACCTGTTCACCTACGCAAGCCTGAGAAGGCAATTTCCTGACGAGCGCTTTTATGTGGACGGAGATGCGGCCAAACTTTCAAAAAATAACACATTCATCGGGCATCATATCATGGTGCCGAGGGAGGGCGTGGCTATCCATATCAATGCGTTCAACTTCCCGGTATGGGGTATGCTCGAGAAAATAGCGGTAAACCTGCTGGCCGGCGTTCCGGCAATCGTAAAGCCCGCAACACTTACGTCTTACCTTACCGAAGCCGTTTTTGTGGAGATCATCAATTCAGGCATCCTTCCGGAAGGATCGCTTCAATTGATCTGCGGATCGGCGAGGGGGATCCTGGACCATGTGGAAACAGGTGACGTAGTAACCTTTACCGGGTCGGCATCTACAGGTCAAAGCCTGAAAATGCACCCAAGGCTCACCAGTGAAGCCGTGCCGTTCAACCTTGAAGCCGACTCGCTGAACTGTTGCATACTGGGCATGGATGTGCATCCCGGAATGCCCGAATTTGACATTTTTATAAAAGAAGTGGTTCGCGAGATCACTACCAAAGCCGGACAGAAATGTACTGCCATACGCCGTATCATCGTTCCGGCCGATCGCGTGGAAGATGTACAGATTGCACTGGGTAAACGACTGGCTTCGAACACCATCGGCGATCCGACCCTGAAAGAGGTTAGGATGGGACCATTGGCGGGTATCAGCCAGCGCAACGAGGTGCGGGAAAAGGTGCAGCAACTGGCCAAAAGCCAGTCAATAGTGATCGGGAACCTCGACCAGTTCGAGGTCATCGGCGCCGACAAGGAAAAAGGTGCGTTCCTGCCCCCAGTGATCTTCTTTAACGATAGCCCTTATCAAAAAACAGATTGCCATAATATTGAGGCATTTGGCCCGGTATCTACAATCATACCCTATAACACTACGGAAGACGCAATTGCACTGGCCCGCATGGGTAAGGGTTCACTGGTAGGGTCTGTTGTGACACAGGATGATGATATTGCTAAAGAGATCGTTCTGGGTACCGCTGGTATGCATGGCCGCATATTGATACTGAATGCTGAATGTGCCAAAGAAAGCACAGGACATGGTTCGCCTATGCCGTTGCTGGTACACGGTGGACCGGGAAGGGCCGGTGGCGGGGAGGAAATGGGTGGTAAACGCGGTGTCATGCACTATCTGCACCGGACAGCGATACAAGGATCTCCCACCACCATAACGCGAATCACCAATGTATACCAGCAGGGTGCGAAACAGCATGAACCTGAAGTACATCTGTTCAAAAAGCACTTCGAAGACCTGCGCGTGGGTGATACGCTGGTTACCGCCAAACACACCGTGACCGAGGCAGACATCACCAACTTCGCCAACGTAAGTGGTGATAATTTTTACGCCCACATGGATGCCACCTCACTGGAAGGCACCATTTTTGAAAAACGAGTGGCACACGGTTACTTTGTGCTTTCAAAGGCGGCCGGTTTGTTTGTAGATGCAAAGAAGGGTCCGGTATTATTGAACTATGGTATAGACGAGGCAAGGTTCACAAAACCAGTGTATCCCGGCATGACCATAGGTGTAAAACTGACGGTGAAGGAAAAAACAGCTCAGGAAAAACGCACTCCGGAAGATGTGACGAAGGGCATTGTGAAATGGCTTGTGGATGTCTATGATGAAACCGGCGAAACGGTAGCCATTGTAACGATACTTACGATGGTAAGAATGAGGATACAGTAACCAAACAAATTCCCAAAAAATAGCCCCGGTTTTGCCGGGGCTATTTTTTGGGACTGAACTACATTAACACTAAAAACTCATCAACGAATTTTTTTGAGTACGGGTCTTTAGAAATTGATTGGTTTTCCAGGATATCCAGGCGGCTCCGGCCCCGGTTACAGCCCCGAAAAGCACGTCCGTAGGATAATGCATCCCAAGGTAGAGCCGCGAATAGCCCACTGCCCCCGCCCATGCATAAGCCGGTGCTATGATATACCATTTGGGGTAACAAAGACTCAATGTGGTAGCGGTAGCAAATGCCACAGATGTATGACCTGATGGCAGTGAGGGGTCCGCATTGTTTTTGTATGGATTGATGACACCGGGATAGGTAACATACGGCCTGTCGCGCTGAAGACTGTATTTAAAAGCTGTTTGTATCGCAATGGCGTAGCCTAGTGCCATAAGCGATTGGCGACCGTCCTGAAACATGCTTCGGTCGTTGCTGGCATAAGCAGTAACGAACTGAATTACCGGCACCGCACCCACTATGGGTCCATCGGAATTGGAGAGAAACTTCATAATACCCTCCGAGCCATTGTTGCGATGTTTGTTTATGCTCTTCAATATGTTGAAGTCCGAGTTTTGGGCCCGGCCAAGCACACTGCCCAGCACGAATACGATAACTAAAAGTTTTTTTATTGAAGACATTTGTAGCATGACTATACAAAAATA
This sequence comes from uncultured Bacteroidota bacterium, assembly GCA_903926605.1. Classification (GTDB taxonomy): domain Bacteria; phylum Bacteroidota; class Bacteroidia; order Chitinophagales; family Chitinophagaceae; genus CAIYTT01. The sequence goes on from CAIYJV010000077.1 coordinate 4,532, forward strand.
AGGGGTAGGACGGAAAAAACACCCAAAATGACGTGCATGAAACAATTTCCCCTCTGCATAGTTTCCTGCTCAGTCATGCATTTTCTGCCGGTTTTCCTGTTTGCCCTTTGCGAAAATTGGACAACACAGACATTTTACAAAAATATATTTTTTTAGAAAATAAAAAACAAACATCTTTGTATAGAACGAATTTCCAGTAACGATTTGAAAATTATGCATGTAAAACTTTTAAAAAAAACATCCGTATGGAACAACAGAAAGTAGATATGTACCTGGCGGCAAACGCCAAAAATTTTGAAAGCCACATGATTCCGCAGATACACGATATGCTGCTGCGGGCCGACGACTCTAGATTCCTGATGATTCAGTCTCTGAACCTGAAAGACCCCACAACGATACTGATCGTATCTATAGTGGGTGGCGGCCATCTGGGCATAGACCGCTTTCTGATAGGCGATACAGGAATGGGTATAGCCAAACTACTCACCTGCGGCGGGGTGGGCATCTGGACCATTGTAGACTGGTTCCTGATAATGGGCAGAACCAGAGAATTGAACTTCTTAAACTTGCAACGGGCGCTGTTTTAATTTTCCATGACCAAAAACAGGTTGTACACTTTGGTACTTGCGGGTGCCGCGTTGGGTTATGGTTGGGTAGCCTGGAATGACCAGGCTGCGCAGGCCACCTTGCCCGACGTATGCCTGTTCAGGCGGGTAACAGGAATACCCTGCCCTGCCTGTGGCAGTACGCACGCCGTAGTACAACTGTTTCACCTTCATTTCGGAGATGCGTTGTGGTGGAACCCCCTGGGCTATGTTATTGCCGCTGCAATGATCATTTTCCCGGTTTGGATTCTGACCGACCTGTTACGTGGCAGCCAAAGTTTTTTCGTGCGTTACCAAAAAGCCGAAATGCAAATACGCCAGCCCAAACTCGCAATCCCACTTGTACTCCTGGTACTTACAGAGTGGATCTGGAATCTGCTAAAAAATACGCTATGACCGGAAAATTTGTCTATACCCCCAACGACATGGAGACCGAAAGGGCCAGCAATGGTTACCTTATGTCGTTGTTGGCACTGATGGTGGGAATGCCATTACCTATTATAAATTTACTAGCCTCGCTGATATTTTATTTCTCCAATCGCAAGAGTACGTATTTTGTTCGCTGGCACTGTACCCAGACGCTGGTTAGCCAGCTTACTTTGCTCATTTGCAACAGCGTGGGTTTTTCATGGACCATGGCCATCATATTCGGACCCAAACACATCACCAATGCGTACATCAGCTATGTGATCACGATTTTTCTCTTCAACCTTACCGAATTTATTTTTACAATAAACGCTGCCATTCGCACACGCAAGGGCCTGCACGTACACTGGTGGTTTTGGGGCACGCTCACCGACCTGCTCGTTAGTCCAGATCCTGAAAACAATATCCAAGCAACCAATACTTTCGCAAATTCATGGGAAAAGCAACCTATCAGTTCTTAGTACTTGCGGCGTTGTTTTTCGCCACCTGGTTTTTACTGGGAAGGGTGAACTACGTGAAGCGCTTGCACCTGGAACAAATTAATGAGAAGACCGAAAAAAAGATCGGAGACCTCATTATCAAAACTGTTTATGCGCAGCAAACAGTAATAGAAAATGATAGCTTGTCCTCCCTGATGGACAAGCTGAAAACCAACCTGTGCGGCGACAGCACTGAAGCGTCCAAAATTCGCATAATTGTGGTTGATGCCGCTGTAGTAAATGCCTTTTCGCTACCCGGTAACAACATTGTTGTAAACAACGCACTCATCGCACACTGCGATTCTTCTGCCCAACTGGCGGGCGTATTGGCCCACGAGCTGGCGCACCTGCGGTTGCACCACGTCATGAAAAAATTGGGTAACGAAATCGGAATCTCTATTTTGCTGGCAGTAGCATCAAACGGAAATGCGCAGGTGATACGCGAAATCATCCGTAAACTTTCATCCACGGCGTTCGAACGGGAAATGGAAAGTGATGCCGACGACGCTGCCCTGACCTACCTTGAAAAAGCCCATATAGATCCAGCCGGATTACCAGACTTCCTCGAAAAATTAGCCGAACTGAAAGCAGACGTTCATGGCGCACCGGAATGGATAAGCACCCACCCCGATATCCAAAAAAGAGTAAGGACGCTCCGATCAAAAATTCAGGATCACAAAGCGTCGTACGTCAATGTACTGACCGAAGAAGAATGGATTTACTTAAAGGATAATTGCGACATCGGCCCGCGAGCCGAAGATACCAACTAAAGGCATCTACCTGCAGCCTTACGATTCTTAAAATCAGCTTGTCAGTCTTTCAGGTAGCACCACCAGCGGCAAATGTACCCGATTGGCTATGCCCTTGGTATGACTCTTATGAAATATTCCACCCCAAAAAGAATGCTCTCGCGGAATAATGACCAAAAGATCGATCTTTTGCGAACTGATAAATTTCTCGATCTCGCCTTCGATCGTAGTATTGTATTGAAAATGAAACTTAGCGTTCATCTGTTTCAAATGCGCCATAGCTCGCGGATCATTGTCCGGGAGGTTGTCCTGGCTGCGACCATCCGTATCGGTGATCAGAATATGTAGTTCGGCCTGAAATATATTTACCAGGCTGCTGAGATGTCTGAGCGGAACTGCCAACTCCCCACCCTTACCATCCCAGGCCAGACAAATACGAGCCACAGGCTTGGCGGACACGCCGGGAGGTATAGCCGCTACCGGTGCATCAATATTCCGGAAGACTTCCAGCATCCTGCTATCCAGCCAATTGGCGTGTGTGCCCTGATTGCTGTTACCAACCAGTACCAAATAGGGCTTGCCGTACTTGGTCGCGTATTTGTCAATACCCTCTGCCAGTTCACCAAAATACACTTTGCCACGAACAGGCACGTCTGTATATTGCTCTCTGAGTTGGGACAAATGCTCTTCAAGAGTGTCTTCCGCACACTCAAGCGCCTCTTCGTAAGAAAGGGCAGGAATAGGCAACTCTGAAACGACCAGTGGAAGCGTAAAAGAATGAAAAACTACGACTTCAAATTTGTGCGCTCTGGCCAATGCACATGTGTACTGAACGGCATTTGAACCGATATCCGAAAAATCGGTCGCGGCAAGCAAATAAGACATGATCACCGGTGGCACATTTTTGTAACGGTGCCTTTACCAAAGTTACACTAAAATGGGGGACTCAGGCCTCGACCTGATTATCTTTTTTTGAAAGTACCTGACCGCACTTTTCAATGACTTTGCCTGCCGTATTGAGCAAAATGCCCAGATCCAGTGCTATGCTACGATGCTTGAGGTAGTAGATATCCCACTGAATGCGTTTGCGTAACTCGCGCTCACCGTTTATCTCACCTATATAGTCCTTTATCTGTGCCATACCGGTCATTCCTGGTTTTACTTCAAGGCGCAAATTGTAGTAGGGTATGCAATCTGAATAGTTTTTTGTGTGGAACAGCATGTGTGGACGCGGCCCAACAATACTCATGTCGCCGAGTAAGACATTAATAAACTGGGCTGTTTCGTCCAGGTGGGTGATCCTCAAAAACTTTCCAATGCCAGTTATCCGTTTGTCGTTGATAGAAACCTGCATCACGTCGGCATCATCATTTACATACATGGTACGGAACTTGTAACAATTAAACTCCGACCCATACAGTCCCGTCCGCTTTTGTACAAAAAACACCGGACCTTTCGACGACAACTTGATGAACAATGCGAGCAATGGCGTAAGCCAAGACATGATAAGAAGAATGAAAACGGAAGAAATAACTACGTCCATCACGCGTTTGGCTACAAAATAAAGGGCGGATGGCTTATGGTCCAGGTAAACCTGGTCCATTTCGTAAAACATATACCTAATTCTAGCCATATCCGTTAGCGGAATGGCCTGACTAGAGCTGCGTTCAATTTCAAAATTCAGGGTTGTATCTTGTTTCATTTTCAGAATGTCTACTGAAACAAATTTTGAGCAAAAATCGTGCTAAAAACTAAGTTTCACAAAAAAATCAATCACATTTTTAAAAATAGTTATCAGGGACCGGCAATTATTAACCAAAACGGCTCCTATTTCGAGGATAAACACTAAAATTGCATGGAATTTCGGCAAGTAACCAAGGAAAAAGTGCTGAGCCGGTCGGAACGCAAAAATGAAAATAAAATACAATAACATTTGGATCGTTTTGGTTTTATCCATTTTGATCTTTGCTGTATTCAGGTATTTCCTTGTATTTAAGTACGCATACTATTTTTTCGATATTTACGGAGATGGATTTTATAGCAACTATCCTAGCATTTGCGGTGTTGTAGATTATGTCCATAAAAACATTATTCCCGCCTGGTCATTCAAAGTAGGCATGGGGCAAAACATTTTTACCTGGCTTTTTAAAGATCCATTCGATGTAATATATTATCTGGGGGGATCAAATCATGTATTGCAGCTTACTATTTATTCAGTGGTATTAAAAGTGTTGATCTCGGGTATCATCTTCCACCGGTATCTTAAGGTTGTAGGAATTGAAGATTTCACTGCTATAGCCGGAGCTGTGTTTTTCGCGTTCTGCGGTTTCAATCTAGAGGGCAGTGCCTGGTTCACTTTCTCGTATGAGGTGTTCAATTTCGCATTGTTGTTGTTAGCTACTGAGCTGGTATTGTGCAGGGGTAAATGGCTGCTTTTTCCGATTGCGGTTTTTCTCACAGCTATATCCACCCCTATCAATTTATACTTGTACGGTAGCTTTTTGGCGATATATGTGTTGCTGCGTCTCAGGGAATTGCATGGCTACCAATTCGCGAAGTGGATTTCTGTTTTGACTCTATTTGCAGGCCTTACCCTTTGTGGCGTTCTTTTATCGGGCCCCATGCTATTGCCCATTATGGATATGCTGCAACATAGTCCGCGGGCAGCCATGAAACACAGCTTCGCCGCACCATTCACCGACCCCGCAGTCTTTTACCTGGCAGATCCTGTTCAATTGGGTTCCGCGATACAACGCTTTTTTTCGAACGACATCATGGGCTCAGGCAGTGGTTTCAAGGGCTGGGATACTATTCTGGGCTCGCCACTTTTTTATTGTGGCGTCATTTGGCTTGTACTGATGCCTCAGGTATGGTGGAACAGATCTGAACCGGGCAAAAAGAAATACGCCTGGCTTTTACTGGTGCTCTTGCTACCCACTCTATTGCCCTACTTCAGGCATGCCATCTGGTTTTTTACAGGAGACTATTACCGGGGGTATTCATTCCTGGTATCCTTTTCCCTGTTGCTCACAGCTGCGTTTGCTCTGGACGACATTGTCAGAAATGGGAAAGTAAACAAAGTGGTATTATTGGTTACCGCCGCGGTGTTGCTCGGCGCAGTGATTTTCCACCCTTTCCTGCCCAAGATTTGCATTGAAACCGACATACAGTTACTGGTGATCGGTCTCATAATCGGATACACATTGATTTTTTTCTTCCTCGACAAATTCAGGAAACGGAGTACCGGAGTAGTCATCCTTTCTGTTGTGATGATTTCGGAACTGTATTTTGCAGGGTACGTAAGTGTAAACAAAAGAGATGCCTTCCAAATGAACTGGTTGCTGCATGACAAGGTGATGTACCGGAACAGCCTGCTGGACGCCGCCAACATCGTAAACAACCGCGACCACACTTTCTTCAGGGCAGACAAGAACTTTGTGCCCGTTACTGCCCGCTACACCGACCTCAATGCCAGCCAATACCAGGGCTACAACAGCACCAGCGCCTACAGCTCTTTTAATCAACTGGGCTACATACGTTTCCTTCAACTGACGGGTGTGGCCGACAGTACCCGCGAGGGCGATGCCCGCTGGGCGGTAGGACTCTATGAACGTCCGGTTGTGGAGGCGCTGAGCTCTGTGAAATACTTCTTTGCGGTAGACAGTTTCCAGATGAGGGAACCCTTTATGTGGGATACCGTGTGCCACACCGGTAACGTGATGATCTGGCAAAACAAGTTTGCGCTCCCGCTGGGATACTTATACCATCGCTACATCAATAAGGGAGACTACCTGAAACTGGACAGCACGGCAAAGACACACACCCTTTGCAGAGCCCTGGTACTGAACGACGGCGAAGACCTCAGGCCTGCAGAAATGGAACAACTTACCGGGCAGGTCGACTCCATACCCGATACGTCATTGCTCAGAATTTTGAAAGCTGACACCCTTGCGATACAACACTTCGACGACAATCACATAGCCGGATACATACACCTTGACCAGCCGGGTATATTGTATTTGTCAGTACCATTCGACGACGGCTGGGTACTGGAAGTGAACGGCAAAACGCAAAAGAAACTAATGGTAAACGGCGGCATGACCGGAATGGCGCTGGATGCGGGAGACCACAATATTTCAATGGCATTTCATGTCCGGTATCTGGGTGCTGGAATCATGTGTATGCTTGCCGGAATTATGCTACTTAGCGGCTATTACGTTTACCTGAGACTCCGTAAAAGAGGTAACCCATAAAGCGATCAGGAAAGTTTCTGAAAAATCATGACAGGACTTCGCGAAACACGGTGGTCATGCACTCGTAATTGAAATATCGGGCCACGTATTCCAGTCCGAAATCAGACAGTTTTTTCCACTCATCTGCGTCATGGTACACCTTAAGTATCTCGGCTGCCAATTCAGACGGATCATTCAGACCATTGTACAGAAATCCGTTGTCCTTTTTCAATCCCTCAAATGCCTTATCCGTACCTATTACAGGCACTCCCCTGGCCATAGACTCAATTACTTTTCCCTTCACTCCGGCGCCGGTCTTTAAAGGCACGACCGAAATACGGGCCTTGTCATACTGCGCCTGCAACTCCTCTACAGAAAGATCGGCGCACACCTCCAGTAAAGGATACGCTTCTTTGTACTTGTACACAAACTCGGGTATAAGAGCCCCTGCTACGGTGAATGGTACGCCCGCTACCGCCAGTTGCGGATACACCTGCTCCATAAACCATTTCACGGCCTCGTGATTGGGCGGGTGTCCAAACCCACCTACAAACAAAAGACCGGAACGCGATCCATAGCCCGGCGTATGGGAGGGGGCATCGAAAAAATAAGGTGGAATATAGTGCAGCGGCTTGCGGATATAGGTTTTCAAATAGTCTAACTCCTCATAACTTATCACCAGGGCTGTATCACTGTTCTGATACATAAAGTCTTCATCTCCTTTCAACTTCTCCGCTAGTTTTTGCAGTGATTTGTCTCCGGTAGTTTTTGCTTCCTGCTCGGTGCGCAAAAAACCAAGGTCATGACCATAATATATGATCTTGCCAGGAAATTTCAGATGGCGTAGCAACTTGAGTATGGGAATGCAAATAGATGACCGGCTCAGCAGAATGGCTTCAAAATGGGTTTTGTTTTCCGCCAAAAAAGACTTCCAATTGCTGCGCCACGCTATGTAGTCCTCACCATGCAGCACCTCTACGCCTTTTTGTTGCTGTACCTTCATGTAAGAGAAAGCCGGGTACATATTGGGGACCATGAAGTGTACTTTGTACCCCAGACCCAACAGGCAATCTACGTAGTTATTGATCGTGCGGGAACCTGCATCTTTATCAAGCGTGGGCACGTTGTGATCCACGATGAGTACATGCTTGCAGCCATGCGAACGGTCGCGGTCAAAAAACTGAGTGCGCGATTTTTTGGGCTGTTGCTTTAGTTCATCCTTCCATTTCTCCACAAATTTCTGTTTGTTGAGGACCTGGTATTGTTTCACCCCCTTTTTCACGTCACGGCCATGGGTCACCCCCTCGAAGTGTACAACTTCAGAAAACGGCGTGTAATAAACTTTAAAGCCTGCCTTGCGCACTGCAAAACAAAGATCTGAGTCCTCGCAATAGGCCGGTACATACCGCTCATCGAAACCTCCGACACGCTCCCACAGTTCCCGGCGGATCATGATCGAGGCACCGGAGATATAGTCGGCTTCCTTGATATAGTTATATTCCGAGCGGGCAGGATTGTCACGGTTGCCGAAATTGGCCGCACTGCCGTCCTGCCATATTATGCCGCCGGCTTCCTGGAGTACACCGTTGGGATATATGAGCTTTGATCCTGCAATACCCACATCAGAAAAATTCTTAAAAACATAAAGCAATGCCTCCAGCCAACCCTCCATAACCTGAGTGTCATTGTTAAGCATTACAATATAGCCCCCCCTGGCCATCGTGGCTGCTTTGTTGCAATTGCGCAAAAAGCCGAGATTTTGTTCGTTGTGGAAGTAGACCAGATTTTCGAAACTTTCCTTTACCAGCGACACATCTTCGGAGGAATTGTCGTCAGCAACAATTATCTCGTAACTGCAACCTGGATTGTTGTCGTAAATAGACCGGATACAATTGTAAGTGTACTGAACCTGGTTGTACATCGGGATAATGATACTTACCATTGGTGCCGAACCTGAAGGCAACGATATCGCCGGACGGTCATTATATTCCCTGGCAAGTTGACGATCGCCGATATATTCCTCTCTGGTAACATCGGGAATAAAATTTCCAGACTTGATGTGCAGCAGGCTGCGCACACCTGTGATCATACCCTTGCTCCTGATCTCTGCTACCAGCTCTTTCAGGATATGGGCTTTCCTCGGACTCTCTACAAATCGTTGAAAATACTTTATATACTTATTAAGCTTACCAATCATTTAAAGTATCTTTTCACAGATTCAGGGCGCAAAAGTACTGCTTTATTCAAAACTGAGGTTATTGTTTGTACTCCAGTACGGATCATTGTCTATTTGAAAGCCCCATTTGCCCCGGAAATGAGATAGGTTGGCCCGGTGTTTCTGGTAGGATCCAGTGTTACGGAACGGATGGCCACGGCTTGCAGACTCATGGTGCAGCAATACCACCTGGTGCAGAAAAACATTAAAAAATCCAGCCTGCTGCAACTTCAGACAGAAATCCACATCATTGTACTCCACATCCAGTTCCTCGTCCATACCACCCACACGTAGAAAAGCGTCTTTGCGGACCAGAAGGCACGCGGCTGTGACCGCAGAGAAATTCTGGTTATGATTGAGGTAGCCGAAATGGCAATTGTCATTTTCCCCGGCATGGACAAAAACATGATGCGTAGCCACTTCGCCACCGAATGCTATCCCGGCGTGTTGAATGGTCCGGTCGGGATAAAGCAACTTAACGCCAACTGCCCCTGTATCTGCTAACAGGGCATAGCCGGACATATCACGAAGCCATTGCTTGTCCAGTATCTGCACATCGTTATTCAGCATCAGTACCAGTTCTCCCCTGGCGGCGGCAACTCCGAAATTAATCAGTTTTGAAAAATTAAATGGCCATGCTGCTGTAAGTACACGAAACTGGTCGCCATAACGATGTTCATATTCCCGGCAACACTGAAAAAATGCCGGATCAGAACTATTGTTGTCTATTACTATGATCTCGAAATGGCGATAATCGGTGTATTGAAACACAGAGTCAATAGCCTGACGAAGCAACGCAACCTGGTCCCTGGTGGGTATGATGATGCTGACCATTGGTTCTCCGATTGGCTCAACGTGAATTTCCAATGACCCGGGTACCTGTGCCGACGCTGTTACAGACCCGGATATACCTCTTCTCTGTAGTGCTGCCCGGACTACCAGCACATCTGCGGGTATCCTCGCTGAAACGGTTAGGGGTAATTTATGTACCAAAACCTTAGGCAGGTGACAAAACCGGGAAACCTCGGAAGCGCGCAATAAGAAATCGTGATTGGCAGCGCCCGAATCATATTTATGAAAGCCCCCTAGTTTTTGAAACACGGCGCGCGAAACGCT
>CAIYJV010000078.1 GCA_903926605.1 uncultured Bacteroidota bacterium
CCAAAAGGAATCCCCAGGGCTTTAATATTTCTATATTGTCAAATACAACCTTGGTCACTGCTATTATCGGAATGGAAAGGAACATGCCCGGGATACCCCAAACTTCATTTCCTACCAGCACAGCGACCACCGATACGAGTGCGTTGATCTTTACTCTGGACGCCACTATATGGGGTATGATCAGGTGGTTGTCGATGAACTGTATCAGCATATACAGTCCAAACACCGATACTGCGGACAAGTAAGAGTCCTTTGTAACAAATGCAATGATCATCGGCAATGCGATTGCAATGATACCTCCTATATAAGGAATAATATTCAGGATGGCCCCTATGATACCGAGGTAAATGGCATAGTCGATTCGTAAAATAAGCAACCCCACCGAGTTCATCACTGCAATGATCACCATCTCGAAAAACAGCCCCAGCAAATAATCCTGAATTATCTTTTTAGAATTAAATAGAACCATTTCTAATGTGGTATGGTGGCGAGCGTGAAACAGTCTGCGTATAAAATCCAGTAACAGATGTTTGTAGTACAGTACCAGGTACATGTACACGGGCAACAAAAGAATAGTGACTACCAGATTCCCTGCCTGGCTTAGTTTTTCGCCAATTGCAAATTTGTTGATGGCATCGTTTTCCGTGTCGCTGACCCAGGTTGTAATGAGCGATTGGCGGATCTTGAATTTTACCGACACCCAATGAATGATGTCTGCACTAATGATATTGAACTTATTTCTTAGTAATGGATAAGACTCACTCACCATCGTGATCTGGGTAGATACAACATAGAAAATGCAAAAGGCAACAATAGACGCTACTGAGACCGAGAGGGATATGGCAGCAACTTTATTTACTTTTTTGCGTATCAGAAACAGCATCAGCGGATTCAACAGTATCGCTATTATTGTTCCGCATATAATTGGTATTAGTATGTGCTGTCCTGCATAAAGGATGTACACAAACGAAATAATACTAATAAATATCAGCGCAGTTTTTTCGTAAAATGGCTTTTTTTCAGGCGCATCCATCTATAGCTTATTTATCAATTCAGTTAAGAGCAAACTGGTAAGTACTTTGTACGTTATTTGTTAGTAGGGGCCAGCGTCTTTTCGTCAATTTTCACACGCAGTCCGGCAGCGATGTCTGTGCCAAGCTGCTGATCTGCCCTGAAGAAATGACATAGCTGTCGGTTTATGATTTCGTTTCTTTTTTCACCGGTAATGCCACTCATGGATTCGACGATATTGGTGACCAGGTTTTTTCTGTCCTGATCATTCAAAGCATTCCGGTACAGATCGCCTGGCTGTGTAAAGTGGTCGTCATCGTTTTCGTTTCTATCGAACCAACCTCCGATATTAGAGTCCAGTATAACGATTGGCTCTTTGTATTGTTCATCGGTTACCACATTGTCAAAACTATTGGGGCGGTAATTTGGCGCCGCATTTCCGTTGTCACCTATCTGCATAAACCCATCCCGCTGGTAGTTTGTTACATCATACGGACATTTGTTTACAGGGATCTGCTCGTAGTTAACGCCCAGTCTGTAGCGGTGGGCATCGGGGTAGGAGAGTATCCTGCCTTGTAGCATTTTGTCGGGAGAAAATCCAATTCCATCTACTATGTTAGCTGGCGCAAACGCAGACTGTTCTACATCCCGGAAATAATTTTCCGGTATTTTGTTCAATTCCATGATACCTACATCTATCAATGGGAAAGCCTTATGGCTCCATACTTTGGTCACGTCAAACGGGTTGAAACGGTAGTCTTTCACCTGTTCATGGGTCATAACCTGTATTTGCATAGCCCATTTTGGAAATGCGCCACTGCCAATTGCCTCGACCATATCTCTTTGTACATGGTCTGGGTCGGTGCCACGCATATCATTTGCTTCCTTGCCCGTAAAATTTTTGATTCCCTGCAGCGTCTTAAAATGAAACTTCACCCATACTTGTTCTCCCGCTTTATTGATCATGGAGAAAGTATGACTGCCAAACCCATTCATGTGCCGGTAAGAAAAAGGGGTTCCTCTGTCCGACATCAATATCATCACCTGATGCAGACTTTCGGGATTAAGGCTCCAAAAGTCCCATATCGCTGTCGGGTTCTTGCAATTAGTTTTTGGATCCCGTTTCTGAGTATGGATGAAGTGCGAGAATTTTTTTGCGTCTTTTATGAAGAACACAGGCGTATTATTTCCTACCAGGTCCCAATTTCCGCCTTCTGTGTAGAACTTCAGTGCGAAGCCTCTGGGATCGCGCTCGGTATCGGCACTGCCGCGTTCCCCGGCTACGAGCGAGAAACGAGCAAACATATTGGTTTGCTTACCTACCTCAGCAAAAATTTTGGCCTTTGTATATCTACTGATGTCATGCGTAACCGTAAATGTGCCGAATGCGCCTGTGCCTTTAGCATGTACCACTCTTTCAGGTATGCGTTCTCTGTTGAAGTGGGCCAGGTCTTCGTGCAGAAAATAGTCCTGTAGTAGCAGTGGCCCTCTGTTGCCCGCACTCATAGAGTTTTCAAACTCGACATAGGGTCTGCCGCCTGCGGTAGTTAATTTTTTCTGTTCCATGGTACTTGTTTTTGGCGTTTTCGGTAGCTTAATCGTGGTGAGGAAATATTGATTTTAGCGTTTTACTGCCTCAATGTCTTTTTTCAGGTCCTCAACCAGTTTAGCGAATTTCTCTTTCAGAGATTCTGTAAGTTCATCGCTTTCATCCATTCTGGATACCAGTTTTTTTCTGGTGTCACATCCTTTGGCTGGTGCGAACAGCATTCCCAAGACTCCGCCAATTGCCATGCCGGCAAATATTGCTGTAGCGGTTCTCATTGCATTGTTTGAACATTTCATAGTTTTAGTTTTTTAGTTGTTATTTCTTATTTTTTTTCTCACCAGCCATGTTGCAAAACTGATGAGTGCCATTACCAACACTAAATGGATAGGGCCACCAATGTTATACCCTAAAAATGCTATGGCCCATGTTGAAAGAAGTATAATGGCAATGAAGTACAATAGATTTCTCATGCTCTTTGAAGGTCGGCTGCACGTTAATGCGTGCGGTGAATACTAAGACCCAGTGAGGAGACATTGGTAGAAAGATCCAGGTAGATTCCAACCCGATGGCTGATATGGTATTCAGTACCAATATGCAGTTCCATATACAATGGTCCCGGACCGGCATTTAAGGACGACTGCGCATTGTTGCCATCCTGCCAGCTAACCGATCTTAATATCAATCCGACAGAGGCGCCCAGATACAGGTCCCAGTTTGGGTTTAATCCTAAAAAGTCGTCGAAATAATAGGTTCCTTTGGCGCCAACAGGGAAATCAGCTTCACGGTAGTGGTAGTATCTGAAAGGGTTTTGGGCATCTCCCCAGAATAAACGGTCTTGAAACGTAAACACGTTTATGAACGGAGCTAGTGTAAAATCTTTGGAGATTCTTACTTCGTAGTCCAGATGAAGGGCCGTAACTGCATATCCAGCGTATTCAAAATAGCCCACGCCCACACCAATGTTCACCGTGTTGCCATACTGTTCATTAAACACAGGTTGCTGCTGCTGTTGCTGTGGCGGAGTGTTGTATTGCGATATTGCGGTAAATGTATTGCCGAGTAGTAAGGCCAAAGTCAGAGAAACAAAAGTGAGTGATTTCATGGTGTTTAGTTTTAAATTTTGAAGCGTTCCGGGCTTAATTTCCGGCAGGTTCAACTATTTGTAAGCTGCAGAATTTAAATTCTGATCCCTAGTGTCACCTGTAGCCATTCGTTTTTGTATTGCGGGTTGGATGAGGTTCCGTCGCCGTTATTGTTTTGAATATCCCATCCCACACGAGCGCCAAATACTAAGTGTTGGTAATTGAAATCGAAACCTCCGATGAAACAAAGAATGTTTTTACGCACATTACTGTTCTGGAAATTGCTTTCCTGCGTCGTACTAATGGTGCCGGCGGTGAAAACGTCCTTTTGATTGATGAGGTACGAGTATTGCGGACCCGCCATCACAGTGAACCATTTACTTGGTTTTACAGTGAGAAAAATCGGAATGTCAATAAAGCTTGTGGTGTGGGTTACATTATAAGTATTGCCCAGAATAATGCCGTTGCCGTTGTACCCCTTCTGCGAGTACAGTATTTCTGGTTGTATACCTATAAGTGGGATGATCGGTATAACGACAAAAGCGCCACCAGCAAACCCGATTCTGGAATTGGCCTGGAAGTTGTCGCCCTTCGTATTGTATACGTTGGCATTATTCATTCCGGCTTTAATTCCTACCATGACATCGCCTCGGTTATCTGGCTTCGCGTCCTGGGCCATGATATTCAAATTGCAAAGCGCGAGTGTAAGTATGGATAATAGTAATGTTTTCATAATATTTTGTTAGGATGTAAATTTTTGAGGCAGTTTTTATAAAATTCTTCTGCCCTGAATAATGCGTAGAATCAACGCTATTGCAGCAATTAACAGCAAAACATGCAGGAGTCCACCCACACCGAACGCTAGAAATCCAATCGCCCAACTTATGATTAGCAGAACCGCTAACAGGTACAGTATGTTGCCCATGATGTTTATTTTTTTACCGCTTGTTCCGGATGCAGGTCTTCCTCTCTTGTCTTATCGGCCTTGGTGTCAATACCGGTAGTGTCGGGTTCCCGGGTAAGCTTTGAAAGTCCCGTATTCTTGTTCAAGTTGTCATTTGTTTTGCTTTCTGCTGATGGTACCGGAGGGTTGTTTTGTCCGGTTGATTCTGAAGGTGTCTTCAGAGATTCACTGATAATTTCCATGATTTATGTTTTTAAGTTTTTGCAGAATATGTTATCTCTGAATCCCGTCTTGACTGGCTTTGTTTTCAAGTTCCATGGCCAGGTTTTTTTTGCCGGCATTTACAAGTTCTATTTCGCAGATGATCTGAACTTCGTCACTCACCATGAGTCCGCCGGCTTCCAGCTTAGTGTTCCAGTTCAGTCCCCAGTCGCTTCTGTTCAGTGTTCCGGTTATTTGGAACCCAGCCTTTTCTTTCCCCCATGGATCTTTTATGGTTCCGCCAAAAGTCACATTGAGCATCAGGTTTTTGGTAATTCCTTTTATAGTTAGTTCTCCCCACAATTCGTGGTTCCCGGCTGCATCGGGTTTGCCGATGGTACTGGAAGTGAAATTGATCTGTTTGTGGTTTTGTACGTCAAAAAACTCAGCGCCTTTCAAGTGCTCGTCTCTTGTTTCATCACCGGTGGTGATAGAAGCCGGGTCGATCCAGACATCTATTTCGGCGGTGGAAAAGTCTGAATCTACTGTATAAATGCTCGCATCAAATTTTTTGAAAGATCCCCTGATGTGCGATATCATCAAGTGCCTGACTCGGAATGATATCTCGGTATGGAATGGATCAATCGTCCATTTTGTTTCGTTTTTCATGACTTTTATTTTTTGTGAGTGATTGGAGTGCTTGTCCGTGTTGTGGTTCATTTAGCTTTTTTTTCTGTCAGATCTTTGAATGAATTTCCCAGACCATCAAGGTTTTTATTGAAGTCGAGTTTAAAGGTTTCCCATTTGTCCTTTCCGTCAGCTTTGTAATCATCGAGTGATTTTTGCAGGTCGGTATTTTTCATTGATAATTCTGTAAGTTTTTTGTCGTAGTCTGCCTTGTCATGGGCTTTTTCTTTGGCTATGCGCTCTTTGAAATCCGCGATGCTTTTTTGATTTGCAGCAATTTTCTCGGCAGTAGACTTTCTGTATGACTCGATGTCGGTCAGGTAGTCCTCGTTGGCCTTGTTCAGTTGCTGGTTGGCTTCTGATACTGCGTTCTGGGCGTCATTTACTTTTTCTGCTGGGCTGCTGCATCCGGCAACAAGGGCACATGCAACAATAGATAGCGATAAAATTGATTTTTTCATTTGGTGGATGTTTTTTGTTTTAGATAATAATGAATGAGCCGATTATAATTCAGCAATTATTTTTTGAATCTCGTCCTTGGTCTTTCCCAGTTTTATTTGAAGACGTCCATACATTTCTTCGTGTTTGC
>CAIYJV010000079.1 GCA_903926605.1 uncultured Bacteroidota bacterium
GGTATAGTTCTTTGCTTCTGCGGCGATCTTAGGATCTTTTTTTATCGCGGTTTTAGCTACCTTAGCCATATATTTAAATTATTTTAAAGATTATTTAATTTCTTTGTGAACTGTAACACGCTTCAGGATGGGGTTGTATTTCTTCAACTCCAGACGTTCTGTGGTGTTTTTTTTGTTTTTGGTTGTGATATAACGACTGGTGCCGGACATGCCGCTGTTTTTATGTTCAGTGCACTCCATGATAACCTGTACGCGGTTTCCTTTCTTTGCCATTGTATAATACTTTAATACTTTTACTAAATTTAGATTTTTACGCCTCTTTCCCTCAGTTGTTTCACTGTAGCCATAAGACCGTTTTTGTTGATCGTGCGGATAGCATCTGTAGACAGTTTCAACTTAATCCAACAATCTTCTTCCTGGAGGAAAAACCTCTTAGTCTGTAAATTTGGATTAAAACGACGTAATTTCTTTTTGTTAGAGAAAGAAACTTTGTGACCTACCACTGGTTTCCTGCCTGTTACCTGACAAACGCGAGCCATTATTGTAATTTTTTTTTGGACTGCAAAGGTGAAGTTTTTTTATTAAATGGCAAAATATTTTTGAAAATAATTTTACATTTCTACTATTAGGTGCATTATGCAGCCTTATTTGCTACCGCATTTTCTGCGTTATGGGCAAAAATAAACAAAAAATGCCATGCTTAACACTATTCCAACTGCTTCCCTACCCGACTTAGAAAATATTGCCAGTCTAAAAATGAACTGAGCCGACTAAAAGCGCTCAAATTCCAAAAGCGCCGGTGCATGATACCGCGGGTAAAAGCATATTATAACCTAACTTTGACCCGGAAATCGGAAATTATGGCAGATATACTGCAAAAAGTGGTAAACGAGGCAAGACAGGGCGAAGCATTCTCCCCGTTTGAATCGGATCCCAATGTGTTTAAAAAACGCTTTTATATAGAAAGCTATGGCTGTCAGATGAATTTTAGTGACAGCGAGATCGTGGCATCCATTCTGCATCAAGAGGGGTACGGCGCCACGAAAAACTATGAAGAAGCCGACCTGGTATTGCTGAACACCTGCTCTATAAGAGAAAAAGCAGAGCAGACGGTACGCAACAGGCTTCAGGCTTTTCGAAAAATAAAAGATTCCCGACCCGGCATGCTGATTGGCGTATTGGGTTGCATGGCCGAACGGCTGAAGGCTAAGTTTCTGGAAGAGGAAAAGCTGGTAGACGTGGTGGTAGGGCCAGATGCCTATCGTAGCCTGCCCGGATTGATAAATGAGGCCGAGACCGGACAAAAAATGGTGAACGTATTGCTGAGCCGCGACGAAACCTATGCCGATATAGCTCCGGTAAGGCTGGACAGCAATGGCATTACGGCATTTGTAAGTATCATGCGGGGATGCAATAATATGTGTACGTTTTGCGTGGTACCGTTTACCCGTGGGCGGGAACGCAGCCGGGATGCGGAGAGCATCGTGGGTGAATGCCGCAACCTGTTTGAGCGAGGCTTCCGCGAGGTGACTCTACTAGGACAGAATGTAGACAGCTATTATTATACCTCAGCCTCTGGCGATACGGTGAATTTTGCGGGTCTGCTGGAAAGTGTTGCATTGATTTCTCCCCTGTTGCGGGTTAGGTTCAGCACATCACATCCCAAAGACATCACGGATGATGTACTGCACACCATGGCTGCCCACGAAAACATCTGCAAGTACATACACCTGCCTGTACAAAGCGGCAATACACGCATACTGCAAATGATGAACCGCACCTATACCCGGGAGTGGTACCTGAACAAAGTGAACCGGATACGCGAAATCATACCCGACTGCGGGTTGAGCACAGATGTGATCGCCGGTTTCTGTAGCGAAACCGAAGAGGAACATCAGGATACACTATCTGTAATGGAGCACAGCAGGTATGATATGGCCTACATGTTCGCATACAGCGAACGCCCCGGTACGCTTGCTGAGCGCAGGTATGCCGACGACATACCTGAAGCAGTGAAAAAGCGCAGACTGGAGGAAATAATTGAACTGCAAAGGCGGCACAGCACAGAAAGTTATCTGGCCGATGTAGGCAAAACTTTTAAAGTACTGTTAGAGGGAGACTCCCGCCGAAGCGACCAGCAATGGTGTGGGCGAAACTCTCAGAACAAAATGGTCGTTTTCTCTAAATCCGGCACGAAAAGCAAACCCGGTGAATATGCGGAAGTGAAAATAACATCGTCTACCGGTGCAACCCTGATCGGGGAAGCCGTATCCTAAAACTATATGCAACACAGCCTTTAAGACCCATGGACATACAAAGTATAAAAAACAGGTTTGGCATTATCGGGAACTCGCCCGCACTCAACCATGCCCTGAACACCGCGGTGCAGGTAGCCAACACCGACCTGTCGGTACTTATCGTGGGTGAAAGCGGTGTGGGCAAAGAAGTATTCAGCAACATCATCCATGCCCTTTCGTCGAGAAAACACAATCATTTTATTGCCGTAAACTGTGGTGCCATACCAGAGGGAACCATAGACAGCGAATTATTCGGCCACGAAAAAGGTTCGTTCACCGGAGCGGTAGATAGCCGCAAGGGGTATTTTGAAACTGTGAGCGGCGGCACCATATTTTTGGACGAAATAGGTGAAATGCCGCTGGGCACACAGGCCCGATTACTGCGCGTACTGGAAACAGGTGAATTTATCCGGGTTGGATCTTCAAAAGTTCAAAAAACCGACGTACGGGTCATTACTGCGACCAACCGAGACCTGCTCGAAAACACCCATGAAGGGAAATTCAGGCAAGACCTGTACTATAGGCTCAGCACGGTACCGATTCGCGTCCCTGCACTGCGCGACCGCAAGGAAGACATCCCGCTGCTCTTCCGGAAATTTGCTGCCGACTTTTCTGAAAAATACAAGACCACGTCTGTACAGCTGGAGACAACAGCTATGCAGACCCTCGTGAACTATCCGTGGAGAGGAAATGTGCGCGAACTGAAGAATATTGCGGAGCAGATATCTGTGTTGTCGCCCGAGAAAACCATAACACCCGAAATACTGGCGCACTTTTTACCGAATACCGACTCCGGAACAAGTCGCAGTCTCACGGTACTGCCTTCATCGCATTCGGCAAGTGGCGGCAGCGCCGATTTCGCAACAGAACGCGATATACTTTACAAGTTGTTCTTCGATCTAAAAAAAGACATGAACGACCTGAAGCAAATGATCTATGATGTGGCGCAACACCAGGGATATACTCCCGAAGAGCCCAGTGGCAATACCACCATCATGCCCGTGTATAACCAGGACCATGACACCCACCTCATAACCACACCTTACAGCAACAATACACCCATATTGCTGGAGTCGAAGAACGACCACGAACACGCCGAAGAAACTTTGTCGCTGGCCGACAGAGAAAAAGAATTCATCTCGAAAGCACTAAAAAAACACAAAAGCCGCCGCAGGGATGCCGCCAACGAACTGGGTATCTCTGAACGCACACTGTACCGCAAGATAAAGGAATATGATATTAAGGAATGATGAGATGAAACTGGATCAGGTTGTTGGGTCTTTGTACACAAAACATGTATTGCGCAAAATAGGCCTTGACCGGTCGAATCTTTCGTCTTCATTAAGAATATTAAAATCGCGGCTCATCAGACCAAATCCCTGGTCGTAACCAACCAGTGTGGTTGCCGCAAAATTAATAGTCTCCATAGACAGCTCCCGCAGATGCACACAACCCTCGCTTCCCCCTATTTTTTGCAGGATATGCTTCGATATACCCCGCTCTATTTTTAACCCAAGCAACTGCTGCGCCTTGTTTGCAAGGTAGTTGCAGCCCTGATGGGGATGATTTGCGAACTCGCATTTCACATGAACGATCTCTTTCGAAAACGGCTCGATATGCAGGTTTAGTCTGATGAGGTGGTAAGGATCCAGCAGCGTGGCCTCGAGCATCAGGTTTCCATTCTCAAGCTCAAATGCCTCTATACCAATATCTCTTTTAGATACCAGCCTTTTCACGGGCACTCTTTCCATTTTATTGTACGTATCTGGGATGTTCTTATCTTCCATTTTTTTCGGGGCGTGACCGGTTTTAGCAGTACCCGGAAACAAGCGCCCCAAATTTCGCATCCAGGCGTCAATGAAATTATGACCAAACTCATACGCGCAAATGGATGAAAATTATCTAACAATATAATTATTTAGCCCTGAGCAAAATACCTAAATTAATTTTTAAAAAAAGATTGCGAAAAAAGAAATTGATTTATAAATTTGTTACGGAGATCACGTTTTAGAAAACCTGCGGACACATTAGACAATACACCGCAGACAGACTGACAACAACCACTTAGTATTTCCAGTCTCCGCACCCGCTGCCCTGTGTCCAGCATTTTCAGTACGATTGTCCATTGCCCGATCTTGTTTTTTTATTCACTCAAAAATAGCAAACCATGGTTTTTTTAAATGCAACTTTCGACACCGGTGCTACAGGCTTTATGCTGCTTGCAACCAGTCTGGTAATGTTAATGACACCTGGCCTGGCCTACTTTTATGGCGGCCTTGCCGGTAAACGGAATATTCTGGGTATTATGGCCCAAAGCTTTGTATCTATGGGTATCACCACTATACTGTGGTATTTGTGCGGCTACTCGTTGTGTTTCAGCGGTGATATGGCTACCCATACCGATCTCGCCGGCATTTTCGGCAATTGCCACAAAACTTTTATGAATGGCGTAGACCTGAACTCGGCATACGCGGGCAATCCTAAAATACCCGAATTTGTGTTTTTCGCCTATCAGATGATGTTCGCCATTATTACCCCGGCGCTGATTACCGGTGCATTTGTTAACCGTATTACTTTCAAAGCTTATCTGGTATTTCTGGTTATTTGGCAAATACTGGTTTATTACCCCTTCGTACATATGATCTGGGGTGGTGGATTGCTGGCAAGCTGGGGCGTAAAAGACTTTGCAGGCGGTATCGTGGTACATGCCACTGCGGGATTTGCAGCACTAGCTTCTGTTATCTATGTGGGCAAGCGCCGCGACACGGTATCTCCGCCCAACAGCATCCCGCTTATAGCCATAGGAACGGGTTTGTTGTGGTTCGGATGGTATGGCTTTAACGCAGGCAGCGAGCTTGACGTGGATGCCATTACCGGTCAGGCATTTATCAATACAGACGTTGCCGCTTCTTTTGCCACCATCACCTGGTTGGCGATAGAATGGACACTGGTAAAGAAGCCCAAATTCGTGGGTTTGCTTACGGGTGCCGTAGCTGGTCTTGCTACCATTACTCCGGCTGCGGGTTTCGTCACGCTGGGGTCTGCGGTATTAATCGGTATTGCTTCCGGTGTAGTATGTTATATAGCCGTTCACTTTAAAAACAAAATGGGCTGGGACGATGCGTTGGACGTATGGGGTGTACATGGTATGGGCGGTGTTACCGGTACTATTTTGCTAGGCGTGTTTGCATCTAAAGCTGTAAACGCCGGCGGTGCCGATGGCCTGATACATGGCGGCAGTCACTTTTTTGTGATGCAGTTGGTGTCTGTAATTGGCGCCAGCATTTATGCATTCCTGTTCACGTACATCATGCTGTACCTGATCAATATGGTCACCAAGGTGAAAGTGGATCAGACTGCCGAAGATGCGGGCCTGGATGAGGCGCTGCACGGCGAAAAAGCTTATGACGAGGGGGTACTTTAGTTTCCCACATGGCTTCTGAATTTTTGAGAGGGTGCGTTTTTCGCACCCTCTTTTTTTGGGGACCCGTACCGCAACTGGAATGGTCGCAACCGGGACGATACGGTGTTTTCGAAAAACAAATTACCTTAGCATCCGGGACGGGAATGTGTGGATTGTAGCGCGGGACTTACCTTAAACAATAACAAAGATGTCGTTTTCACTGGTGATACACGGAGGTGCGGGTAATATTACACCGGCCATCATGAACAAGGATCAAGAACTAAATTACCATAACGGACTCTCGGCGGCGCTGGACGCCGGAACGGGGGTTCTGAAACAGGGTGGCACTGCAGTTGATGCCGTAGTGGCAGCCATATCGTGCCTGGAGGATAATCCGATCTTTAACGCAGGACGTGGGGCGGTGTTTACCAAAAAAGGCGTGAACGAAATGGATGCCGCAATAATGGACGGCAGTAATCTAGCTGCCGGAGCCATAGCCGGAGTGCGCAACATAAAGAACCCGATCGTGCTGGCCAGAGAGGTCATGCTGCATTCGGGCCATGTATTCCTGAGTGGCACGGGAGCCGGTGAATTTGCGTTGAACAGGGGTATAGAAATGGCTCCGGACGAGTATTTTTTCAACAAAGACCGATACGACCAATGGATAGAAATAAGGGACAGTGACTTTTACCAGCTGGACCATAAGGAAGATAATCTGAAGGGCGCTTTGCCCAAAACAGACCATAAGTTCGGTACGGTGGGTGCCGCGGCACTCGACAAATTTGGCAATCTCGCAGCCGGCACATCTACCGGCGGTATGACCAATAAAAGATTTGGGCGCATAGGCGATAGCCCCGTCATTGGGTCGGGCACCTATGCCAATAACCGGACCTGCGCTATCTCTTGTACCGGTCATGGAGAATATTTCCTGCGGGCCGTGGTGGCCTACGATGTTTCGTGCCTGATGGAATACAAAGGCCTGACATTGCAGGAAGCTACCCGGATCGTGGTGAAAGACAAACTGGTAAAAATGGGCGGTGAGGGCGGTCTGATCGCACTGGACGCAAAGGGCAACTTTGATTTCTGCTTCAACTCAGCCGGAATGTACAGAGGAATGAGGAATAGCGAAGGGAAGGATATTGTGGCTTATTATGGGGTGTAGGGTGACGTTAATCTAAAATTTCTCTCAGTCGTATATTCCCGTAATATTCTTGAAGGAATGATGGGAATGCGCTCAGCACTGCGACTGACGAATTTGTTTTTATGTATTTCTCCAGCTGATGATAAAAAATTTGTGCCTGCGAAATATTATTCTCGGGGAAACTCCATGAATCGGTGACGACAAAATTTGCTTTTTTCAAATGAGCAATAATAATCGCTTTCCAAATAGGCATATCGTAGCTGTTGACATGTTTTAGTTCTTTCAAAGCCGCGTGCGAGACGAGCTCCTTATACCCGATATTTTCGTAGCAATTAATTACTACATCAAAAAATGTTTCAAAATCAGAAATATGCCTGACCGCCTCAACCATTGGATAACTAATGAATAATTTTCCCTTATCAGTTTCTTCAGCGAAAAAATTCAACATTATCCGAATCGATCGGTCATCCGCCATAGTAGAATGACCCTCATAATCGAAAAATAAATAAATGCCCGAAAAATCATCGCGACGATAATTGTTCAAAATCTCTGTGTTAGCCTTACTCCGTTCCTTAACTATATTAAAAGTATCCAAATCACTGTCTGCAGCTATTTCTTCAAACAGCTGGTATATTTCACCACAATAAGCACAAATTATATTCATTTGTCCTTGCAAAAAGAACTTGCTCAAACTATTTACGATTTGAGGTTCGGTTTTTTCTCCCTCGAAGACAAATAGCAATTTATCTGACATCAAATCCTCCAGCTTTATATATTTTTTCGAGGTTGTGGGCTTCGCGAAGTTCTTTCTCTGTACAATTAGGCAACGACTTTATTTTTTCCTTAGTCATCAGAAAATAGCAATCCGGCCGCATCAAGTCGTTCGTCATTAATGAAGTGCTATGTGTTGTGAGAATAAACTGTACTCCGGTTTCTTTTAATTTTTCAACTATCAACGCAGAAAGTGAATGATGGTAAAATGCGTCAAATTCATCAATAAAAACAAATGACACAGCAGAAGTATTTTTAATGCTTTGATACCAAAAATAGAATAGAGTCAAGGCGTTTGTTCCAGTCGATGCAACTTGTCCAAATGACAATAAAACACCATTAAAGTCAAATGCAATCGTTTCTTTTCCTAACTCAGAAACTTTGGAAAGTTTACAATTAATACCTGCAGTATTCAAAAACAACTCGAAATC
This sequence comes from uncultured Bacteroidota bacterium, assembly GCA_903926605.1. Taxonomy (GTDB): domain Bacteria; phylum Bacteroidota; class Bacteroidia; order Chitinophagales; family Chitinophagaceae; genus CAIYTT01. Next base: position 8,044 of record CAIYJV010000079.1, read on the forward strand.
TTCAATATTCCCTTTTGTAATAATACTTTGTAGAATATTTGTTTCACCAACGTCAAATCCAAAATAAAACTTATCGCTTAAACTTCGGAAAAACAACATTTTATCTATAAACTCAAAAAACTTACTAAAAACCGAATTGTGATCGGTCGCGGATAAGTCACTATTGTTTTTTACGTACTTTAAGATTGAAAGCTGGTTATTTTCCAAATTTGTTTTTAACGATTCGGCCCCAGCTAACTTTACAAATCCATGCGATCCATTTCTTCGATCATATTCAATAAGTGTGACTCCGTCAATTGAAAAACTCTCAAAAACAATTGTTTTATAGTCTATTTTTATATACTTATAAACAACAATATTAGAATCAAATAAAAATTCGTAATAAAATTCAGCGAATCTTGTCTTACTTAACGCGTTCAAATAATTTTTATAATAAAGATCGTATCTATTCTTGTCGGTCAAGTGTTCAATTATATCAAAAAGAGCCAGCGCAAGATTAGATTTCCCAACTCCATTCTCCCCGTAGACCAAAGCGCTATTGATAACCCCGTCCTTTATGCAAGTTTTATTAAACTCATAGTTATTCACTCTGGTGAGGTCTAAACTGATCTCACTATTGAAACCCCTGAAATTTGAAACCTTAAATTTTCTCAGCATTTTACTTCAAAATTTTGAGCAAGGTAGGCAAAAATAGTATGCCGTAAAAAAAATACGGAAAACATTTAGAAAAAACCAATAAACTACATTTCCCCCTCAATAATATTCAAAAATAAACTCTGTGTACCCTGCCAGCACTTTTTTGCGGTCGGACATGTGATAGGTCTTTTTGTGGGTCAGATTGCCTGTGCTATCGTAGCTATTCTCGTAATATTCTGATTTTGAATCTATGGGGCGTCCATCGGGCTCACAATAGAGTACCGCAGTAGGTCTGCCGTGTTCATCAAACCGGGAAAGAAGTTTGTGGTGTACTACATTGTTGCGTAACCAGTACTTCACTGTCTTCTTCAGCACACCGGAAGGATAATAGAACGCGGAGTCCAACCCTGTGGTGTTGCCTACGGAGTCGGCCGTGCGGCTAAACTGAAAATTGCCCTGGTCGTCGTACTTGCATATATACGCACCTTTAAAATGGTTGGCAGAATCGTATGTGGCTCCTCCTGTCTTGAACCCGGCCTTATCGTAACTAAACAGCGTTCGGGTCCGCACAGTCCTGTCTTCGTTATATACGTCCACTTCAGTAAGATTGTCGTCGGCGTCGTACTTGTATCCTGAGTGAATGTCGTTCTCGTCCGTACCGTAGTTATGGCTCACTGCACCGGTCTCATTACCCCGTTTGTCCTTTCTAAATACCAGCCGGAACTCGAGCACATGGTCGGGCAGCGAATAAGTATGCTCTGCCGTGTCGTTCAACTTGTCATCATAGAGCGTTATGGTAGTGCGCTCTGGTGTACCTGCGTTGCTGAATTCTGTGAATTGGGTAAGGTAGCCTCCAGGACTAAACACCCTTTCTGTCCAGGTCTTCACCGTTGGCGCCGATGCGTTGCCTGTCTTGTCGTATTCGCGCTCAGTCATTTTTTTTACACGACCCGATAAACCGTTTTCTTCCCATGTGAGGTGCTTTTGAATGGTATGATTACGGAACAACCGTTGCCGGGCCGAAAGCCTGACCGGGGTATTGCTTTCCCGTTTTACCGGCGATGACTTGGTGTCCTGAGCCCGTGCGACCCCGCCGACAAAACAAACCAAAAAGATATGGAAAAAGAAAAACCTAAGCCAGGCGTTCATGTGCAAACTCTTGAGCCAAAGGTACTATTGCCACACATAAATACATAACGCACATTAAAACAACATGTACAATTTAATAAAAGTGGGCAGCATTTACATACACCATTGCTCAAAAAATGCACATCCTGCAAAATTCCGGGTAAACGTGTGAACAGAAATCCAAAAACGCTAAATAAAACCGCCGCCCTAAAATTTATAGGCAATACCAAATGTAAATACCTGGTTCAGCTGCACCCAGCCCAGGTTTCCGCCCGGCTGATCTTTGTTTACAACCAGACCGGAAACCTTGTCCACATAAGTGGAACTGTAGGGGAAATTATTATCATAAGCCAGCGTGAGCCCGAAGGTGAGGCTCAGGTTCTTGTAGGCCTTAAGCACAAAAAGGTTGTCCCAGAAAATCTGTACGTTGCCGGGATTATCCCTTTTTACGGTCAGTCCGCTGGCATCTTTTGTATCCTTTGCCAGGTAGTTGCTATAAAGGTCGAGACGGGTGGTGAACAGCAGGTTTTTGTTGATCTTCTTTTTTACACGACCTGAAAAGTATGCACCCAGCTGAAACTTGGAGTTTTTTCCGGAATCAATGCCAAAAGCACCTGCCGCGCTGAGCGAAGTGTACCGCGAACTGGCCATAATATCCCTGGCTGCCAGTGGCGAAAAAAAGAGGTTGAACACATCATTCTTATCATACTTAATACCTGCGGCCAGCGTGAGGTAGGTAGGCGAAAACAAATCGGAAGTAGGATTGCGTTCCCAGCCATTCATAGAATAGTCGTAGCCCTTGGTGAATTGGGATTTGACGTTAAACAGGCCTGCGAAATAAAAATCTTTAGAATTCTTGATACGAGTACCGAAGTTGGAAGTAAAATCAACGCGGTCTTCTGTTTTACGGGGTACAAAGCCATTTGAATATGCGTAATTGAGCCCATACGCCACATCCAGGTTGTTGGACCATACGAGGTTGTGGTGGTAATGGGTCAGGTTTCCGTGGAATACACTGTTTACCGCCAGTGCGGCAATTTCACCACCCGCTGCCCAGTTATGAAGGAAGCCTTCATTGATACCAACTGTAAATACACCACTATGCACCCAGCATACGGTGTCCTTTCCGGAGATTGTCAGTGATTTTTGGAGGTCGTCGGTGGACTTTGAGACCTGGGCATTTGCACAAAATGAGGCACCTGCTAATGAGGCGACCAGGAGGATCTTTTTCATCATAGCAAAAAAATGGGGTCAAATACCTGAAACGCACACAAAACCTTTTTGAAATGTAGTGCGTGATACCCGGGTGTTCAACTTAAGAAAGTGATTTATTTTTTTAAAAACCGGGCGCAAAAATCGTTCGTTAGGGCACACGGTTGTTTTAACAACCTGTCATTTAACATTTTTTATAGCAATTAATCAACCACCATTAACACAAAATCACAAATGAATACAATAAAATATACGATAGGCAAAACCGGAGTTTTGGTACTGCCCGACCTCCAAGCGAAAACACAGGAATCAGCAAAACAAATAAAAATTTTTTACAACATCACAAGCATTATCCACAATGTTAATAACATGAGTGAAAATATTTGGATTTTGCTTTTGAAGTATGCACACTGAACCTTACCTTTGCGCAAAATTTAACAGCAATCAGTTTTTTATAATCAATTACTTATGCCAAACGTTGGTAAAATCAAACAGATCATCGGTCCAGTAGTGGATGTGTATTTTGGCGGTGGAAGTGAACTGCCGGAACTTTTTAATGCATTGGAACTGACCCGTGAAAACGGAGACATCCTTGTGATGGAAGTGCAGCAGCACCTCGGAGAAGACAGTGTACGCGCAGTAGCCATGGACGGTACCGAGGGTTTGGTACGCGGTACCGAAGTGCGTGATACCGGCAAGGCGATCGCAATGCCCATTGGTGACCAGATCAACGGCCGTCTGTTTAACGTAACAGGTGACGCTATTGATGGTTTGCCCGCAATCGACAAAACTAACGGAAGGCCTATACATAATAAGCCCCCAAAATTTGAAAACCTGAGTACTTCGTCTGAAATACTCTATACAGGTATCAAAGTAATTGACCTGATCGAACCATACGCTAAGGGTGGTAAGATCGGTCTGTTTGGTGGTGCCGGTGTGGGTAAGACCGTATTGATCCAGGAGCTTATCAACAACATCGCAAAAGCATACGCGGGTTTGTCGGTATTTGCCGGTGTGGGTGAAAGAACCCGCGAAGGTAATGACCTGATGCGCGAAATGATTGAAGCCGGTATCGTAAAATACGGCGACAAATTTATACATAGCATGGAAGCCGGCGGATGGGATCTGTCTTCTGTAAATATGGAAGACCTGAAAGACAGTAAGGCAACCTTCGTATTCGGACAGATGAACGAACCACCCGGTGCACGTGCACGTGTGGCCTTGTCTGGTCTTACCGTAGCGGAGTATTTCCGTGATGGAGACGGTACCGGCAAAGGAAAAGACATCCTTTTCTTCGTAGATAACATCTTCCGTTTCACACAGGCCGGTTCCGAGCTTTCGGCACTTCTGGGTCGTATGCCATCGGCGGTGGGTTACCAGCCAACACTGGCTACCGAAATGGGTCTGATGCAGGAACGTATCACTTCTACCAAGAACGGTTCTATTACTTCCGTACAGGCGGTATATGTACCGGCGGATGACCTTACCGATCCGGCGCCTGCGACCACGTTCGCGCATCTGGATGCGACCACGGTACTTGATCGTAAGATCGCTGACCTTGGTATCTACCCCGCGGTAAACCCACTGGAGTCTACATCGAGGATCCTTACTCCACTAATAGTTGGTGACCTGCATTATAATTGCGCTAACAGGGTGAAACTTATCCTTCAGCGTTATAAGGAACTTCAGGATATCATCGCCATCCTCGGTATGGATGAGTTGAGTGAAGAAGATAAAATGGTAGTAGCAAGGGCGCGTAAAGTACAGCGTTTCCTTTCTCAGCCATTCCACGTGGCAGAAGCATTTACAGGCCTCAAGGGTGTATTGGTACCGATTGAAGAAACGATTCGCGGATTTAACATGATCATGGACGGCGAAGTAGATAACTATCCGGAAGCGGCCTTCAACCTCGTTGGAACTATTGACGATGCGATAGCCAAGGGTAAAAAACTTATTGAGCAGGCGAAAAACTAATTTAATATTTGAAAGTGTGCTGGTTTGTAAATTCAAATTAGCACACTTTCAAATTAACTCCCCTTCACAATAGCACATTAGCACATTTTCAAATTAATACGATGCAGTTAGAAATATTGACCCCCGAAAGCAAAGTGTTCAGCGGTAAAGTGCTGGGGATACAATTGCCGGGAACGGATGGTTCTTTTGAGATTCTGGACCGCCATGCTGCAATGATCGCCTCTCTGAAGAAAGGCAGAATGAAAATACTGAAAGACAAAAACAGCACCGAATCTTACGATATATCTTCGGGATTTGTGGAAATGCTGAATAACCAGGCGACAGTACTTATCGAAAGCGCCAAGGTAGCCGGATAATTCCGGTCTCCCCTTTCACTCTTTTTTGTCCTGGATTGCCCACCGAAAAAATCGGCACTATCGGATGCAGGAAGACTCACCTAAAATCTTTACGACCCTTATTTCAATTGAAACCATTATGGTAAAAATTGATTATTCAGGGCATGATTCAAGGAGCAAGGCATCGACGGTTATCAGTCTTGAATTTCAAAAAAAAGAAAAAGCCGGCTTTACAGAAATACATGCTTTTGTCACAACATTTCTTGATTTTGGCGGCAACATTCCAACCGCTGAGCTGAAGACAATGAGCAAATTCGGAATGATATCTGCAACAAATACCACTGCTGATACGATTTCCCATTATTCTACCTTCCTTGGAATAGCCTACGATTCAATTGCACACCACCGTGGAATATTGACTGCGGAAACCAAGCGCGTCGGAATACCAAATCTTAGATTGTTTGTAGATATTCATCCTGAGATAATTGAACAGACGGTTTTGGAGCAACTTTTTTAGTTTTTGACCCGGCTCCCTACCCGACCTCCACCCATGCCCCATTTTCTTTCAACAGCTTTATAAGCTCTGCTACAGCGGTTTCACTGGGGATGTTCTTTTTCACCACTTCCTTGCTTTTGTAGAGGGTTATCTTGCCGGGGCCACTGCCTACGTAGCCAAAGTCGGCATCGGCCATTTCACCAGGGCCATTTACGATACAGCCCATGATGGCGATCTTTACTCCTTTCAAATGCTGAGTGGCTGATCTGATCTTTGCCGTGGTTTCCTGCAAATCGAACAGGGTACGGCCGCAACTGGGACAGCTGATGTACTCGGTCTTACTGATACGGGTCCTCGTTGCCTGCAGTATCGAAAATGCGGTATTATTCAGGAACTGGCAGCTGTTCTTCACCTCCATATAGGTACGCCCGCTTACCCTGTTATTTTGCAATCCTGATCCGGCATTGCTGAACCAGAGACCATCGCCCATACCATCCAGTAATAGCCCTCCGGTTTCTGTAGCAAAAGATATCAATTGCTCATCTACAGTGCCCTCGTTGCTGTCCTTCCGGAGAATGACGGGGCATTGAATGCCATTGCTGTTCAAATTGTTGATGAACGACCGGATCTGCTGAAACGCATCGACTGAAGCAGACTGCAGGACGAGGACAGCACACCGGTCTGTTTTGAGACGGTCTAAAAGTTGAGCGTGACGACCGTCAATGCTGAGATTCAGCGATACGAAATGTAAACTGGTTCCCGGAAATCCCGAATGGACATATTGAACGGCATCTAACACAGGGAATGCCCCGGTGGGTCGTGATATGTTCCAGTTCTCGAAGTCGTAAACAGGCCTGAGCGTACCCGGCAAATCAAAATTGAGCAGGCGGGACCCGGCATACACAAAATCTGCAGCGCCGTCGCTAATGTTCCATTTGTCGGTCTCCGGCATATACTGGTAGCCAAGAGCAGCCAACGTGGCACGGGTAATTTCTGATTCGTGGCTAAGGTCAGCCACTACTACGGGTACTTGAGCGGAACCAATGGAGACGTCGCCGCCTGATGTTGTAACAGCAGACTGCCTGCGCCGATAGTTGAAAGGATCGTAAGAAAGTGCCGGAGCAGGCGTAACCGCTGCGGGAGACTTTCGATCAGAATATCTCTTTACTATGTCCCTGCAAACCGGCACTTCAAACTCCGGGTCTTCGGTAAGCGAAACCCTGATGGTATCGCCAATACCGTCTTCCAACAAGGTACCAATGCCTATCGCACTTTTAATGCGGCCATCCTCGCCGTCGCCTGCTTCAGTAACACCGAGGTGAAGGGGATAAATTTCGCCAAATTCTTCGTCCATCTTGCGCACAAGCATACGATAAGCCTGCACCATGACCAATGGGTTGGACGACTTCATAGACAGAATGATCTGGTGGTAATTCTCGTCGCGTGCTATACGCAGGAACTCCATTGCGCTTTCTACCATTCCCATGGGGGTGTCGCCGAAACGGCTCATGATACGATCGCTGAGGGAGCCATGGTTAGTACCAATGCGCATGGCAGTGCCATTGTCCTTGCAAATGCGGAGCAATGGCGTAAATCGTTCACGGATACGCTCCACTTCAAGAGCGTATTCACTGTCGGTGTATTCTATGACGTCAAACCGCTTTTTGTCAATATAGTTGCCAGGGTTGATGCGCACTTTTTCGATGATGCCTGCTGCTATCTCAGCCGCATTGGGTGTAAAATGTATATCGGCGATCAAGGGAGTATTATATCCTGCCGCGCGTAACCTTTTCTTTATTTCCCGCAGGTTTTCGGCTTCTTTTTTGCTGGGTGCAGTAATACGCACCAGTTCGGCACCGGCTTCTATGCAGCGTATGGTCTGCGCTACCGTAGCATCCGTGTCCATGGTATCGGTGGTGGTCATGGTCTGGATACGGATGGGGTTTCCGTTACCGATCAAAAGACTTCCCACCCTCACTTCACGTGTGGGAAGTCTGAAATAATCCTGAAGAGAAACACAGTAATGTGACAGCATATAAAAGCAAAGGTATTTCTAATAGGGTAAATTGAAAATATGGGAATTTGAAAATTTACCTTCCGCAGGAGATTATCGGCAGCAAAAAGGAAAATCAGCCATATGCAGTAATCAGGTTATTATTGCCTTGATGTTGTTGTGTTTTTGATTGGGTTTCGTGTGTCGTGGACATAAAATCGGGCACTGGCTGTACAGGTCTGAAGTAAGTTCACCCTTTTTCAAATGGCATATACGGTCGGCACACAGTGGTAAATTCAGTGATTTTAACACAAAGGGAAGTAATCAATTTTCTTTTTTCGTACAAACAATAGTATTTTAGCGGAATACTAGAATTGGCAGATGGAGTACGAGATTAAACAATTGGGAAAATTCAAATACCTGGAAGAAGGTAGTGGTGAACCTCTGATTCTGCTGCACGGGCTTTTTGGAGCACTTAGCAATTTCAGAGACCTTGTTGATTATTTTAAGAAGACGCATACGGTCATCATACCCCTGCTACCACTATATGACCTCAACATACTGGAGACCTCGGTAGGTGGGCTGGCCAAATATGTTCAGAAATTTCTGGAGACCCGTAACCTGAACCGTTTTCACCTGCTTGGCAACTCTCTGGGCGGCCACGTAGGTTTGGTCTACACATTAAAAAACCAGGACAAGGTCGCATCACTCACGCTAACAGGTAGCTCCGGTCTTTTTGAGAACGGCATGGGCGAAACCTATCCGAAACGAGGTGACTATGAATACATCCGGAAGAAAACCGAACTCACGTTTTACGACCCCAAAATCGCCACAACAGAACTAGTGGACGAAGTATTCAGCATTGTGAACAACAGGATCAAAGCTCTGAAAATCATTACGTTGGCACGTTCGGCCATCAAGCATAATCTGGGCAATGAACTTCAGGAAATTAAAGTGCCTACCTGTCTGGTATGGGGTAGAAATGATACAATTACGCCTCCGATGGTAGCCGAGGAATTCCTGAAACTAATGCCACATTCCGAATTACACTGGATAGACAAATGCGGACATGCACCCATGATGGAAGTGCCAATCGAGTTTAATCAGATCTTACAGGGTTTTCTCCAAAAACACAAAATACAATCCAACTGAGCCGCAATTGGTAACTACGTTCAGAACAAATCAGGTAGTTGACTAGTTACCGTACTAGGACAAAAAACCGGACCACGATAAAACTGCATGAGCTTAGAACTTTTAATCGCGACAGAGGTCCCTGTATTAAAACCGGGCGACAGCGGCAATTTTGCACTGAACCTGATGGAAGAAAACTATCTTAGACAGCTACCTGTAGTAGCCGACGAGGATTATCTGGCATTGGTTACTGAAAACGAATTATTGGAATGGGATCGTCCCGAATTGCTTTTGTCAGAGTCTGACCTGCTGAGTTTTCAACCCATAGTATTCCTGAATTCACACCCGTTTGATGCGCTGAATACCATGAACCAGTTAAAACTGAGTGTGCTGCCTGTGGTAGATGGCGAAAGAAAATATTGTGGCTCGATAACTAAAGAAACAATTATTAACTATCTGGCAGAAAACAGCGGCACCAATGCTCCTGGAGGAATCATTGTACTGGAAATACTACCCAGAAATTATACCCTTTTTGAGATAGCCCGCATCTGTGAAAATGAAGACGTGATCATTACCAACACCTCTTTACGCAGTACGACCGACGGCATGCTGGAAGTAACTTTAAAACTGAACAGGTCTATTGTAGATGCGGTGGTCGCTTCATTTGAACGGCACAAATACACTGTAAAACAAGTTTACGGCACGCACAGGAACGACGAAGACCTGACCGACAATTACAATTTACTGATGTCCTACCTCGATATGTGATCATGATTGCGATAGATAATGTGCTTATAAGTGACGAATTGGTAGAAGAGCACTTTGTGTGCAATCTTGACAAATGTAAGGGTGCATGTTGTGTTGTGGGCGACTGCGGTGCCCCGCTGAGCCACGAAGAAACGGAGATCATCAAATTGGTCTACCCTACAGTTAAATCAACTTTACCCCTCAACAGTATACCTGAGATTGAGCGGCAGGGCCTATATACTATGGACAAAGAATATGGTCCTGTGACACCTACTATTGATGGTGGGATATGTGTGTACGGTATTCATACTGCAGGCGGCATGGTAAAATGCGCCTTCGAAAAAGCCTGGGAAGATGGTAAAATTAGTTTCAGAAAGCCTTTATCCTGCCACTTATTCCCGATTAGAATTAAGGTGTTTGAAGGGTATGAAGCAATGAACTACCAACCGGCTGAAGAAATTTGTGCGCCTGGATGCCGCCTTGGAGAAAAACTGAAAGTTCCGGTCTATCAATTTTTAAAAGAACCCATCATCCGAAAATACGGTCCTGACTTCTTCAATGCACTCGACATCATTGCTCAAAAAATGATGTAGGCACCGACTTCCATACCGGGTCTTATTTTCGCTGCTCCCTCGCACATTCCTTTAATTTTCACCAGATTTTTCAAAGGTGATCCGATACCTATGTGGTACGGGTTAGTTTTTTGCCTTTTTGGGAACTGTACCGGATTTACATCTTCAATTTGTGGCAGTATAAAAAAAGCGCCCTCTCAATGAGAAGGCGCCTCTTAAAATACTGCTCTAAAATTCTAATGACTAACTACGATCCGGGCATTGAACCTGGAGGTTGGGGTTACCGCATTCAGCAGGTAAACACCGTCAGGCTGGTTGATGCTAAGTTCTGTAAGCCTGTTTGATTGAATAGTAAATTCTTGTACTTTCTGACCCATGATATTGGTGATCTCTACATTGGCCATTTCGTCGTTATCTGCAGTAAACTGAAGATTAAACGTACCGTTGTTGGGGTTGGGGAACAACGAGAAAGCAACTGTGGGATTTGAAACTACTTTCACATCAGAAGTAGAACCTACATAGTAAATAAGCGTATCCCTTGTTACTCCGCAAAGATTTGTAACGGTATAAATTAAAGTATCATAACCAGAAGGATGGTATGTCGGTGCCAGTACAATCATTTTACCACCTGCAAAAGTAATTGACGAATAGTCGCTAGACCACCAGGTGCCGGTAGCAGGTGTATCAAGCAAAGGATACTGACCACCCAGAGCTACTGTGGGGTAACGGTGAATATGTACAACAGGCACAGAATTAATATAAATCTTCTTAGTGGCCTTACCAGTACCAAATCCGTTTGTTACCGAATAAACAATGGTATCTAAAGCCGGGCCAGAAACCCCGGTTACCACACCGAATGAATTTACAATAGCATGCGCATTTACAGCGCTCCATGTGCCACCCGCAACGGCGGTGTCGCCAAGATCAATGTTCAGTCCGGCACAAACTGTATCCTTACCAAATATCGAACCAGCCGATGGCTTGTTACCTACGAACATCCGCACGAAGGTAGAACTGATACCACAGGGATTATTAACCGTATAAACAATTGTATCAACACCAGCTGAAAGCCCATAAACCCTTCCGGTAGAATCAACGGTTGCAAGAGAAGTATTGGTGCTGGTCCATACTCCACCAGGAGTTGAGTTAGCCAATGAGCGATAGACGCCTACACCCACACTGTCAATACCAGTGATAGGAAGTGCCTCACCATACACGTGCAATGTCTGCGTGTCTGTTACGGCACCGCAAGCATTCCATGAAGTGTAAGAAATAACTACAGTACCTACGTGGCGACCCGTGATCATTCCGCTATAGGTATCATAACCATCAACAGATGCCGTCGATGGATTGCTGCTCAACCAAGTGCCGTTGGCAAGTGTATCAGACAAAGTAATGATAGAACCTTCGCAAACAAATGTAGGTCCGACCAGCAGACCCGGCATGAGCGGGGTCTGAATTGTCACATTGAATGATTCGTTGTCGGTACCGCAAGCGTTTTCAAAAGCATAGTAAACTGTAACATTTCCACCTGCGCCGCCGATCAGCAAACCAGTCGAAGAAATTGTAGCGCTGGTATTGCTCAATGTCCATGAAGAAGAACCCCAGGTGTTCATGTTTTCGAGATGAATTACACCACCCACACAAACTGAATTGGGGCCGGTGATAGGATAAGCAGATGGCATAGTATCCACCCGTTCAACAAGCATAGCAGAATTGGTACAGTGTGCATCGGTAACAGTGTAGTAAACAGTATCTTTTCCGGCAGTCACTGAGGTAAACAGTCCATCGGTGCCAATTGTTCCGTTTGAATTGGATACAGACCAAGTACCACCCGTAACAATATCAGAAAGCGTCTCTGCACCACCAATACAAACCGCGCCAGTTCCGGTGATGGTACCTGCATTGGGCAGCGCAAATATGGCAAAAGCTGCTTTTGTAGTATCGGTACCACAAGAATTTGTATAAACATATACAACGGTGTCTGCACCAGTAGCTATACCAGTTACATTACCCATTGCGTCAACAGATGCCCTAAGTGAATTCGCCGTGTACCATGCTCCACCAGATGGTGTACCTGTGAACGCAGTAAGCTGTGATATACAAGCTGTAGAAGAACCACTGACCGAAGCATTGTGAACGGCAGTGTCTATATTAAGTACGAAATTGCTGGAAATGCTTCCGCAAGGATTGGTAACCGTATATATGATAGTATCCACACCAGCACCGATCGCTGTGATTTTCACACTATCAGCAGTAAACGGAGATACAGACCCTGCAAAAACATTGGTATGTGACCAAACACCGGTGCTGAAAATATCGTGAATTGCAGTGTCATAAAGATTGATCGTAGACCCAAGACATACCCGAGTACCGCCGTAAATAGTTCCTGAATTAGGTGCAGGTTTCACAACTATTGGCATGCTAGCCGTCCTTGTACCGCAGCTATTGGAAACAGAATAATAAATTGTGTCTATACCATAACCGGACAGTGAGCCTGTTACAACACCGTTGGCATCTACTGTTGCAATCAAGTTGTTGTATGAATGCCAGTTACCGGAAGTCGCTGTAGCAACCAACGTATCGGTAGTACCGCCGCAGAAAACATTATTTCCTGAAATAATACCAGCGTTCAGTGTGTCGACACTTACAACATGATATGCTACTGCATTACCACATTCGTTTGTACGAGTGTACATAACTGTATCCAAACCTGCAGCGCGACCCGTAATAATTCCCCATGTCACACCATGAAGTGTATCAAATGTGCTATTGGTATGGCTCCATGCACCGCCGGGAACCGAGCGGCTAAGAATTATGGTTGCTCCTACGCAAACGCCTGATGGGCCGGTAATAATGCCAGCGTTCAGTAGTGTATCTGTAAGGATAGTTTTGAAAACCGTGGTAACACCACATTCGTTAGCTACTGAATAATAAATACTGTCATGACCGTATCTGAGCGCATAAACTACACCCGTTGCACTGATCGAGTCATCGGCTGCAAAATGATTGCTCCATGTTCCACCTGTTGTCGCATCTGCGAAAGTAGATGCAGTGCCGGCACAAACAAAGGAAGGACCCGTGATAGCAGCCACATTTGGAACCGTATTTACAGTAACGGGGAAATATACTGTGTTGTTTCCGCAGGCATTGTTGAGCGTGTATGCGATGGTGTCGAGACCAGTAGACAAACCAAAAAGGTTTCCAGAATTGTCTATGGAGTCTACAGTTGCATGTGCGCGTGACCATGTACCACCTGAAACTTCATTTGAAAGCAAGATAGAAGAACCTACACAAAGCGTATTGCTTCCGGTAATTGCACCCAGAACCGGATCAACATGTACCGGATATGTAACCGTGGTAGTTCCACAATAGTTAGATACTGCATACCTAATGGTATCTACACCGGCCAAAAGGCCGTAAACTACACCTGTAGCACTTACAGTGTCGTTGGTTGCGAACATGTTAGACCATACACCATCAGCAGTAGTATTTGCAAGTGTATCGGTAAGACCTGCGCAAATTCCGCTATTGCCGGTGATCGGACTAACAGACGGAACTGCCAATACATTTACTACCGAGCTTACTGTATTCAGTCCACAACCGTTGTCCAGAGAATAAATAACGGTATCTGTACCCACTGAAACCGCAGTCAGGAGGTTGATTGTAACCGACTCAAGCGAAGAATTGGTATTCGACCAGCTACCTCCCGGATTAGTATTGGAAAGAGTCGCTGAGGTACCAATACATAAATCTACTGGCGCGGTAGAAACTCCAGGCAATGTATCTACTGTTAAATATACAGTGTCGAAATTACTTCCACATGAATTATATACGCCGTACCTCATCATTACAGTACCGGTAAGTAACGGGGTTACTACTCCGGATTCTGAACCAATTGTGGCAATTGAAGGGTCAAAACTAACCCAGAATCCACTCGAATTCGTATTGGTCAGGGTCGCCGTTACACCAACACAAACGTTGGTTGGCCCGGTTGTAATTCCAACCAAGGTATCTATTAATACTTGTGTATTTGTTCCGTGTGTACCACAGGAGTTTGTTGTTGTATAACTAATATTGGCAAGACCGGAACCCACTGATGTAACGACACCATCTGAGTTAATGGTAGCTATGTTTGTGTTGTCTGAAGACCAAACTCCACCGGGCACATCGTCAGTTAACGTCAACGTAGAACCAAAACAAATCGATCCTCCACCTGAAATCGCTACGGGAGCTGACTCAATAACCAATGGCTGCGTAGCTACAAAAGTACCACATGAATTAGTAAGGGTATACCAAATAGTATCGATTCCACGTGCGCCAGACACAACCAGCCCGCCAGAATTAATAGTATTGCCAACTGTATTAAAGTTAGACCAAGTTCCACCTGTTGAACCGTCCAAAAAAGTCGTCACATCGAACGCGCACATCGCCGACACACCTGTAATTGGCTGCACACCTGCAGAATCCACCTTCAGCGTTGCAGCAGCAGAGGGATCGCTGGGAAAGGTGCTCACCACTGCAATAGCCTGATATTGATAGGTATTCAGTGTTAGGCTGGAGTTTACCGTGAGTGTATCTGTGTTAGCACCAGAGTAGGTTGTACCATCGGTAACAGGATTCCAGGTGCTGCCTCCATCAGTTGAAACCTGCCAGATGTAACTGTCCGGAGGGAAATTGGTTGCCACA
>CAIYJV010000080.1 GCA_903926605.1 uncultured Bacteroidota bacterium
CAAAAAAATGTTCTCAGAGGCGGGTTATCACGATATTGGCATGGACCACTTCTCGCTGCCCGGAGACGATCTGCACAACGCATTTCTGGAAGGCCGCCTGCACCGCAACTTTATGGGCTATACCACGCAGCAAAGCGCTATTTTGCTGGGTCTGGGGGTTAGCTCCATCAGCGATACGGGCAATGGCTATGCCCAGAACAACAAGACATTCCACGACTACTATGCAGCCATAGAGGCAGGCAACCTGGCGGTGGTGAAGGGCTGCTTTATGAACGAGGAAGACAGCCATTTTAAGAAGTATATACTGGACATAAGCTGCAAGGGTAAGACGACGTTCCGCCCCGGCTACGAGGACCTGCTGCAGACCTACACCATACCCGAACTGAAAAAGCTGGAGGCCGACCAACTGGTGATTCTGACCGAAACGGGTGTGGAGGCCACCGAACGGGGCCGCCACTTCATACGCAACATAGCCGCTACATTTGATATGCACCTGCAGCGCAACAAAGCGGAAAAGGGAGAAAGGAAATTCAGTAAGGCGATATAGTTGGCACTGCAAATATTTTGGGCCGGGTAGTACTAAACTGCCCGGCCCAATTATTTTTTTGTGGCGTGTATGTGGTGTGGGTACAATACCAATTAAACTCAAAAAAATGACATTTCGAACCAGCCGTCTGTTTCGGCTAAAGCCCCAAAGACAATGGCCTTTGACCACGATCTAAAGATCGTGGCAACTACTTTTCGTGCCTATTTTTGTTGTCAAGATGGTACTACTCAAGATATACTGCCTGTATGGCGTTGCCATCGGTCTCTACCTCTATATGGTCCATAAGGGTGGTGGCAATGGTATGCCCCACAATATCTGAGGCTATAGGGTAGGACTTGTGCTTCCGGTCTACAAGAACTGCTACCATGAGGCGTTTCATGTCGTACTGTAACAAGGCTTGTAACGAATACAACACGGTCTTGCCGGAATTGATGACATCGTCTACCAGCACCACCGACTTGCCGTTAAGGTCGCATTTAAAATCAATGGCATCGTTGATGGGACGTTTTTTGTTGATGTGCAGCGGTACGATCTCTACCACCAGCGGACTGATAGCCGACAGTATGGCACCCAGATTGTCGGCCAGTATGCGGCCTCCGTGCTCTATGCCCACCAGGGTCAGCGTAGTTTCATTCGCATTGTGCTCCCATATTTCATAGGCCATGCGTTGCAGTTTATAGTCTATCCGTTGTTTGTTAAGTACCAGTACCCTTTCTTTTTCCATAACGATTAATTTGATCTGATGGCGACCACCGGATTGAGCCGCGACGCGGTCCATGCCGGAATGATACCCGACAACACGCCGACGATGGCCGATACCAGCATCCCGATCGAAAAATTCTTGAAAGATAAAATTATTTCATAGTTAAACCCGTAGGTAGAGATCACGCTGAGGATAAGCACAATGACCACACCTGCCAGACCGCCGATGAGGCACAACACCACTGCCTCTACCAGAAACTCGAGCAGAATAGATGATTTCCGGGCGCCGATGGCTTTTTTAAGTCCGATGATACGTGTGCGCTCTTTTACCGTCACGAACATGATATTGGCAATACCAAAAGAGCCTACGATAAGCGAGATGCCGCCTATGAAAAGCCCCACTACGTCTATGGTGCCGAACATCATTTCTATGCGCTCGGATATCTGGCTCAACTGATTGATGGCAAAGTTATTGCCCTGGCCCGGTCTCACCTTCCGCAGCCTGCGCAATACACCCTCAACCTCATACTTCACATTCTCGAGATTTTTGCCGGGTGCGGTTTTTACCAGTACCATAGGGTCGTTGTTCAGCGACCGCATATCTACCACAGCCGCAGCGGCATAGTAGGGCACCACCACCGAATTGTCGAAGTTGAAACCCGACATATCCTCACCCATTTTTTTCATTACCCCCACCACTTCAAATTTTTTGCCCAGCAGGGTAATGGATTTACCCACGGGGTTGAGGTGGGTGGGAAACAGACCGTCGTAGACCTCATAGCCCAGCACCACCACAGTGTTGCCGCCGTCTACCTCGGGTGCAGAGAGATAACGGCCTTTTTCTATCTCAAAATTCTTGATCTTGTCAAAGTCATTGGTCACCGCATATCCCTGAATGCTGCTCACCTCATGGTCTTCAAATTTCAGGGTCATGCTCTGGGTGGTAAGGCAGAGAGATGCGTATGCCACATCGGGCACCTGGTTGGCTATGCCCTTTACTTCTGTGGGCGTCATACCGGGTCTGCGCCAGTATTCCCACCACTTATACTGTCCGCCTTCGTCCATCCACGGCCAGCGGCCTATATACAGCACGTCGCTGCCCAGGGTAGACATCTCTTTCTGTATGCCGTTCTTCATGCTGTCCAGCACCGTGAGCACGGAGATGATGCAAAATATACCAATGGTTATCCCCAGCAAAGACAGAAAAGTACGCAGCTTGTTGGCGCGCAGCTCCAGCAACGCCTGTATCATACTGGTACCAATGATCTGGGAAATGTACTGCATATCCTGACAAATTTAGTGCTTTCAGTTCATTTGCTGCCAGGTGGGTCCGGGAAAGCCCACCTGGCTATATTTTGTCACGACAATATTAAAACTTGAAAATAGGCGCGCTGGTTCCGACTAAATAGCGTCGGATGTGATAAATTTGACGCTTCAAAAGAAAATACTATTGTCGTACGCCCAAAAATTTCTGAACAAAAATCAGGCATTGTTACTGCCTGCATTCAGGAATTTACTTGCCGTACGTTTTGCGCTCATACTGGCATTGCAGTTGCAGGCGGCGGTAATGAGTTATTTCGTGTACCGGCTCACCATAGACCCAGCCACGGGCAAGGGAGACCCGGTAGTACTGGGCCTGATAGGACTGTGGGAGGTGATACCTGCTATTTTTTTCAGCTTGTTTTCGGGCCATATTATTGATACCAGCCGAAAGAAAGTGCTGCTGGGCAGATGCCTGGTAGGGTATTTTCTGGTGGCTGTGTTCTTTGTGTTTCTGGCCTATCCACCCATGCAACAGCATTTTCCGCACAAGACCCTTATCATGCTGGTGTATGCGGGTATTTTTGCTGGTGGCGGTCTACGGGCGTTCCTGAGCCCGGGCTTGTTTGCATTGCTGGGTCTACTCGTACCTAAAAGTCTGTATGCCAATGCCACTACATGGAGCAGCGCATCCTGGCAGGTGGGCGCAGTGATAGGTCCGCTGGTGGGTGGCGTGATGATCGCTGTTCTGGGTTTTCAGGGTAGTCTGATGATAGGGGCGGTGTTGGTGCTCATCGCTTTTTACGCACTTACCAAGGTGCCTGCACAGCCTATATCTAAAAAAGAAAAAGAGCCTGTTTTAAAAAGCCTTACCGAAGGCATACGGTTTGTGTTTCGTAAGCAGATCATTCTGGCGGTGTTGTCGCTGGATATGTTTGCAGTGCTGTTTGGCGGCGCGGTGGCACTACTGCCCGTTTATGCCGACGATATACTCAGGGTGGGCGAAGTGGGATTTGGCTGGTTGCGTGCTGCGCCGGCGATTGGTGCTGTATTGACACTCGCTATCCTTTCATTGTCACCTGTTCGCAAGGGACATGGAATAAAATTATTGGTTTGTTTTATTGGCTATGGGGTTTCAGTAGTCATCTTTGGCTATTGCGATGTACTTGGTGGACACAAGGTGTTTGCCGACGTTATGGGCTTGAAGATATCCTGGGGTTTCCTCATCGCATTTGCCATGCTGGTATTGGGTGGTATGCTCGACTCTGTGAACATTGTGATACGCCATACCATACTTCAGTTGTTCACCCCCGATGAAATGCGTGGCCGGGTGTCGGCAGTGAACACCATTTTTATATCTTCTTCTAACGAACTGGGCGCCATGGAAAGCGGCCTTACCGCCAAGTGGATGGGCACCGCACCGGCTGTGGTTTTTGGGGGTGTGATGTGTGTGATCGTAGTAGGAATAACCTGGGTGGTGTCTCCCATGCTGCGAACCTTCGGTAATCATGCCGACGATCTGTCCGGCGACCTAACAAAGTGATTTGGGCAATAGCGCCGGATCACAGGTGGTAAGACCGTCATAAGACCAAAAAGGGCTGCCTTTATTAAAGCAACCCTTTTTGATTTTTGGCACAATTGTTATCTTAAATCAGACTCACACTCCTGTTCACAAACTCGGTAAGGTCTGCGCCGGTCAGCATTCCCTGGCTCAGCATGGCCAGATCGTATGCCTGTTTGGCCAGCTTGTTGCGGTCTTCGTCGCTCTCAGCCTTCAGTATCCGGCCTATAAGACGGTGGTTACCGTTCACAGCCACTTTGTAGTTGTCCGGGAAATTGCCATAGAATCCAATTCCGCCGCCCATCTTCTGCATATCCTTCATACGGCGCATCCATTCGTCCATGGTTACTGTTACGGGGAATTCGTCTGGGTTCAGGCTTTCTATTTCCACCTTCATATTGGTATTGTGTATGGCGGCCTCAAATACCTTCTTCACAGTTTCCTTTTCTTCGTCGCTCAGCACCAGCGCCACCGGCTCGTCCTTTTTGATCAATTTGTCCAGAATGTCCGAATCCACACGTTTCAGCGCCGATTTTTCCAGTTTCCTTTCTATCGAACTCACGAAGTGGCTGTCAATAGGCGAGTTCATCAGCATCACGTCATAACCTTTCTTTGCAGCGGACTGAATGAACGAATCCTGTTTGTCCGGGTCGTTGGTGTACAGATACACCACGGTGCCGTCTTTGTCCGTCTGTGCTTTTTCTATTTTTTCACGGTATTCGGTAAGGGTAAAGTGTTCATGAACTGTATTTTCGATCAGGGCGAAATCCTTGGCTTTGTCGTAGAATTTGTCGTCGCTTATCATGCCATATTTCACAAACAAGCCGATGTCAGACCATTTGGATACGAAGTTCTCCCGGTCGTTTTTGAACATTTCAGACAGCTTGTCGGCCACCTTGCGGGATATGTAGCTGTTTATCTTCTTTACGTTGCTGTCCGCCTGCAGGAAGCTGCGCGATACATTCAGCGGTATGTCCGGAGAGTCTATTACACCATGCAGCAGCATCAGGAATTCGGGCACAATGTCTTTTACCTCGTCGGTAATGAATACCTGCCTGGAGAACAGTTTTATCTTGTTGCGCTGCAGTTCCAGCTCGTTCTTCACCTTGGGGAAGTAGAGCACACCCGTGAGGTTGAACGGATAGTCCACGTTCAGGTGTATCCAGAACAGCGGGTCTTCTGTCATAGGGTAGAGCTCCCTGTAAAAATTCAGGTAGTCTTCATCCTGCAGGTCTGCGGGCGCCTTGGTCCAGATAGGATTGGTGGTATTGATAATATCGTCCACCTGTATTTCTTTTTCCTTTGGCTTGCCCTCTTCGTCCTCGCCATCCGGAACCCAGTCTGTTTTGGTGCCGAATTTTACCGGTACAGGCAGGAAGCTGCAATATTTCTTCAGGATGTCGTGCAACCTGTGTTGTTCCAGGAATTCTTCTGAGTCGAGGTTTACGTGCAGTATCACATCGGTACCGCGTTTGGTACGGTTGCCGCGTGTGATTTCAAATTCGGTGCTGCCATCGCAGGTCCAGCGGGCTGGTTCCGACCCATCCTGATAAGACAGGGTCTGAATTTCCACTTCGCTCGCTACCATGAATGCCGAGTAAAAACCAAGACCGAATTTGCCAATCAGTTCTTTTGCGTCTTTCGAATCTTTGAATTTCTCTAGAAACTCTTCTGCGCCGGAGAAGGCGATCTGGTTAATGTACTTTTTGATCTCCTCCGCCGTCATACCCAGACCATTGTCGGATATGGTGATGGTCTTGGCTTCTTTGTCGAAGGCTACTTCTACGGTCAGGTCGCCCAACTCGCCCTGGAATTGTCCCAGCGACGAGAGCCTTTTTATTTTCTGTGTGGCGTCAACCGCATTCGATACCAGCTCCCTGAGGAAGATCTCGTGGTCTGAATAAAGGAATTTCTTAATAATCGGAAAAATATTCTCCGTGTGAATGGAAATACTGCCCTTTTCCTGCATATGTTATGGTGTTTTTATGTCTTACTATCCCGTTATCAATTGGCGTTCCAAACAGGGAAAAAAAGACATTTTGGCAGATTGGTAAACTTCAGTTGCCCCTGGCGCGCTAATCGCGTATTACGGTCACTTCACCCTCATCGCTGATCCGGATCAGCCTGGACGCAGCATTTTTCCGGTTGTCGGTTTGCCGGTAGCGTACCACATAGTCGGCTCTGTTTTTTAGGTCGGCCAGGACTTCGTCAAAGACAGCCGCCGCCGGGGTTCCGCTCAGATTGGCAGACGTAGATACGATCGGTCTGCGGAATCTCTTTATCAGCGCCCTGCAAAAATCGTCCGATGCGATCCTGATGGCAACACTGCCGTCTTCGTTCACCACATTCTCGGGGAAGCCCAGTCCGTTTTCGTAGATCACTGTAGTGGGCCGGTCAAAATGTTGCACCATATCTATAATATCCGGCGGAGGGGCTGCCACATATTGTAATATATCTCTGGGGTCGGCCAGCAGGATGATTACGCTTTTTTGTGCCGGCCTGTTTTTTAATCTAAAAATTTTATCAACCGCGGCCTCGTTCAGGGCATCGCAACCCAGGCCCCAGATCGTATCGGTAGGGTATAGTATCACGCCGCCCTGTTCCAGGACACGAAGGCAGTTCACTATGTCGTCTTCAAATCCGTTATCCACCATAGCAATTGTTTATTAGTTATTTCGGTCGCGCATCTGAAGTGTCCCTTAGGGCATTCCCTATGGCCGTGCAGTCCGCAGGGGCGGCAATCCAGCTTTTCTTCGGTTTCTACCACGCAACCGTTTTCTCGCAGCGGTCCGAAACCGAATGCCGGTACCGTGGAGCAAAAAACAGCCGTTACCGGGGCTCCTATGGCTGTAGACAGGTGCAGGGGTGCAGAGTCGTTGGTATAGTTCATCAGTGCTCCGGCCATGAGTGCGGTAGACTCCAGAAAATTCATTTTTCCGCATAGGTTTACCACATTCTGGTGTGTGGTGCCCGCCACTATCTGGTCTCCCAGCGCGGCATCGGTAGGTGCACCCAGCAAAAAAACATGCAGTTGCGGCGGCAGTTCAGAGATCAGCGCCGACCATTTTTCAGCCGGAAACTGCTTGGTATACCATACAGACGATGGCGACACGCAGACGTATGGCCCGGAAGCCAGGCTCTTTGCTTTCTGCTTGTCGGCGAGGCTGGGGTAGAGTGCCGGCATGGCCGGTTCTGGTCCGGTAATGTCTTCTATCAACCGTTGGTTGCGGTGCACTTCGTGTACCGGGCGTTCGGAAAAAGGTGCAGATATTTCGTGCGATACCTTGCGGGTATAAAAAACCGACAGAGGATTTTTGTCGAAACCCGACCGGTAGGGTGCCCCCGACATCAAAGTGATGAAACCCGACGATGCGAACCTGTGCGGATTGATGACGTGGGTGTATTTTTCCTTGCGTATATCCAGTGCCATTTGCAACAGCCCCCGGTTTTTTTGTTTTTTCTTGTCCCACACCCAAAGCCGGTTCAGATAGGGGTGGCCGGTAAGCAATCCCTCATTGCCCTTCCTTACCAGCATATCGATCCGGGCATCGGGAAAAGACAGATGCAATTTCTCTGTAAGTGCGGTGGCAAGTACCACATCGCCCGTAAAAGCCGTTTGAATAACCAACAGTTTATGCATCGCGCACAAAAGTACAATTGTTTGAATTTTCGAAAGGTTTTAACAATAAATCTTCAGGATTTCCATTTTTTGGTGCTAAATTTGTTGTTTCTACAGTATTA
>CAIYJV010000081.1 GCA_903926605.1 uncultured Bacteroidota bacterium
AAATCAACCATAAAGCGCACAGTAACGCAATAATTTTTTTCATACGAAATAATTTTAGCGATAAAAAAACGGCAAACTGTTCCCTGAGAGGAACCGTTATGCAAACCCAAAAAGATGTCTATTACTGTAAAAATAAGGGGAACAGGGCAAATAAAAAAAACTCTTTTTTGATATTTACTTTGGGTTAAACAAAGGCTATTAAAAGGAAACTAAATTCTATAATACTATATTTCAAATATTATCTAATAACGAAATAAAAAACAAATACAGTTATTCAGTTTGCTATTTATAAAACTGAAAGCAAAATTTCGTCAGCCGGCATTCTTGGGCTATTATTGTAGATTCGACTTTATCATGTGCTACAGTACCTCAACTTCCGTACGTAAACAACTGGAGGAATTTCTTGGCCCCGAATATACGCTGGGGGGCTATGAGTCTTTCTGGGCGGCCTCTGGTTTCGATTTCCCTGCCCTGCCTGTACTTACGGGCGACAAACCGTTTGTGGTGCAGATGTTGCAGTGGGGACTCATTCCCACATGGGCCAAAAACAGGGAGTCTGCACTGCAAATACGGGCCAAAACCCTGAATGCCAGATCAGAGACAATTTTTGAAACAGCCTCTTTCAGGGATGCAGTATCCGGGCAGCGCTGCCTGGTGCTGGTTGACGGCTTTTTCGAGTGGCAGCACCACGGCAAAACCACCCAGCCCTACTATATACATTTACCCGGCGCAACCCCATTTGCAATAGCTGGAATTCACAGCATGTGGACAGACAGGGAAACGGGCGAAGTGACAGACAGCTTCAGCATTATAACCACCGTTGCAAACAAATTGATGAGCGACATACATAACCTAAAAAAGAGAATGCCGCTGATCCTGGACAAGGACCAATGGAGCGCTTGGCTGGACCCCGCCCTGACCAGGGAGCAAATTACCGCCATGATGACACCCTACCCTGACGGCATACTGGAGGCCTTTCCCGTAAGCAAACTCATATCTTCCCGCCACAAAAACGTCAATGTGCCCGAAGTACAACAACGAATAGACCTTGTGAAACCGGGGTTGCTGGAATTTTGAAATTTGTGATAGAAACCTCTCCGATATTCATAATCAACTATACACTGGTGACAGGCGTTTGAAACACCTGTGAACTCCCGTCGCTGGCTGCTGAGGGACTTATCCCTGTGCCAAAAAAATCTTGCGAAATCAAAGCTCAGACTCTCGCAAAAATGCTTTCCGAACTACTTGTCCTCTTTATCCAGTATCACGTACTCAAAGCCCCTGTTCTTTTCATGTTGGGCTTCGTTACATTCACTGCACACGGGGCATGCAACTACAGGCTTTGACGAGCCTACACCTTTATGCTGTAGTCTGCGGGGATCAATACCCTGAGCGATCATGTACTTGCCTACTGCTATTGCACGTTCAGTAGATAACTTCTGATTGTATTCCACGCTGCCACGGCAATCCGCATGGCCAATGACACATATCCGCATTTTGGGATATTCTTTCATCATCAGCACCATGCTATCCAGTACATATTTGCGCGAATCCACAATTTCAGATTTGTTGTACTCCGCATAATAACCGTCCATAGATGCCCGCCATCTGCCCTTGGCATCACGACCGTTAGTGCCGGCTATCGCCGGTCCGGCAGATTCGCCAGCCTCTGTGGGGATGATCTTCTTTTTTACCGATTTACCTACTTTCAGCGCCACTTTCTCGATCACCGTATCAGGCTCCTCGCGGCCGAAAACTGTCTTCAGCGTCAGTTCCTTGGTCACATATCCATCCTTCATTACCGATATCGTGTACTTGACCTCCGGAAGTAACTGCGTGAATAATTTTCCTTTTTCGTTTGCGATTATCTCCCGATTGTCCTTTTCCGACTCAAAGCCAACTGTGGCGTTGCGTATGGGCCTCTTTGTTTTCGCATCAATGATGGTCATGATCAGCAAAGAGGGCTTTTTGTAGTAACTGCTGTCACGAATATGCTCCACTGGCTCGTTCTTCACCAAAGGTGTTTCGGTTACCTTGGTCACATTTGCATCGTCTGCAGGCGTATTCACAGAGCGGATGTTCAATACCTGATCTACCGTATCGTCATTCTTGAATGCCGCTGGCACGATATCCATGGTTTTTGCGTTGTAACCGTTTTTGGACACCACCAGTTTATAATTCTCGTCGTGGTAAACCGGTGCCACAAATTCGCCGAACTTATCGACTGCTATGTACCTCTTTTCGCCTTTGCATTCCAGATAAACGATTGCCACATTCAGCGGATTGCCCGTCACTTCATCAAACAGTTTTACGCGCAAATAGGCGTGCTCCCGGTTGAAGAAATAAAGGTTGTCCCCTCCCTTGAGTGCCGGGCGGTTTGACGAGAAATAAGAGCTTCTGCCATCGGCGAAGAGTGCCAGCGAAATATCGTCGTAGGATGAGTTAATGGGTGTGCCTACATTCACGGGCTTTGAAAAAGTGCCGGCTCTTGCATCCCACTTTGACATAAACACATCCAGGCCGCCCAGGCCCTCGTGTCCGTCGGACGAAAAGAAAAGCGTATTGTCATCCGACAAGTAGGGAAACACTTCGTCGCCTTCGGTATTTATCACACGTCCTGCGTTTATGGGTTTAGACCACTCGCCATCGGCACCTTTGCGGCTGTAATAAATATCAGACCCACCTGAGCCGCCGGTCATGTCTGACGAGAACATCAGTATTTTGCCGTCAGGGCTCACCGTGGGGTGTTGCATTGAAAAATCCTTCGAATTGTACTTGAACGGTTTTATCGTTTGAAACTCCCCGGTAGAAGAGTCATAATCTGTGGCCATTACAATTTCCAACGGCAGCCTTTTCAGGTCGAGCGCAGAGGAGTTGCTGCCCCCGTTGTCTCCGTCGTTCTTGGTCACGGTATAGTACATTTTTTTGCCGTCCTGGCTAAAAGTAGCAGGGCCCAGATGCTGGTCGTCCTTCAGGCCTTTCACCGTAATTTTCTTCACCGTTTTCAGCACTACGCCTTCCCGGTCGCAGGTCACTGCGTATACTCTGTTGGATACGAATGTCTGTATTTTATTGCGGTCCCGCTCCGGATCAATATTCGCATCGGCGGTGAATACCAGCATATTTTTCCAGAACGAAGGTGCATACTCCGAACTATTGGTATTAATATTGAGGAAAGAGGTCGAGCCTTTAGGAGACGCAGCCAGCAAAGCCGGTGCGGAGGCGCAACCAGCCAGCATATTGGCTACCCTTCTGTCGTTCTTGTTGCGCGATTGAAAATCGAGCAGATACTTCCTGGCAGAGTCATACTGGGTCAATTCCATGAGCAGCTGAGCCAGATGCAGCCTTACCTGGTCGTCGCAACCTTCCAATGCCACGGCTTTGGCATACCAGTCTGCCGCCAATTGTGTCTTGCTGGTGTACCGGTAACAATCGCCGAGCTGGGCGTATATTTCAGGGTCCTTTTCGTCACTGGCTACTTTTTCGTAAAAAGGTATGGCATCGTGAAATTTATTGTGGCTGTAATAATAAGTGGCCTTCATGAGGTCCTTATTCCTGCCCGAAACTAATGATGGATTTAACCAGGTAAAGAGAATAACAAATGATGCTAAATAAAACTTCATGTCTGTCCGGAGTTGAAAATTTGCTTAAAAGGCTTTGATAAAACGGGGGTCGGTATACTGGCTGTTGTCACGGATAAAATCGTATCCCAAAACGATCTCGTGGGTACCACTGTTGTAGCTCTTGAACGCGGTAAGCGAATAATCGTAAGCGTAACCCATATTGAATTTATGATACACCTGCATGTGGATGATTCCCTCTACAGATTTATCGGTGCGCCAGGTAGCGCCCACAAGCACCCTGTTATAAAATATGGCTGACAGATTCAGGTCTGCGTTGGCAGGCAACTGGTAGGTGCCATTACCTGCGTACCGGAACATGAACTGCGGTTCTATCTTGATATGCTCTGACGCAGGAAATACATAGCCTGCGCTCACGTAGTATCCCCGTATCTCGCGGGATGCCTGATTGTTCAGCTTTTCGCCGGCCTTGTCATAATAATTCTGCAGCAGATTGGGGATAGAGGCTCCTATAAAAGCCTTGTCTGTAGACCAGTAGATTCCAGTGCCGAAATTGGGCAGGAATGCATTTTTTACATCATGCTGAAGATTCTGGTCATTGGTTTGGTAGGGGTTTAGCTGGCTGTAGTTGGCTGTGTACAGTTTTGCCCCGGCACTCAATCCGAACGCCAACGTGGACGAGGCCAGCTTTATCTTGTACGAGTAGTACGTCATGATATCCGTATTGGTCTCCACACCAATCGACTCACTGTTGAAGCTGATTCCCGCTGCAACCCTTCTGTCCGGATTCATATGGCTGCCCACCAGTCCGTCGGCCGACACGTTTATGGTCTTGGGTGCGCCCTCTATACCCACCCACTGATCTCTATAGGTAGCATTTATCTCCGTCACGTCCCTGCTGCCCGCATACGCAGGATTGTACATCAGTTTGTTGTACATGAACATCGTATAGTGCGGATCGCTCTGCGCAACCGCTCTGCCCGCTGCCACCGACGCAAAAACTATAAAAAGTATCTTCTTCATATTTGTGATTGTTGCTTTTTACCACTTGATCAATATAGAACCCGTCTTCACATTCGATGCACCCGATGCGTTTACCGCATTCAGCTTAATGATATAGAAATAGGTACCGGCAGGGAGCATTTCTCCGTTCTTTCCTTTAGCATCCCATTCATTCAGGTAATGTTCTTTTTTGTATACCTGGTCGCCCCATTTGTCAAACACTTCCACCGAATTATTGGGATAATCCTGAATACCCTTTATCACCCACAGGTCGTTTATGCCGTCGCCATTGGGTGTCAGTGCGTTAAACACTACGATGTCGTCGCACGGTCCTTCCTGCACTTCCAGGGTAGTATCTCTTACGCACTGGTTCTGATCGGTGGTCGTAAAGGTGTAGGTACCCGCAGGAAGCGCCATCATAAAGGTATCAGCCGGGCCGTTTGTCCATGCATAAGTATATGGGCCAACACCACCTGAAACCGTTATCCAAAGCGCGCCGTTGCCTGTCTTACAAGTGTCACCCTTTATCACCGGTGTCACGTCCAGCCTGTCGGGCTGCGTAATGACAAAGGAGTCTGTGCGTACGCACTTAGTCCTGTTTTCGGTAACTGTTACATAGTAAGTACCTGCGTACAGGCTGTCAACCTGATTGGTGGAACCTGCGTTATAATACGCTACGGCATTAGACCATTCGTAGTTGAATGTTGGTCCGAACGCACGTCCCGCGCTGTCTGATATCAGCGTCAGGGCTACTTCCCCTATCCTTGTACCATAGCACTTTATCGGCGCCACTACAGAAGAGATGACATAGTCCTGTGAATCCAGAATTATAAGTGGTCGGGTCAGAGTGCTCTGGCATTGCCCCTGCCCGGTTATCGTAACTGAAATAGAATCCAGCCCCGGCGCAAGGGTATGAATAGCTCCCTTCACCTGTCCTGAAGCAGAGAAATTCACGATTGTCGCCAATGATGTATTGGTAAGTGCCCAGGTTGCGCCGAAATAGGATATCTGCGCTGTTGTATCCAGCACACCGGGACACAGCGCCGTAGGCAGCTTGTAGATCGCTGGATTGAAATAGGGCGGTTGGAAAATAGTCAGTGTATCCCATGCTGTATCTATGCCGCAGGAGTTGGATACCGTATAGTATATCGTATCGATACCCGCTGTGAGCGCCGTAACCACACCTGTGGCAAACGAGAACGCGGCATTGCCATTGGTTATGTGCCAGGTACCTCCCGCAACGGTGTCATGTATGGTGCCGGTAGCTCCGGTACACAACGTATCCAGACCGTAGATAGATCCCACCTTGGTGATCCTGCCTGCATTAGGCGCAGGACGAATGGTGATCGGATGGATCGTAAATGCCGTCCCGCATGAATTGGTTTTAGAATAAACAACGGTATCCACGCCCGGAAGCATAGCCGAATCCACACCAGCAATATTGATAGTGGTGGCAGGACCATGTACACTCCAGGTTCCACCGTACAGGGTATCGGTAAGCGATATCGTCGTAAACTGGCACATGGTGCTCGGCCCGGTAATTACTCCGGGATCCAGCTTCGTTTTCACGAACATAAAGAAACTTGCAGTGTCGGTGCCACATACATTCGACACGGTGTACCACACAGAGTCCGAGCCGGCAGTGATACCTGTGGCCAGATTGCCAGTCATCTGTACATTACCGTTCATAGAGCTCCACACACCCGAGGGCACACTGTTAGAAAGTGTAACTGTGGCATTAAGACAAACTGTGTCGAGGCCGGTGATCGTTCCCGCATCCGGCAACGCATTTACCGTGATGAAATATGATGCAGAGTCTGCGCTGCAATGGTTCACCACTTTGTATTTTACCACTGCTGTACCTGCTGATACACCATGTACCACGCCCGTAGCGCTTATTGTAGCATGACCATTGCTTACAGACCAGGTTCCGCCAGGATTACCCGAAGTAGTAAGCACATTGTCCATACCGATACAGGAAGTAACACTGCCCGATATCATTCCCGCTACAGCCAGGGGGTCTATTGTTACGGTATGCGATGTCATAGCCATACCGCAACTGTTGGTATCAATATAACGGATGGTATCCACTCCACCGGATATACCGGTAACAATTCCGGTTGCGCCTACAGTGGCTATTGTGGTATTGGTGCTCAGCCAGTATCCTCCGGGAGCCGGATCGGTAAACGTTACCGATGTTCCCTGACACAGACTATCTGCGCCGGTAATGGTTCCAGCGAACGGCATTGGGTTGATGCGTATGGTGTCTTTGGCCACCACGGTACCGCACACATAATTTACGATATAGCTTATCACCACGGTACCGGTATCCGACGCATGGGCCAGCCCTGTCGTACCGTCTATGCCCAGAATAGCAGGATTACTGGATATCCAGCTTCCACCGGGAATTGAATCGGTATAGTAATGAAGGTTGCCTCTGCACAATACCGAAGGACCTGCGATCTGTCCGGCGTTGGGTTGCGGATGCACAATTATGGTATCGAATGTGGTATCCGTACCACAATAGTTGGAATATGCGAACCAGATGATCACGGTGCCAGAATCACGGCCCGTAACATGTCCGTCGGTACTTACTACGGCAACAGTGGTATCAGTACTGCCCCATGTACCAGGACCCGTTGCAGTGGTGTCGGTAAATGCTGTTGCAGATCCGCCACAGATAAGACCTGAATAATGTATGGCACCAGCATCCGGTGTTGGATAAACGGTGACCGTATCTACGCTTGCGATCAGGCCGCAGTCGTTAGAATCCGTATAAGATATTACGGAGGTTCCTGCTGTTACTGCGCTGACCACACCGCCTGCGTCTACAGTAGCCACGGCTGTATTGCTACTCACCCAATAACCTGTGGTAGAAGTATCGGCCAGCGTGGTGGAAGAACCCAGACAGATATTGGGGTTGCCCGTTACGGGTGCCGGATGCACCGGTAGTGGTTTCACCGTATCCAGATAGGTTACAAAGGCGTTGCCGCACGCATTGATGTTGATGTAGGTAATTGTAACGGTACCGCCGCCTGTGCCGGTTACCACTCCGGTATTGGAGTCTACTTTGGCAATAGTGGTATCGCCGCTCAGCCAGATTTTACCGGTAAGCGTATCAGAAAGCGTGATGGTCGTACCCTGGCAGAAAATAGTCGGACCTGTGATAACCGAAGGAGTGACCGGTGTTGAGTCCACTGAAATAGTAAGCGTGGCATGCCCCGGTGCACAGTAGGTGCTGGGTACTGTATAAGTTATTGTCACCGATCCCGGTGCATGGGGTGTGAGCGCACCTGTAGCAGCATTAATAGACGCTATCGCAGCGTTGCTGGTGCTCCAGCTACCACCTGCGACTGTATCCAGGTACATAAAAGGACCAGAAGCCGAATAACATACTGCAGCCGGACCCACTACCACGCCCGTTGCCGGAGGCGCATTAATAGTAATAGATGCAGCCGTGTACACGCTGCCGCAACCGTTGCTCATGGTATAGCGTATGGAGTCTACTCCGGCATGCTGGCCGGTCACCATACCGTTCGATGGATTTACTGTTGCTATAAACGTATTGTTGCTGCTCCATGTACCACCCGGAGTTGCATCAAACAACAGGCTGGAATCGTGCAAGCAAATGTTGAACAGCGAACCCGTAATAGGCAGCGGTGTCAATGGCAAAGGATTCACTGTGACCGTAGCATATACTACGGTAGGACCGCAGACGCTGGAATAGGTTATCGGAACTGTTCCGCCAACTGCACCGGTTGAGGTAAATACACCGGTGGTGGCATTGATACTTCCTAAAGATGTGGCACCGTTCGTCCATGTGCCGCCTGTAGCTGCGTCATGCAAAGTGATGGTCGCACCACCTGCGCAGACCGTGAACGGCCCGGTAATAGGACCCGGAATTCCATTCACTGTGACCACTGCAGTGGCTGCCGCACCGCAACCGGTAGAATAGGTAACTGTGGGTGTGCCCTGAATACCGCCGGAAGTAACCAAACCAGTTACGGCGTTGATTGTCGCTATGGTGATCGTTCCACCTGACCAGGTGCCACCTGCCACCGGATCTGTAAGTAAAACAGTGTTTCCGCCTACACAAATCGGTGCATTACCCGCAATGGGTGATGGCGGAATATGTACCGTAAGTGTGGCTGTTGCCGCAGTACCACAGCCATTATTGTAAGATATGACCGAAGTGCCAAAGGCAACGCCGTATGCAACACCCGTAGCCGCATTGATCGTCGCCACAGAAGTTGTAACACTAGACCAAGTACCGCCCGTAGAGGCATTGGTAAGATTGGTCGTAGCACCCGAGCAAACTACCAGTGTACCCAAAATAGCCACCGGTGCATCGTTTACGGATACTGTAAGCGTAGCCGGACTGCCGCAACCGTTGGTATAGGTCACGATCGAAGTGCCCTGAGCGATACCGCCTGCTACTCCCGTAGCCGCATTTATGGTCAATACCGAGGTAGTGCCGCTGTTCCAGGTACCACCTGTGGAAGTATTCGCTAGTGTAATATTGTTGTTGACACACACCGATGGTCCACCCGTGATACCTGCCGGATTGGCATTTACGGTCACAGTCGTTGTGGCCGTACCACAGTTGTTGGTATAAGAGATCAAAGTTGTACCCTGAGATACTGCGGTCACGATGCCTGTAACTGCATCCACACTGGCCACGCCAGACGATACGCTGGTCCAGGCACCGCCTGAAGCAGTATTGCTGAGCGTACCGGTTGCTGCGACACACAATGCAGACAAGGGCGTAATAAGCGCGGGTACCGCATTTACCGTGATCGTTGCGTAAATGGAACCACAACCTGTAGTATATGTTACTGTTTGCGTACCCGGTGTGAGACCCGGAGTAACCACACCGGCGAGTGCTGTAATGGTGGCAGAAGGTCCTGAAGTCGTCCAGACACCACCCGCAACGCTATCGCCCAGCGTGATGGTAGACCCGAGCACGCACATTGGCGTATTGTTGGTGGCAGGGCCAGGCAACGCGCTCACCGTTACAGGTAATGTTGCCGGAGCTCCACATCCATTGTTATAAGTGATGGTCGCAGTACCGTGAAATACCCCGGAGCCATATCCTGAAACCGGATCTACCGATACGATAGCCGACGAACTGCTCGACCAGATACCGCCGGTTGCACCGTCAGAAAATGTTACCGGACTACCGGCACAAATGCCAGTTGACCCGGAGATCGCAGTCGGCAGGCCGTTTACGGTTACGGTAATGGTTACGGGCGCACCGCAGCCTGTGGTATAAGTAATTACTTGTGTTCCCTGCGACAAACCGGTCACAATGCCAGTTGTGGCACCCACCGAAGCATAAGTTGCCGATGTGGGACTCCAGGTACCATAAGGTGTGGTTTCAGTAAGTGTGATCGTCTGGCCGACACATACGATCGGCGTGCCATCAATGGCGGCAGGGCCCACATTTACGGTCACATTCTGGTACACATTTGCACCACACACACTGGAATAAGTGATTTGCGCCACGCCACCTGCAACACCACCAACTATACCCGTCACCGGATCTACGGTAGCTATTGAAGTAGCTGTGCAACTCCATGAGCCACCTGTAGCAGCTTCTGTAAGTGTGATCGTACTTCCGGGGCAAACTGCGAAAGTAGCACCACCAATTGGCAGGGGCGCTTCGTTCACCGTAATAGGATAGGTTGCAGGTGTACCACAGGTTGTATTGTAGGAAATTGTAGTAGTTCCCTGTATCGAACCTGTCACAACACCCGTCGCACCGTTGACAGCCACATCACCGTTGCTCGCGCTCCAGGTTCCATAAAGAATTGCATCCGAAAGGCCAATGCTACTGCCCACACACACCGTGTTGGGACCAGTGATAGCAGCGGGAACGTCATTGACCGTGATCGGGTAAGTAACCTGTACACCGCATACATTGATATATTGTATCGTATCCAGACCATTTACTGCGCCGGTTACCACACCGTTGGTCGCACCGAAAGGTGTTACTGTGGCATTGGTGTTTGTGGCCGACCAGGTTCCACCCGTTGCTACTTCAGCAAGTGTCAAATTCGCACCTACGCATACCGCCGAACTTGGACCAGTGATCGCGGTTGGTGTCGCTTCTACCGTAACCGTAACAGTCGCATTGGGTAAGCAACCCGTGGTATAAGATATGGTCGTCGTGCCCTGTGCAATTCCACCGACCACTCCGGTCGCTGCATTAACAGTTGCGGTGCCTGCGGCTGCACTTCCCCAAGAGCCGTACAAGATCGTTTCTCCCAACGAAAGCGTACTTCCCACACATATAGGCGTATTACCCGTAATAGCGGCTGGTGGTACATTTACGGTGATCGGGTAAGTAACCTGTACACCGCAT
>CAIYJV010000082.1 GCA_903926605.1 uncultured Bacteroidota bacterium
ATATTTTGCGTCAAATTATGATTTTTTTCAAAATATACCGCGCATTAGAATATCATTATCCTATAATAAACAATCGGGCAACGGACTTATGCAAAAAAAATATAAAAAACCGGGAGTTCCCTCCCGGTTTTCCACTAAAAAATATAATAATATTTAGCTAAAAATATTTAGCTAAACGCATTAAATCCTGTAACATCCATACCCGTTATCAGCAGGTGAATATCGTGGGTGCCCTCATAAGTCACTACCGACTCCAGATTCATCATGTGACGCATGATGCTGAATTCTCCTGTAATACCCATTCCACCCAGTATCTGCCGTGCTTCCCGGGAAACCTTAAGTGCAATATCGCAACTGTTGCGCTTAGCCATAGATATTTGCGCCGGTGTAGCCCTGTCTTCATTGCGCAACACACCCAAACGCCAGTTCAGCAATTGTGTTTTCGTGATCTCAGTGATCATTTCTGCGAGTTTCTTTTGGGTGAGCTGGAAACCGCCAATAGGCCTGCCAAACTGAATACGCTGCTGCGAATAGCGCAATGCCGTATCGTAGCAATCCATTGCAGCACCCAGAGCGCCCCATGCAATACCGAACCTAGCGCTGGACAAGCAGGTCAACGGACCTTTCAAGCCCCTCACTTTTGGAAAAATGTTGGCCTTGGGCACTTTCACGTTATCAAAAACCAGTTCTCCTGTGGCACTTGCCCTGAGCGACCATTTACCATGTGTCTCCGGGGTAGTAAATCCTTCCATGCCTCGCTCTACCACCATGCCACATATCTCGCCTTTTTCATCCTTAGCCCAAACTACAGCTATGTCTGCAAAAGGTGCATTAGATATCCACATTTTAGATCCGTTCAGGATCACGTGGTCTCCGGCATCAGTAAAATTGGTAAGCATTCCGGCAGGGTTCGATCCGTGGTTGGGTTCGGTAAGACCGAAACAACCCATCATTTCGCCAGTTGCCAGTTTGGGCAGGTATTTATGTTTTTGTTCTTCGCTGCCGAACTTATTGATCGGGAACATAACCAGCGAACCTTGTACGGACGCTGTAGAACGGACTCCGGAGTCGCAACGCTCCAGTTCCTGCATCATAATGCCATAGCTGATATAGTCAAGTCCGGGACCACCATATTCCGTGCCGATGAAAGGACCAAAACAACCCAACTCACCAAGACCTTTTATGATCTGCTTGGGGAATTCTGCTTTTTGTGCGTATTCTTCTATAATGGGTGATATTTCTTTCTTAACGTAAGCCCGAACGGTATCGCGAATCAGCTTGTGCTCATCGGTGAGCAGCTCGTCTACGAGGTAATAGTCCGGTGCCTGGTACAGATCCTTTTCCATAGTTTGTTAAATTTGGTCGTTTTACGAGGCGCAAAGGTAGCAAAATTGGCAGATTGGACTAATTTTGTGTCATGTTTTTGATCATTTTTTAAAATGGCGAAAATATTTATAGGCATATAGTCAATATTCATAACTCTTAAAACACACAGCCATAGCCAATCTCAGCCGATTTGCCTGCCATCTCTTGTTTGTTAAGGCTTGACATAGCCGCAAGCGGATTGTATTTTGGATGATTATTTGAACTGTGGTTTACGAGTTAAAAATTTTGATTAAACGCTTTTCGGTGAAATACCGTCTAATAATAATAGTTAAAAACGATACCGATTTATGAGGCAGTTAAAAATTGCTACCCAGATAACCAACAGAGACTCGCAGGCAGTAGAAAAATATTTGCAGGAGATCAGCAAAATATCCATGATCACGCCCGAAGAGGAGACAACCCTGGCCCAAAAAATTCACATGGGCGACCAGCGCGCTCTTGAAAAACTAGTGAAGTCCAACCTTCGCTTTGTGGTGTCCGTGGCCAAACAATACCAGCATCAGGGCCTGTCGCTGAGTGACCTTATTAACGAAGGCAATCTGGGCCTTATTAAGGCAGCACAGCGTTTCGATGAAACTAAGGGTTTCAAATTCATCTCCTATGCCGTATGGTGGATCCGCCAATCTATACTGCAGGCACTTGCTGAGCAGGGACGTCTGGTGAGGTTGCCACAAAACAAAATAGGCACCTACAACAAAGCCAACAAAGCATTTATCGCCTTTGAACAGGAAAACGAACGCGAACCGTCTACCGAAGAACTTGCCACCATTCTGGACATGAGTGAAACTGAGGTGACCAACATTTTTACGAGCAACACCCGGCAC
Source organism: uncultured Bacteroidota bacterium (assembly GCA_903926605.1). GTDB lineage: Bacteria > Bacteroidota > Bacteroidia > Chitinophagales > Chitinophagaceae > CAIYTT01. The sequence continues at coordinate 2,211 of CAIYJV010000082.1, forward strand.
ACTTCGCTGGATGCACCGGTGCATGAAGCTGAAGACGTGGCTATGGGCGATCTGCTGGAAGGCAGCAGCGACACCGACGACGATGTGATGAAGGATTCGCTTCGCAACGAGATTCGCCGCATACTCAAATCACTCAGTGTTCGCGAAGCCGAAATTCTGGCCGCCTACTTTGGCCTTGAAGGTGACTCCGGACCCACAATAGAAGAAATTGGTGAAAAATACGATCTGACAAAAGAACGTATCCGCCAGATCAAGGAGCGCGCTATTAAGCGTCTTCAGAAAGCACGCTACAGCAATGCATTGAAAGTATACTTAGGATAGTTTTTGGTTTTTTGAAAGTTTGAAAGAGGTTGCCTGAACAGGCAACCTCTTTCAATATTATATAGTGACGAAACAACTCTCAATTGGAGTAGTCTTTTGACTCACAAAGCTGTTGCCGTTGAAAATGTATAGAATACGACAGAAAACTGACCGCCACCATGACTCTACTCCGCCTTCAGTGTCCGGATGTAGTTTACCAGCATCCACCGCTGCCGGGTCGTTAATGCCGTTTTGTAAGGTGCCATTGCTCCCCTGCCCTCGCTGATTTTCCAGAAAATTGCGCCATCCGACTGGCGTTGCACATCTAAGGTAGAATGATTGGCTGGTTTCACTTTCAGCGTACCGGAAACAGGGCCGTCGCCGCGGCCCAGGTACCCATGACACTGTGCGCATATCCTGGAGTAGACCGAATGGCCCTCTGAAATGGTTTCCTTGCTTACTGGCACTTCATTTCGCAGCGTGTCGGCCCATGGTGGGGCTACCCACTTGCCTTCCTGTCCCCGGGCCGGGATAAAGGAACCGAAAATTATGCCGAACAAAATCAAATTCCGATATGATCCGAAACTCATACGCACTCAATTGTAATTTGACCGCAAAATAGGTTAGGAAACAGTCAGCTTTTATGAGCAGACTCACAAATGGCTAAACCAAAAAGAAATTCACTTCGTTCTGCGCTACATAGTCTACCAGTCCGGTGCCATCAAATATTTTCACGCTATACCCAAAACCACGCAACAGATCCAGTGTCTTGTCACGCATCTCGTTAGCCCAAAGCTCGCAATATATAATCGGACTGTGCTTGCGCAGCAATTGCTCGCCACCCTTGAACACGAAATACTCAAAATTCTCCACATCTATTTTGATAGCCGAAATTTTGGGCAGTGACGCCAGCTCCTGCATTTGATCCAGTGTCTTAACCGGAACAGTATAAAATTCGCCCTTGTTCCATGCACTGTCGTCGCCGGGTTTCACTACATGGCTCAGGCCCTGCATCTTCAATTTGTCAATGACCGGCAATACCATTTTCAACTCACCGGACTGTTCGCCCAGCGCATTTTCGAATATTTGTACATTGGTCAGTTTATAATGAGCTACAATGCGTTTCAACCCCTTCAGATTGTTAGGTATGGGCTCGAACGCAAAAACCCGCGCCTTGTCCAGCTTCCGGGCCAGAGACACCGTCATTACACCTATGTTGGCGCCAATATCCAGAACCACACCCTCGTTAGGTATCATGTCCATAAAATGGACAAATTCCCTTTCATGCCTGTTATTTCGCAGTCTTGCTATGGTGTATATCGAAAAGTAAAAAAGGTAATTATCGTAACCAAAAATCCGTTGGAGCAACAGTTTTGTTGTATTTTTGAACATATCTGTCTAAAAACTTGCGTAATTAAAATATCAATCAGCAGCAAGGTACAAAAAGCCAACAAAAAATTTAATCAGCGATCAATCTTTTAATTTTCTGTATCGTCTAATACGCACCCCGTTATGTTACTGGCTCAACTGATACTCGCGCACAACAACCCGCCCCAATTGGCACGGTTGGTAACACGCCTTGACAGTGACCAAACGGATATTTATATTCACATTGACGGAAAATCGAACATAGAGCCGTTTCAGTTTGCTTTACGCCATTGTAAGGTACGGTTCATTGTCAATCGGGTTAAAGTTCACTGGGGTGGCTACAGCATGGTTCAGGCAACTGTGAATAGCCTAAAGGAGATTTTGGCCAACAAAGAAAAATACGAATATATACAGCTACTGAGTGCACAGGACTATCCAATAAGGCCATTGTCTCAATTTCACGAATTTCTTTACCAGAATAAGGGCAAAGCATTTATGCATTTCCTGTCTGTTTATGATGAGTGGCAGGAAGCTATACCCAGGGTTACGCAGTACCACCTGATCAACTTCAACTTTCCAGGGATGTACAAAGTCGAGAAGTTGGTGAACAAGCTGTTGCCCCGAAGGAAGTTGCCCAACCATATGGAGGCTGTAGGCCGGTCGCAATGGTTTACGATTAATGCCGATTGTGTAGCCTATATTGTAGATTACCTCGACAAGCCTTCGGCATTCCGCAATTTTTTTAAGTTCAGCTGGGCGCCCGACGAAATGATTTTTCAGACCATATTGTACAACAGCCCCTATCGCGAATGCATGGTAAACGACAATCTGCTTTATCTGGATTGGTCTGCAGGACTACCCAACCCTAAAGTACTGACCATGGCCGACAAGAATGCCATGCAGACTTCGGGTAAATTCTTCGCTCGCAAATTCAGTGAGGCAACAGACCCCAACATTCTAAACGAGTTGGACAAAATAATAGAATTCCACGGCTGATCAGGCTGTGCGCCTGCCCGTAATTTTTTCCCATTTCAGCGAGGCCATTTTCCAGAAAAAATCTGCCAGAAATCTGTTACAGGCCATAAGCAGTTTCCAGTCATAAAATGGTACATATTTCCAGCAACCGCCACGGTTGAACATCCAGCTGAAAATAGTTTTGAAATCTTTCTCTAGAATGCAGCGATGCATATCTTTTTTATAAAGCGATATCGGTACCGGGGCAACGGGTGCAGGCTGGCGGAGCAGACTGAGATCACCACTTACCATTTTCCGTATCGCCACACTGAAATCGTTTCCTGTAAAACGGCCATAATGCATCCATGCATTCGGCCTCAGGTCTATCTCTATCAGATAATGCTTGCGGTCCAGTTCGTTGAACATGAAAACAACGTTTCCAAAACCACTCAATCCTACTTCCTTTCCTATTCTTAATAATTCGGATTCTACCTCATTATTTGGGTAAAACAATCGTTGGGTAGACACTCCGAACTGCCCCATGATCCTTGTGGTTTTAGAGTAGTTGTATACCAGCAAATGTCCATCTCTGTACAATACCTCGACATTCACATCATAGCCCTTAATAAATTGCTGAAAAACGAGGTTTTCTTTCTTTACTACCGTTGCCAATCGCTCCTCCATCTCTTCTTGGTTATCGCATTTGAAAACGCCATAGCCACCCTCACTCTGATCCACTTTTATCAACAACGGGAACTTCATGTAGTCTGCGATCTCCCTCGCATTCATCCCTTCTTGGTAGATCATAAACCGCGGTGTAAGGATGTTGAATTGCTCGCAAATGGTAGAAAAACCGGCCTTAGACCCCAATATCCGGCGGTTCGCGATTTGGGTCAATGGCATTATTTTACGAAAAAGTACAGGGTCCGTCACCACGTCATTCAGCATCCTGATAATCACGTCATCCCCCGGTATGATCCAGTTGTACGCATCACCATTCCGGGTCACAAAGTCCAGCAATCCGGAAGTAAATTCCTGTTCACCACTGGCCGCTTGTATATGGTTACGATAAAAACGATTCTGTAGTGCCCACGATTTTTTGTCATGGCAGTATACATCCACCTCACAGCCACCCGCTGATAACATGGCTGGAATCTCCATAAGTGAATCCCAATTGATATAGGATATAAGTAATACGCTGTACAAAACGTTATTTTTTAATTACTTTTTAATATTGCATTTAGTGGCAATGTAGTCAATCTAATAACAAAGTCTAATAAATTATTTATCCAGATATACATAAAATTTAATCGCAAATGTAATTGCCGCAATACTTGCATAAAACAAATAGTCACAAATTATTCAGCCGTTGTGGCAACTTAAGAAAACCAGTTATAGAAGCATTGCCTGAGTTTGCAACGAATGCACAAAAGTTACTACCTTGGCACCTTATTATACACACAATTCCAACCCCCAATGAGACTGGTTTCCATTATTACAGTCAACTATAATCAGGCGACAGTGACCGAGGCTCTTATAAGGTCACTGGAGGTTGTGAATACCTATACCCATTACGAGTTGATCGTGGTAGATAACGGAAGCCGGGAAAATTGTGTACCTGGTTGGATTAAAAAGTACCCGCGCCATAAGTTCATCCGTTCTGAAGTAAATCTCGGGTTTGCGGGTGGGAATAATGTGGGCATAGCGACGGCCAAAGGAGACTTCCTGTTTTTGATCAACAACGATACTGAGGTTACCGCAGACCTGATTGAAAAACTGGTAGATACGCTGGTTGCCCATCCGGAAGCCGGTATAATATCTCCCAAGATCCGGTATTACGAACAGCCCGACACGCTGCAATATGCAGGTTTCACACCCATGAACTACTATACGGCACGTAACAACTGTATCGGTCAATGGGAGAAAGATAATGGCCAGTACGACCATTACGCCGGCCCCACGGGTTTCATTCATGGCGCCGCCATGATGATCAGCAGGGACGCGCTTTACAAGGCAGGCAATATGGCTCAGAACTACTTTCTGTATTACGAAGAAATGGACTGGTGCGAACGCATTCGTAAAGCTGGTTTTCAGGTCTGGATAAATACCGATGCACTTATCTACCACAAAGAATCTGTTTCGGTGGGTAAAGCCAGCGCACTGAAGGAGTATTTTATGAACCGAAACCGCATACTCTTCATCCGGAAAAACTGTGCATTGGGTACTAAACTTGTATTCTGGGCCTATTTTCTGGCCGTAGTCACGCCCCGCAACATTATAAATTACCTGCGCCACAAGCAAACGCCCTTTATTTTTGTCCTGTTGCGTGCCATTGGTTGGAACCTGACGCACAATGTGAATAGTACCGAATTAGGATTTGATCTTAAACAATAATATATGGTCTTAGCTTTCTGGCTTAGTTTGTTTCTGGTGTTTTATACCTTTTTCGGGTATGGCATATTGTTGTTTGCGCTGGTGCGTATACGGATAATGCTGAAGGGCAAGAGAGCCATTCCCGAACTGGGAGCGGCCTGGCCCACGCTCACATTGATCGTGGCAGCGTATAACGAAGAGGCCTGGATACGCGAAAAGATAAGCAACACACTGCAACTGGATTATCCGGCTGATAAGATACATTATGTGTTCGTCACAGATGGCTCATCAGATAGCACACCGGATATCATAGCCGAATTCCCACAGATCCGACTCATGCACGAACCAGCCAGAAACGGGAAAATAGCTGCCATGGAAAGGGCCATGAAAACAATTGACACGGAGGTGGTGGTATTTACTGATGCCAATACTACATTGAATAAAATGGCGCTAAAAAATATTGCCCGCCACTATGCCGACCCCACCGTAGGTGCTGTGTCTGGCGAGAAAAGGGTGCAGATAGAAGAAGTGTCGGACGCGACCGCGGGTGAGGGATTTTACTGGAAATACGAATCCAAGCTCAAGACCTGGGACTCTGAACTTTATTCAGTAGTGGGTGCCGCCGGCGAGCTTTTCAGCGTACGCACATCGTTGTATGAACCCGTGGAACCCGATACTATTCTCGACGACTTCATGATATCCATGCTCATTGCGAAAAAAGGCTACCGGATAATCTACGAACCCGCGGCATACGCGTCGGAAACCGGATCCGAGAACATAGGAGAAGAGTTGAAACGGAAAATCAGAATAGCTGCCGGGGGAATTCAATCCATAGTACGTTTAAGAAGCCTGCTGATACCCTACCCTTATTTTGTACTTAGTTTCCAGTATGTGAGCCACCGCGTATTGCGTTGGACCATCACACCATTTCTGATGATCGCGGCCGTGATCATGAACTGGATCATTTTGGGCAAAACCAACGAAACCATATACACGGTGGTTTTTGCATTGCAACTACTTTTTTATATCGCTGCCTACGCTGGTTGGCGGATGGAGAAGAGCAAGGTGCGCATTAAAGCCCTGTTCATACCCTACTATTTCTGTATGATGAACTATGCAGTGATGGCCGGCATAAAACGCTATTTGCAGAAAAACCAGGCAGTGACCTGGGAAAAAGCCAAACGCAAACAATAGACCATCTATTTGGGGGTTGTGTAAACTTATAACACGACAATTACTGGGTCAAAGCATGGCACTGGACACTTTTTCCTTTGTGGCAATTACCGAATCAAAACCAGCGGTAACGAAAAGCAATCTAAATCTGTTTCTAAGTGTATTATGTAATTACCAACAATTACTAAGCTTAAATCTAGTGAAACCTGTGTCGCACTGCTCCAGCTAATTTTACAAACGATCTGCCTGCCCACCGCGTCAATCACTTTGACCGCCCTGATCGGACTCACTTCCGTTTCAACACTGATTTGTCCCGACGACGGGTTGGGAAAAATGCGCACAGCCTCGGCAGCACTATGCACCAGTGCAACTGCAGTATAGTCGTCAAGTCTCGCGACAAAACAGTTGATGTTTCCACCCCCTTGTCCCTGGGTGAAAAGGGTGTCGGCACCAAAATTCAATGCGGTCTCAAAACCAAAAACCCCTCCTATATAAACCGCACCCGGCGGATTGCAGGTCGCGAGACAATTGGTCATATTATATGCCGTATCATTGCTCGTAATGACCCAGTTGGTATGGCCGGACTCGTCGTATTTAGCCACAAAAAAATTACAGTAATAGCTGGAATCGGGTGCACTATTATTCAATATGGTTCCTGAAAAATTCAGGTTCGCACTTTGGTAGTAGCCAGTCACATAAATGTTATTGTTTCGGTCACAGCCCATCGCAGTAACCTGATCGACACCCGAACCAGTTGCGGTCTGCGCCCAAATACTATTGCCGGCGGCATCATATTTCACAAGGAAAATATCCGTCGTATCCGTCGAAGGCTTGACAAGTGAAACAGAACCGAAAGAAACACTGTCTGCATCGAAGCTACCTGAAACAAAAATATTGCCCGAAGTATCTGCCGAGATCGCCATGGTACGATAAGTGGGTATCGGAATTCCAGGTGCAGCCCAGACCACCCCGCCGGAACTATCCATTTGAGCTACAAAATAAATATAGGTCGAACTTGATGTAAGTGTCGTTGAACCTGCAAAAACCGAATCGTAAAATTTACCGGAAACTACCGGTTGATAATGACTATTCAGCGCCATAATATTCTGTTCTGAGCCAACTATTTTGGATAACATTTGTTGGTTTCCAGCAGTATCGGTTCGTAAAAGGAACATACACGTTGACGTTTCCGGTCCGGTCAGATCTACCCCGCCCAGCCATATCACTTCGTTGTAGTTGCCAACAAAATACACGTGGCCCATATTGTCGGTGGCTACACTTCCGGCATTGCACAAATGATTGGACCTACCGGAATTCACCCAAACTGGCGAACCATCTTTATTGTATTTCGCAAAATATACACTGCCGTGCGGCCCGAGAAAAGTCTGACTTATCGTTCCGAAGTTTATGGCGTCCGCACGTATACTGCCGGCAATGTAGATGTTTCCTGAGGCATCAGTTGCCAAACCGGATACACTTAAATAAAAATAGTCATTCATCTCGTTAACATAGTTCGGAGCAGTTGCCCAAATCAGATTTCCCGCCACGTCATATTTCACTAAGAACATGTTTTGCGGGTAAAACGTCTGGGTAGGATTGGTGAGCATATAACTTCCAAAGTAAACGGTATCGTTGGTAAATGTCCCGGCAACATACACATTTCCGTCCGGGTCCGTGGCGGTCGCCGCGATGGTGGCATTGCCACACCTTGCCCAGGCCCATCCATGCTGCGCACGCAAAGCCATAAAAGGGAACAACACCACAATAACTAACACTAGAAAAAACTTGCTGTTCATAAACCAGATTTTTAAGGAATGAATCAAATGCTAGTCCTGTCTGCCGGAGTGTTGGTCTGTCTTAACGGTAATACAACGTTGGGGTGTGGATAAAACGTATATCTGTCGGTTTAATTTTATTTGGATATTGCGAACAAAAGGGTTCCGGATATTGCTTAATGCACGTCCGCGCAAAATGCGCAACGACCCGGAAGTATAGTTAATTTGGCTGCGTTACTTTTCCTACCTTTATAAAAAAACGTCATGAAACATTTTCTGGTTTGTTTGCTGGTCATAGTATTTTCTGTCGGGGCTTTTGCGCAGCAACAGCATTACTCCCGGGCCAAAATATACTTCGACAAAACCGGCCATAACATGCGATCTCTGGCTGCGCTTGGTGTTGCCGCCGATCATGGCGAATACAAGAAAAACACGTTCTTTATTTCTGATTTTTCGGAAAACGAGTTGAAACTGGCCAAAGATGCCGGATTCAGGGTCGAAATACTGATCGCGGATGTGGTGAAACACTATCAGGAAAAAGATAAAAAAAAAGTCGAAAAAACCACTAGCATAACCTGCGACCCTGCAAGCCTGACCGATCCTACACACTTTCACCTCGGCAGCTACGGCGGTTTTTTCACTTACGACGAAATGCTGGCCATTCTGGACTCCATGCAACTGCTGTATCCCGGATTGATAAGCGTAAAACAGCCTATCGGCACTTTCACTACCATTCAGGGTCAGCCCATATACTGGATCCGGGTCTCTAACAATCCGTCGGTCGATCAACCCGCGAAGCCTCAGGTACTCTATACCGCTGTTCACCACGCCCGCGAACCCGGAAGTATGGCCGCTACCCTATACTATCTCTGGTATCTGCTGGAACACTATGCTACCGACGCCCACGTAAAGGCGCTGGTAGACAATGAAGAACTGTACTTTGTTCCCTGCCTCAATCCGGACGGCTACCAATACAATATTTCAATGTCGTCCACGGGTGGAGGAATGTGGCGAAAAAACCTGCGCGACAACGGAGACGGCACTACAGGGGTAGACCTGAACCGCAACTACGGTTATTTTTGGGGTTATGACGATGTGGGCTCGAGCCCTACAACATCGTCTGAAACCTATAGGGGAACAGCCGGATTTTCGGAACCGGAAACACAGGCCATCAAATGGTTTGCAGACAATCATCATTTCGCCATCGGCCTCAACTATCACACTTTTGGCAACGATATGATCTTCCCCTGGGGTTATATCGGCTCCTACCAAACAGTAGATTCCGACCGCTTTTTTGCGTTTGGGGATTATATGACCGCTGAAAACAGATACAGATTTGGCACTTCAGACCAAACTGTTGGCTACATCACAAACGGCGATTCGGATGATTGGCTGTACGGAGATACGGCGAGCAAACCAAAAGTGTTTGGCATGACACCCGAATTGGGCCTCAGCGACAATGGCTTTTACCCGCCCGCCACTCAGATCGTACCTGACTGCCAGAATGCGCTTTACCTGAATTTAAAAGCAGCTTCACTTTTACTGCCCTGCGCCGATATTACCAATACCGATGGCAGGATCTGGACCAATACCTCCGGCTATGTGCATTACAACCTTAAAAAAATTGGATTGTCAATTCAGGATACGTTTACAGTCAGGGTGATCCCACTGGATTCGTGGCTTACCCTGCCTACCACCACCCATCAATATCCGGGTCTTGCCCAGTTGCAATTCGTGACAGATTCATTCTCCTACACCATCAACCCTGCTACGCCCAACAACCAACCCGTGAGTTTCGTACTACAGCTTTTCAACGGTCTGTACTATGTCTCCGACACCGTACGGTTTTACTACGGAAAATACAATACCATCACTACACCGGCCACCTCAGGAATGTCCGATTGGTCGGCAGTGTATTGGTCGGTTTGTACCGGCACCTACCATACACCTCCTGCCAGTATCAAGAGTAGTCTTTCCTGCACGGAAAACTATCCCGACGGTATAGACAACTCACTGCAATTGAACAGTCCGGTAAACCTGACACATTCCATCAACGCAAGTCTGGAGTTTTGGGCAAAATGGGGAATTGAGGCCAATTACGACTACCTGGCTGTATTTGCGTCTTCAGATGGCGGTTTCTCCTGGAATCCGCTTTGTGGTGACCATACAAAGAACGGGTCTTCCTATCAGCTTCCGGGTTCGCCGGTGTATGATGGTCAGCGTCCGGACTGGATACTGGAACATATGGACCTGTCGGACTATCTGGGAACCAACCTGCTGCTGAAATTTGATCTGGTAAGCGATGGTGCAGTGGATTATGAAGGATTTTACATAGACGATATTTCCGTTACCACGGTCGAGGCGCCACCAGCCGAAATTGCTGCTACAAAGGGGCTCCGTCAAAATGTGCACATTTACCCAGACCCCGCATCAGACCTGCTGACGATCTCAGGTTTGCCTACCCAGGATTCCAAAACCAGAGAAGCCGTATTGTATGACTGTGTGGGCCGCGCCATAAAAACATTCGAAGTCTCCGGCACGCTGAAAGAAATTCATGTTGTCCAAATACCAGAAGGATTGTATTACCTACGGATACAAGGAGTTGAAGAACGCTTTCCTGTGGTGATATGGCGTTGATCGGTGGTTTGGCGCTGTTGGTAAAAAACTTTCCCACTTTGTAATGTACCCACCTCCGTAGGAGGTAAAGCTCTGTAGAATAATACACATTAATTTAAATTGCTCCCCAAAAGCGAAACAAATTAAAAAATGAAAATTTGCAAATAAAATAAAATTTACATAGTATAATATTTACTAAATTTGACTATCTTCTATTTAAAAGTGCGCATTCTTAAAAAATATGCCAAACACTTATACCCAATTGTATATTCATTGTGTTTTCGCTGTAAAATACAGAGCCTGCACACTTAACCCTGAATAGGATCAACGGCTTCGCCTATATATAACCTCAATCGTTCAGAATAACGAACATAAAATGCTCGCTATAAACAATGTACAGGATCATCTGCATCTTCTATTTGGATTAAACCCAAGACAATCAATTTCAGAAATAATGCGCATGATAAAAAGCGATTCGTCTGAGTGGATAAACAAAGAAAAACTCACAAGAAACAAATTTCAATGGCAGGAGGGATATGGCGCTTTTAGCCATTCCCGATCGCAGGTAAGTCAGGTTGCTTCCTACATTGCAAATCAGCAAGAGCATCATAAAAAAGTCACGTTTCTCAATGAATATCAGAAAATCCTTTCTGACCTTGAAATTGAATATGATGAGCGATACATTTTTCAACCACCTATTTGACTAGTTGCACTCCTCACGGAGCGCAATTTTAATTCTCATTGGTTTCTACAGAGCTTTAACTCCTACGGAGTTTGGGAAATTAAAATGGATGGACAACGCATCAAGCCGCTTTGATTTATACCCCCAACAGTTGAAACATTAACGCCGGCACCAAAACTTCCATTTTTTTCGGCACAGACACCTCCGTAGTAGGTATAGCTCTGTATAAAAAATTTCGGGTTGAAATTTGCTCCGTAAGAGCAACACATTTAGCAGCAAGATTTTTAAAAAAAAATTTCTACAACACATTTGTTGTGTAGGTTGCACTCCTCACGGAGCGCACTTAGAATTTCCATTGGTTTCTACAGAGCTTTAACTCCTACGGAGTTTGGGAAATTCCGGGCGCGGTTGTTCCGCAATAATCAACTTTACCAGTTCGCGAACCTTATGTACTAAAAACCTTCCCTCCGGGCGCCTTAATTCAAACTCCTGAAATCCACGGGAACCAGCTTGCTCACGCCGGCTTCCTCCATGGTGACGCCGTAGATCACATCTACAGAAGCCATAGTTTGCTTATTGTGCGTCACAATAATGAACTGTGAATTGTCCGAGAACTTACGGATCATCTGGGTGAACTTGCCCACGTTGGCATCATCGAGCGGTGCATCCACTTCGTCCAGAATACAGAAGGGCGCGGGCTTGATGAGGTAAATTGCAAACAGGAACGCTGTGGAGGTAAGTGTCTTTTCCCCACCCGACAGCTGGGTAAGCGTGCTGGGCTTTTTGCCCTTGGGCTGGGCATATATTTCGATATTGCTTTCGGCCATATTATCAGGGTCGGTCAGCCGCAGGTCGCAATTGTCTTCCGCTGTGAACAGGGCTTTGAACACCGTGACGAAGTTCTCCCTGACCATATTAAACGTATCGCTGAAACGCTGGTTGGCCGTCAGTTCCACCTCTTCGATCGTTTTGCGCAGCGACTCCTTCGCACTGTTCAGGTCATTTCGCTGCTCGGTAATAAAGTCGTGGCGCACCTTGATCTCAGAAAATGCTTCAATGGCCGTGGGGTTTATTTCGCCCATATTGTCCATGCGCTTCTTCATCCGCTCGGCATCGGCAGTCAGCTCGTCCAGCGTACTGGTGGTGGTCCGGGGCTCGTCCAGGATCTCGTTCAGGTTCACATGAAACTCGATCGAAAGTCTTTCGTTCAGTCCCGCCACCTGCAGCTTCATGGCGGTCAGTTTTTCCTTTACGCTGTTCAGCAACGTATCGGCATGCTCTTTTTCCCTGCGCTTCTGGTTCAGGTTGCTTTCCCGCTGGCTGATCTCGTTTCGGAACTTATAAAACTCCCGGTCCTTATCGTTCAGATTCGCCTCATCGGCTTCCTTCTGTTTCAGCAAGGCATAGATTTCCTTATCCGTATTCTCCAGTACCAGTGCTATGTCGCCCAGTTGCGAACTGATGTTTGCCAGTTGCTCGGTGTTTGACGTGATCTGGCGTTTAAGGTCGGCAAGCTGGTTGGTCCTGAAACGGAGTTCCTGGCGCAAACTGTCCATTTTGCTGTGCTGCCGGGTGTACTCTATGTTATGCCGGTTAAAATTCTGAGACATTTCGTTGTATCCCAGATCTACCGAACGAAAGTCGTTTTCGGCTTCTTCTATAGCACTGTGCAGTTTGTCCAGACCTGCAGATATCTGCTCCATCTCGGTCCGCACCGACTGTATTCCGCCTTGCGTATCCTCGTACTGCTTCTGAAGTTCGGCAATACGTTTTTCGCCGCCTGTATTCAGATGTTCCAGATTTTCGATCTTGTGTCCTACTGTAACTACCAGATTTTGCAATCTGTTTATTTCCTGCCGGGCCTGCTCTATGGCCTTATCGTTCAGTTCAGAATTAAAACCTGCTATGCGCGACTGTGTTTCGGAAATAAGCTTCTTCAGATCAGCTGTTATCAGACCAAGGTCGTGAATCTCCACGGCAAGGCGTTCCAGATTCTTGGCGCGGCCTATCTTGTTACCTTCAAAAAGCCCTATTGAGCCGCCGCCCAGCATATAACTGCCACGTATCATTTTACCCGACTTGTCTACAATGACCACTCCAGCCGGTATTGCGCTGTTTTCGGGCACCTGATCGTTTTCGGTTATGAACACATGACCCAGCAGACAATTTGCAAGGCTGGCATATTGCTCATCTACCGCCACGGTGCTCAGTGCCGGTATAGTCTGGTCGGGAGCTGCGAACACTGTAGGTCTCTGCTCTGCAAGCCGGTCGAGTAAGAAGAAATTTGCTTTACCCTTTTTATTATTTGCCAGAAGCGAAATGGCCTTCACAGCCTCGCCGCCATCGTTTACTATATAGTAGTTCAGATAGTTATCCAGCACATTTTCCAATGCGGTACGATAGGCGGGTTGTACCACAAACACATCAGACACTAAAGGAGCGCTGTTGTTCCAGTCTTTATTTTTTTTCAGGAACTTGATACTGTCTGGGTAGCCTTCCAGACTCTCCACCAGCGACTTGAGCAGATCGTGTTCGTTTTTCTTCGAGTCCAGTTTCCGGTTTTCTTCCACCAGCTTCGCCCGCTGACCTTCTATTTCTTCCTGACCTTCCAGTATTCTTTGCTTTACCTCTTCCTGGCGCTTCACCAGTGCAGCAAGTTCTTCCTGGCGCATTTGCAGCTTTGCTTCTGCTTCCGTCTTTTCGTGCGCAAGGGTACTGATCTGTGTGGCGCGTCCGGAGGTGTCTTCCTGTATCTGCCTTATGCTCCGTTGCAGGTTCTGCACAGACGTATCGGCGATCGCCACTTTCTTCTCTGCGTCAAACTGGCTTCTTTGTTTCACCTGATGCTCGCTGCGCAGCTCCTCCAGCACCTTTTTCTTCTCTTCAAAAGCCTTCTTTTTCTCAGCGACCGCGGCCCTGAGCACTTCCAGGTCTTTTTTCATTTGCTCCAGCACCACCCCTTCGTCTGTGATCTGGGTCTCAGAGAGTACAATAGACTCCTCATGTTTCTGAGATTGCCCGTCGGCATTGGCCAGAAAATCCTTCAGGTATTTCTCGCGCTCTTTCAGATGTTCCTGTTTCTGCCCTGCCAGTTTCTTGTCGCCTTCCAGCTGGCGCAGTTTGCCTGTGAGTTCGTTAAATTGTTTTTGAAGTCCATTCAGCGCCTGCTCCATCTCTATGAGCTTCACTTTCTCACCTTCCACCCCCGCCTCTTCGGTTGCCACAACGGCTTCTATTTTGGTCTTACGGTCCAGTTCAGCGTCATGCTGCTCGTTCAGGGACTTATACTGATCATTGAACTGCTCCAGCGACACCTTGGCCAATTCAATGCTTATCTCTTTGTATTCCTTTTTCAGCGCATAGTACTTCTCTGCCTTTCTGGCCTGCGACTCCAGTGTGCGCAGGTTGTTGCCGATCTCAAACAACAGATCTTCTATCCTTGAAATATCCGACTCTGTGGATTCCAGTTTTGCAGTGGCTTCTTTCTTTCTGGTCTTGTATATAGATATGCCTGCAGCCTGTTCCAGCATGCGGCGGCGGGCGCCATCCTTGTCCTTGATGATGTCATCCACCATACCAAGTTCTATAATGGCATAAGAATCGTTGCTAACCCCGGTGTCCAGAAACAAGTTGTGGATATCCTTCAGTCTGCACGATACGTCGTTCAGTCTGTATTCACTTTCACCATTCTTATAAAACTTGCGGGTAATGGTAACAGTCGTAAACTCGGTGGGCAGCAGATTGCGCGTATTCTCGAATGTAAGCGAAACTTCCGCAAGGCCCGATGCCGACCGCGTCCTGGAACCATTGAAGATCAGATCTTCGAGGTTGTCGGACCGCAGTGACTTTATTTTATGCTCCCCTATCACCCACCTGATGGCATCCACGATATTCGACTTCCCGCATCCGTTAGGACCCACGATTCCCGTAATAGGATTGTCCAGTAAAATCAGGGTTTTGTCGGCAAACGACTTAAAGCCCTTTATTTCCAAAGATTTTAATCTCACGGCGCCAGTTTTTTTAATTTAGGGGATGCAAATGTAAGTGAATTGTGCTATAAACTTCGACCAAATTAAAAAACTACAACATACAACTGCAACCCAAATTTTGAGTCTGCAAATTTGTTTTTTTTGTCTCCGCACTTTATGGCATAATTATTGATATAAATTTATTATTAACACAGGCCAATGAAAAATTTATTACTCGTGATTGTGGCAGTCGTCCTTTGCTGCGCTTCCTGCAAGGTAAAATGCGATTTCAACCCAAGGCTATCTGTGGCATTTTCACCTTACGATACCACCATCCATTCTCGTATAATCCTGGCAGCATACAAGAACAATAACAAATTTAACCAACTGATCAACGTTACCGTGTATGATACCTCACTGAAAACCTATTACACCTCAGGAGATACTACGTTTTATTCATTAAACACAATCTCAGGCTACGTTAATTATCTATATTATCCAAACGACTATATTGTTTACCTGTCGCCAACCGGAAAAACATACCACCTGGCCAATTTCGCGTACGAACATTTATCTACCCCCGGTTCGTTTTGTTGCTGGGAATGTAGCAACGGTATCTATTACACGCTAGATGGTGTGGAAAAACATATAGCTGGCTATGCACCTGCCCCTCATGGCAATTATGAAAACGTTATTGGTATAGAGTTACCGCAGTGAAAAAAGAAAATTCAGTTTTCCATTACCTCAACTACCTCAAAAATACCCGGAAACATATACATTTTCCCAGTGCTGAGTTGTCGGCACTTGGTGCGAGTCCTTACCTTTTCCACTTTTTGGTAACGTTCGCCGTCTTCAGTTTCAAACAGGGCACCTATCGTTAGCTGGTCTACCAGTTTTTCACCCGGCTTACGCTCGTCATACCGGTATAGCGCTTTAAACAATGCAGGGTCTGTACAGGTACTGGCCGCCGGGTTGGATAAATATGCATGCAGCGCTTTCTCCACGTCCGGAGGGAAAAGCTGTTTTCCGGTGAACGGAGTCAGAATTCGTTTGAACTGTTCTTTCCATTCAGGACCATGAGGCGATGCCTTTGTGCCATAATGATTGTAGGTGAACAAATGCGCCAACTCGTGCAAAAGTGTGATGAGAAAACTATACGGATTCAGGTTGGAATTGATACTGATGCGGTGATACGGATGGTCGCGGTTGGGCGGTCGGTAATCTCCAAGCACACTCTTACGCTCGTAGGTGATGGACAAGTAAATAGTGTGCGATTGAAAAAAAGGTGCTACCAGTTCAAAAGACCCGGTGGGTAGAAACTGAGCCAGAAAGGTCACTGCTTTTTCCTGCTTACTCATTTGTCCTTCTTAACACGCGCAAGCCCGGAAAGCACATAGGTTTCTATTCCGGTGTAAACAATATAGATCCCGAACATGACAAAAACAGTGGGTTTGTGCACTGCCGAACGGTACACGGCTATATAGCCCAACGCGGCAAACATACAAACCATGATCTTCAGCAAAGACGCACTATACACCCCCCGCACAAACGCATGCGGATTGTCTACAATATTCCGGGTAACCAGACTATAAGAGATAACCGCAATAACTGCCATCAGTACATTGGCTCCTTCAAGGATACCAAATTTATAGGCGGGGTCCTTCAGACCAATTCCATAAAACACGGCGCTCAACAGCACAAATACGATCGCTACCGCCACAATAAACTTCTTTCTCATTCCTTTTTCCTATTAACTTCTTTTATCAACTGAACCAGTGAAAACACCAACGACACGAGCGGCATCAGTATTACAAAAACAGGCACTTTCCATCCGGTATACAGATCGGCCTTGTGGCCCAGCCATACGGCAACGAGCAGCATTACCATCCACTGCGTGGAGAGTCCGGCATACCTGCCCAGCTGTGACTGAGAATCCCGGTCGTTGGCCATCAAAAATAGATTGTTTATAAATACTCATGCAATTTTCGGCATTATTTACCGATTTCCGTGCTTTTTGCCCAGCCGGGTTACAAAAAGGCAATTATAATATACGTTTCGGTTCATGCCGGGATTTACAATTTTGTCTATTTTTGAAGGTTAACACGCACATGGCCCTGAATGGGCCAAGCGAAGCTATTTGAATGATATAATTTTTTTGTTCAATTTGCGTTATTAAAGACATCAAACAGAGTTGACGAGTATTTGAGAACCGGGATAAGACTTATTATTTATTTTTGTTTTGGCTTATTGATTTTCAATGGGTTGTCGAATCTTCATGCACAAATTAGAAAGAACGACAAACCCTATAAAACAAAAAACAAAAAGACAAAATACGTAAAGACTAAGCCAAACGACAGTGCCAGCATCAGGCGAGCGTATGTTAGCGATAGCGTGGCGGCGGTGAGGGCCTATCGCGAAAGCAAACACTATCGGGACAGTACCGCAAAAGCTATCGCTACAAAATCCCGTCTACAGCAGCGAACAAGGGAAAACCGTGCCGACTCTATAAAGGACGCCCGTCAGCGGGTGCTGGATTCGGTGGCGTTGACACGTAAATCACGCACAGACAGCATACACGTTGTACAAAAGCATAGAACCGATAGCCTGGCCCGGATAGCGAAATACAAAGCCAGTAAACGCTATGCCGACAGCACTGCCCTGGCCCACCGGGAACATGCAGACAGTATCAAGACGGTACAGACCCACTTCCGAGACAGTATTACCGCTGCCAGAAAACACGTAATGGACAGCGCCAAAACCGTGCGTAAACATGTAATGGACAGTGTGAAAGTGGTACGTACCAAGCACATGGACAGCATAAAACTGGTCCGGAAAACAAAAACCGATAGCCTGAACAAAATAAAAACAGACAAGGAAAAACTTGCGAAAGCAGCCGAAAAGAAAAAACTGGATGCCCAGAAACTGAAACTGGAGATAAAATTCAAACACAAACGGGAAGCCTGGTCAAACGATGTGATGCTTAAAAAACCTTGGTCGCCAATACG
>CAIYJV010000083.1 GCA_903926605.1 uncultured Bacteroidota bacterium
AGCCTGACCAGAAGAATAAGCGTGATCAGACCGATGATGGTAAATACTTTTATCGTGTCATTGTTTCTGAAGTTGCTATTAATCTGGCTCATTTAGAAAATGTTTACTCACCAACAGATGAATGATTAGGTAAACGCAACGAAAACTAACGGAACGAAGGGTGTAACAACTGCTCTATGAAGGTCTGTCCATGGCTTATTTTCAAATCAATGAGCCAAGCAAAAAGGAACCCATACACGCTGCCATACAAATGCGCGTCGTGCCCAATATTGTCGTTTCCTTTTTTAGACATATATGCCGAATAGATCAGGTACAGGACTGCAAAAATAATGCTGGGAATTCCCACCGGTATAAATATGATCTGGATCTTGTTCCATGGTTCGAAATATACGGTGGCAAACAAAATAGCGCTTACCCCGCCTGATGCCCCCAGCGACTGATAGTAGCTGTGCTCCCTATGCTTGACAAAGCTGGGAATGGAAGAAATAATTATGGCCGTGAGGTACAAAAAAATAAACACGCCATGCATACCCGCGTAGGTGCAGATCATTTCGACATTGATGCCGAAAAAGTAAAGCGTGATCATGTTGAAAATAAGGTGATTCCAGTCGGCATGAATAAATCCGGACGAGAGAAACCTGTAGTACTGATCCTGGCTCCTGGCTATACCATAGGGGTAGAAAATAAATCTGCCAAACAAACTATGGTTGTTGAAAGCCATAAGTGAAATGATAGTCGTTATGATAACGATGAGAATCGTGTAGCTCATTGCCGGAACAGATTTTTGATAGGTGAAAGTAGGTAAAATACGCGGATTTATTCGGCAGCGGTACCGCCGGTAGCGTTAATGGTCTCCAGTGCCTTTTGAGCGGCTACCTGACCGGCTTCTTTCTTGCTGTACCCGGTGCCTGTAGCAGCTACCTGATTGTCCAGCAAGACGCCGACCGTAAACAACTTACGGCTGCCGTCGGATTTTTCTTCGAGTGTGTCGAAAGAAATGGTTTTATTCTGACGTTGGGCCCAGCTCAGTAGCTGGTTTTTGTAATTGGTGTCCGTGCTCTCCATTTCATCCAGATTGATGTATGCCTTAATCATCTGGTTGAGGATGAATGTACGGGTGGTATCGAAGCCGCGGTCCAGATAAACAGCGCCGATGAGGGCCTCCAGTGCATTGCCAAAAATATGGCTGCGGTTCAGGCCGCGGTCGTTTTGGTTATAGCGCACCATTTTATTCAGGCCCATGCGCAGGGCCACATTGTTCATAGTCTCCCGTCTCACAAGCCGGGAACGCAGTTCGGTAAGGTAGCCCTCCGGCTGGTTGGGGTATTTCTTGAACAAATATTCTGCTATCAGGGCACCCAGAATGGCATCACCCAGAAATTCCAAACGTTCATTACTGTCCGTGGCATCTTCTGGTGTGGACTTATGCATCAATGCCAGCTTGTAAAAGACGAGGTGGCGGGGCGTGAAACCGAGAAGGTGCTCCAATTGAAGCACCAATTCTTTGTCACCGGATTTTATTAATCTGAATCGATTAAAAAATTCCCGCACTTCTTAGGCAGTTGGTTTTTTGAATATCACTGAAGCATTATGGCCGCCGAATCCAAAAGTATTACTGAGGGCTGCGTTCACCACACGTTTCTGGGCTTTCTGGAAGG
>CAIYJV010000084.1 GCA_903926605.1 uncultured Bacteroidota bacterium
CAATGTTGTTGAATCGGGGTTAGGGGTATTCCCTGTGCTTTTTTTTGACTAAAGAAGTTCCCGTGAACCCGACAGGAGGGCGGGCATTTTCTTGCGTTTGTTTTTTCATGTTTCCCGAAAGTCAGCCAATTGCGGGCTAAGCAGGTATAAAGTTCGGACGGAATAAGGGGTTTAGAAATGAAGAATTTCGCCAATATACAATGTGTGTATAGTGGCTTTTTGCATTATGTAGGTTGATGAAAATGGAAGGGTATTTTGAAAGGGGAGAGAATTGATTTGGAAAGCAAGCAGGACGCTTGCAAAAGGGTGGGTCGAAGCGGGGCGATTCGACCAGGAGGACCAGTTGGGTTTCAAATGCACCTTTCTTTTATCGCTATATTTTTCATTTTTTTAATTGTATCGATGAAGGAGTTCTTTGCTCCGCTCCCGATAAAAAATCGGGACAGGCGTCGAAAAGAAACAAAAGAAAGGCGGCCCCGGCGCAATTGCTCCGCGTGCGCCTGGGATTGCACTGCGCGAACGACGTACGGAGCTATTGGGCTCTGTGGCGACGGGTATTTCCGCCGCTTCTGATTATCGATTAGGCTATTTGGTGTGGGCTCGATATTATCTTTACTCCGGCTACACCAAGAGTTCTTTCTGGCGAAAACACATGCGCCATCATGGGCTGATCTGTTGTGCTGCTATCGGCAGGAACGTATTTCGATATTTGAGGTTATAGTTGTGTTTGAAGGGGTGGTGGTTGTTGTTGATTGTTTGTAAATGCTTTCCGGAGCATTGGCGAAACGTTCTAGGACGAGCGGGAAGGGTATGAACATATTTCATCTAAACTACTGCAATTCCGGTCAGAGAACTGTGTTCATCTTTGATATAGGACTCCACTGCGGTCAGGATTAAACCGGTGCGAGCATTACTCGCTTTTTTAAACACCGATTTACGTCTTCTCAATACTGTACCTTATAAAGTCATGCTCGGAAAAGTAGTGGATCAGATCATCTGAAATAAATATTTTCTGCCCTTGGGTTTTGAGGCGTATGGAGCGGTCGTTGGCATCGTCTGATATTTGTATCACGAGCTCAGTATTGCCGGGGCTGTTTTTTATGTTCAGCTCCATAAAGCGCACAAACTCTTCGGTCAGTTTTTCTACGGGTATCGAAAAAATAAGTTTGCGGGTTAGCAGTTTTCGTACTTCTTCCAGCAACATCATATTCTGCACCTGAAATTCCATAACGCCCGCCCGGAACTTATGTTCGTCATAAACGCCTTGTATCATCACTTTCTGGTTGTTGACCAGGAAGTTGCCAAATTTCACATAGTCATTTTTCCAAAGTGCTATTTCAAAATTGCCGCTGTAGTCGTTCAGTATCATTTTCCCGAACTTGGATCCGGTCTTGGTGGTGAGATGTCCGGCATCTGTAATAAAACCGGCTATGCGTACGGTTCTGCCTCGGTGGATGTCTATCTCGTTCACGGGCACAAATCCATAATGCTCCATCTCGAATTTGTACCCATCCAGCGGATGTGCCGAAAGGTAAATGCCTACTACATCGCGTTCGCGCTCCAGGAACTCGTGCAGTCCCCATTTCTCGCAGTCAGGGATTACAGGCGGTTTCACATCGGGCATAGCCATTTCGCCAAAAAGGCTGTTAGCGGTCATGGCATTGCTGGCGGTAAGCTGGTTTGCAAAACGCACCAGCCGCTCTATGCCCGTGAGCGGGTCGCCGGACGGGGTGTGGAAATACTGCGCCCTGTGCAGTTCCGGAAAACAATCCAGAGCACCGGCCAACACCAGATTTTCGAGCGTTTTTTTACCCACTGTTCGTTGGTTCACCCTGCGTACCAGATCGTACACTGTTGCGTAGGGCCCGTTTTGTTCGCGTTCTGCGATCAGGTCGTCCACGGCAGCCTCGCCCACGCCCTTTATTGCGTTAAGTCCGAAGCGCACCACTTTTTCGCGCGCCACGGCAAACCCTTTCAGGCTTTCATTCACGTCGGGTCCCAGCACTTTAAGACCCATGCGCTGGCACTCCTCCATATAAAACTTGATCTTGTCTATGTTTCCCTGGTTACTGTTCAGCACAGCCGCCATATACTCGGCGGGATAGTTGGCTTTGAGATAGGCTGTCTGGTAGGCCACCAGAGCATAACAGGTAGAGTGCGACTTATTGAAGGCGTATTGAGCAAATGCCTCCCAGTCGGTCCATATCTTTTGAAGTTTATCTTCGGGATGCCCTTTTGCTTTGGCCCCGTCAATAAACTGGCTCTTCTTTTTGTCCAGGGTCTTTTTGTCTTTTTTACCCATCGCCTTCCTCAGGATGTCCGCATCGCCCTTGCTGAATCCTGCAAGGCTTTGAGACAACAGCATCACCTGTTCCTGGTACACGGTAATACCGTAGGTTTCGGCCAGGTATTCGGCCATTTCCGGCAAGTCGTAGGTTATGGCCTCGAGGCCGTGCTTACGCTTGATGAAGTTGGGTATGTAGGCAATAGGTCCCGGACGGTACAGGGCATTCATGGCGATAAGGTCGTCCAGTTTGTCGGGCTGCAAATCTTTGAGGTATTTCTGCATTCCGGGACTTTCAAACTGAAAGGTACCGTTGGTTTCTGCGCGCTGGTACAGCTCATAGGTGGGTGTATCGTCCAGCGGAATGGTGTCAATGTCTATGTCAAGGCCAAAATTTCTTTTTATCAGCGCCAGAGCATCCTTTATGATGGTCAGGTTTTTCAGGCCTAAAAAGTCCATCTTAATAACGCCAGCGTTCTCGATCACATTGCCTTCGTACTGGGTCACCAGCAGGTCGTCGTCTTTCGACGTACAAACCGGCAGGAGTTCTGTAAGGTCTTTGGGTGCGATAATGATGCCAGCTGCATGTATGCCGGTATTGCGTACCGAGCCTTCCAGTTTTTCGGCTGCGTGGAGCACCTGCCCTTGCAGGTTGTCCTGCTTGTATAGTTCGCGCAGTTTATGTACCAGTTCCACTTCTTCCGCACCAATACCTTCTTTGCCCTCCAGACCGTTGTCGCCTTTTATGTCGGCATGCAAAATTCGTTTCAGCGTGATGCCCGGCTTTTCCGGTACCATTTTGGCCAGTGCGTTGGCATCGGGCAGGGGCAGGTCCAGTGCGCGCGCCACGTCTTTTATGCTGGAGCGTGCTGCCATGGTGCCATAGGTAACAATATGCGCCACCTGATTGCGACCATATTTTTTTACCACATAGTCTATCACCTTCTGCCGGCCCACGTCGTCGAAGTCCGTATCAATATCGGGCATGCTCTTTCGGTCAGGGTTCAGGAACCTTTCGAACAGCAGATTGTATTTGATAGGGTCAATATTCGTAATGCCGATACAATATGCTACGGCGGACCCCGCAGCAGAACCGCGGCCCGGCCCGATAAATACACCCAGGTCTCTTCCGGCCTTAATAAAATCGCTTACGATAAGGAAGTAGCCCGCAAATCCCATGGTTCGGATGGTAAACAATTCGAAGTTGAGACGTTCTTCCACCACGGCAGTTATTTCTACATACCGCTTTTTGGCGCCCTCCCAGGTGATATGAGTGAGGTAGGCATCCTGATCTTCGTTGAAGTCTGGTGGAACTTTGAAGTGCGGTAGCAGTATATCGCGTTCCAGCTTCAATGGTTTTATCTTCTCTATTATCTGGTTGGTGTTGTCTATAGCTTCCGGAACGTTTTGAAACAACTGGGTCATTTCACTTCCGGTCTTAAAATAAAATTGTTCGTTGTAGAACGCGAATCGTCCGGTTTTTACCTGCGCTTCGTCGTCGTCTCCCATTTCCTTCCACTTGGGGTCGGTCTGTTTCGAACCTGTATTGATGCAAAGCAGGATGTCGTGG
>CAIYJV010000085.1 GCA_903926605.1 uncultured Bacteroidota bacterium
AAAATAGTTGCCACGATCTTTAGATCGTGGTCAAAAGCCATTCTTTTTAGGGCTTTAGCCGAAACAGAAGGCTGGGTAGAAATGTCGTTTTTTGAAGTTAAATTGGAATAACTCCCTGCCACGCTAAAATTGCAATTGTTTCACGCGGCACATTAATCCGGAATAAGTTATTCCTTTCAGATCAGGACTGGCTGTGTTTTCTTTGAATTCGTGCTTCTATCTCCTGAAATTTACTGTTGTTTTGCAAAGCAGCCCAGTCGGGATTGTTTACAATCAAATAGGGTTCGGCATATCCCAGATCTGCTGCTGTTTCCAACGCTTTTAACGCCTCATTTTGTTTCCCAGCTTTCAGGTCGCACAATGCTTCGAGGTAAAAACAATCCGGATTTTTAGGGTCGGCCATTTTAAAGATCTTCACAAAGTTGGCAGCCTGTACGAGGTCGCCTTGTTTTATAGCTTTAGAAGTGGTCATGTAACCGACCAGGCCAAGGTAGTTGAGCACCCGGCTGTACATATTGGCTTCATCAGGTTTTGCGGACGTGCGTATGTTGAGATTTAGTTCGGTGATCTGTCTGCTCCACCAGTTCAGGTCTTTTTCTGAAAATTGTTTGGAGAGTGTGTCTTGCAGACTAATTTCATTATGCTGCAACTGTACCTTGGCTGCCACGGCACTCGACAAAAACGGATTGCCAGTCAGGGATATGAGTTGCTTTCTGTAGGTGTCCAGATTCAGTAGCGTATCAATGGTTTTTGTGATACCCAATAGCAACGTCCGTTCTTTTACCAGGTCGTTCGTGGTGCTGGCGGCATCAAGCCGACGGTCGTAATCCTGTTTCAGGAGTTGAATCAGGGTATCGTTTTTCGGGAGGTTGTTGTGGCGCATAGCCTGAACCTGCATCCAAAGCAAAGCAGTACGAAAATCGGCGCTATCGGCCCAGGTGTGCTTACCGTTGAACGTGATGAGTTGCTGATTGAAGCCATATAATCCTAGTTTCTCGTGAAGGATATCCAAACCGGTAAGGTTAAAATCCTGTTCGCCCACAATCCCGAAATAGTCGAACCGGGTTTGAATTTCCTGTTCTACGGGTGGCATACCGCCAGCACAGGCAATAACACCTGCTATGCCACCGTTGAAAATAGCCACAGAACTGGCCACCTTCGCACCTCCTGAAAACCCGCTGGTAAAAATGAGCAGTGAGTCTATGTGAATTCTCCGCCGGGAGTCTTCCATCATTTCTATCACACTTTCATTCACATCCTGCCAGGCCATTCCGTTGCGCGAATTGTTGGAGCCGATGAGCACAAACCCGAATTGGTCTGCCAGGTTTTTGTAACGTTTTAGTGGGAAAGCACCGTTTGCATGTGAGTCGAAAAAGTAAATACAGGGATACCTTTTAGAAGCATTGTACCGAAGCGGCAAATACAATGCATAACTCAGTTTGGGAAAATCAGGACAGGGTAGGCTGTCAATCACCTTCCCGCTGACCAGGGAGGAATCCCAGGTAATTTCAGACTTAGACGGCTTCGAATTGGTATGGCTGCCCGAACACGAAAAGAACAAACTGGAAGACAAAAAAGAAAACGCCAGAAATACCTTGTACAAAACCAGAATTTTAAATTATTTTCGAAGGTAAAAGTTAGTTTCCGTACTGCAAAACAGAATAGTGCAGGATACTATGACCCAACAGTAAGCCAAAGAGAAAATGCAGAGATGCTGTTTCGTGACGTGTGTCATCTGATATTTTGTTTTTCAGGACTAATTTTACCGTTTAACAAAGTCGAATTCAATAAAAAATTAAATTAAAATATGTATTTGCCAGATTTTGGAGCTACATACAAGAATTATCGTAGAAAAAATCTGATCAATGATGTTTCCGCCGGTGTGGTGGTAGGCATTGTGGCATTGCCATTGGCCATCTCGTTTGGCGTTGCATCTGGAGTTTCACCGATCAATGGTATTTATGCGACGATTGCCGCGAGTATTATCATGGCCCTTTATGGCGGTATTAAAGTGCAGATCTCCGGTCCTACCGGTGCTTGCATTCTTATTGTTTACGCTATCATAACTAAATACGGGATCAACGGTCTGGTTTTAGCAACGTTGCTTGCCGGAATCATGCTCATGCTTATGGGTGTTCTACGAATGGGCCGTCTGGTGAGGCTTATTCCAGATCCGCTCATTGAAGGTTTTACGGCAGGAATAGCCATTGATCTTTTTGTATCTCAGATCAGGGATTTCACAGGAATAAAAATAGCGAAACTACCCGTTGAGTTTTTAGACAAGGTAACAAGTTATTGTACGCATGTCGGAACAGTCGGTTATTTGGCATTGGGAATTGGTTGTCTTACAGTTTTTATAAACCTTGTTTCTCCATTCATTCTACCAAAAAGAATACCAGGCCCTGTGCTTGCTATAGTTATACCTACTTTGCTGGTGTTTTATTACCATCTGCCTGTAGATACCATAGGCACCCGATTCGGGACAATAGCCCATGTGCTCCCCAATATGCAATTGTTGCAACTGAAATGGTCTACCGTAATTTCCTTACTACGGCCCGCTTTCGGTATAGCTGTTCTGGTAAGTGTGATGTCGTTGATCTCTGGTACGGTGGCCGAGAGTGTTACGGGTTTTCACCTTAGGTCAAACAAAGAACTGGTAGCGCAGGGCATGGCAAATATACTTTCTGCATTTGTAGGGGGCATACCGGTAACCGGTAGTATAGCCCGGACGATGACCAATGTGGAAAATGGTGGCAATACCCCCATTGCCGGACTGGTACAGTCGGTTGTACTCGTAATAATTTTGTTTTTTGCCAGGGATGGAATATCCTACATACCCGTAGCTTCTGTGGCAGGACTGCTGATGGTGGTGGCCTACAATATGAGTAAGTGGAAACGTTTTTTGGCCATCATTTACAGCCGGTCAGGCGATACGCTACTTATGCTGGTCACTTTTTTTATCACCCTGTTCCTCAACTTCACTGCTGCGCTTGAAATAGGTTTTCTGTTTGCGACGGTACAGTTCATGCGCAAAATGTCTAAGCTGAGCGATGTAAGAGAAATCACCGCAAACATCACCACCAGCAGCGAATTGCTGAGAGGAGAAAAGGATGAGACTTTTGATCTGAGCGAGGGAATATCGGTGTACGAAATAAATGGGCCACTGTTTTTCGGAGCGGCTTACAAATTTAAAGAGACGTTCCACCGACATAAAATAAAGCCAAGGGTGTTTATAGTAAGGATGCGGAATGTACCGGTAATAGATGCTACCGGTGTAACAACTATACTTAAAGTGGCACAAGGACTGAAAAAGCAAAACGTAAGCATCTTGATAAGTGAGCTGAACCCGGAAGCGGCAAGCGAACAATTGTATGCACTGTTTGAGTCCAGAATTGGGCCAAATAATATTTTCCCCACTTTTGTGTCCGCGATTCAGGAAGCGAACTTCATTGTGTCCACACAAAAGCAATACCCGCAAGATCCGGGCAATGACCCGAGGATGGTAAGGATCTGATAGTAATCAGTATACTCCGCAATTGTCTTTTTTCAGGTAATTTTGCCTTTGGAAAAAGAATTTATGGAACATATCAAGATCGCCAGAACGGAGCATGAAGTAGCTGAATTTATAAAGAACAGATGGAGCCCCAGGGCTTTTTCGGAGCAGCAGATTTCAAACAAAAACCTGATGCAGTTGCTGGAGGCTGCAAGGTGGGCGCCCAGTGCCAACAACGAGCAGCCGTGGTTGTACCTCTACGCCCAAAAGGGAACGGAGGGATTTGACAAAATATGTGAATCGTTGAGCCCCGGAAATATTCCATGGGCAAAAAACGCCAGCATTTTGGTAGTGGCTATGGTGCGGAAGACTTTTGAGGCCAATGGTAAAGAAAATCCGTTTTCGTGGCACGACCTCGGTATGGCCAATGCCAACCTGATGACGCAAGCCACGACAATGGGAATATACAGTCATTTCATGGCGGGACTGGATAAAGAAAAACTGTCTGAAAGCCTGATGTTGCAACCAGATCATCAGATAGTGGGACTGCTGGCGCTGGGTTATCCGGCTTCCGCAGACATCCTTGAAGAGCCGTACAAGACCAGAGAACTTACTGAGCGTACCCGCAAGCCGGTTGATGTTTTTGCCCGCGCTATCTGAGTTAGCGATAAGATGATGTTGAGTAGTGACTGCTTCCAACCGGAAGCAGCTATTTCATCATAATATACTGCTCTATATCTTTCCGGGTTATTGTTTTATCAGACAGTATGATCAGGCGTTCCACCACATTGCGCAGCTCGCGGATATTACCAGTCCAGTTGTAGTTGGATAGTGCCGATATTGCATCGGCATCTATAGATTTCACGGGCTGTTTGTATTCGTCGCAAAGGTCTTTCATAAAGTGATTTATGAGCAGGGGAATATCGTCGCGACGGGCGTTGAGCGGTGGCACCTGAATCAGTATCACGCTCAGGCGATGGTACAGATCGAGTCGGAATTTTTTGGCTTCCACTTCTTCAAGCAGGTTTTTGTTGGTTGCAGCCAATACGCGCACATCTACTTTGATTTCTTTTTCACCGCCAACCCTTGTTATTTTTCCTTCCTGCAGCGCACGCAACATTTTGGCCTGCGCATCGGGACTCATATCGCCTATTTCGTCCAGGAAAAGCGTGCCACCTGAGGCTTGCTCAAACTTGCCGATACGTTGTTTTATAGCAGAGGTGAATGAACCCTTTTCATGGCCGAACAACTCGCTTTCTATCAATTCAGAAGGTATGGCCGCACAGTTCACTTCTATCATGGGGCCGCCAGACCTGTTGCTGAATTCGTGTATGCGACGGGCTACCAATTCCTTGCCTACTCCGTTTTCGCCAGTTATCAGCACCCGAGCATCTGTAGGTGCTACCTTGGCTATTGTATCGTTTATGCGCTGCATAGCTTCACTGGTGCCGATCATTTCGGCGCTGCGCGCAATTTTTTTCCGCAACTGCCTGGTTTCTGCCACCAGCGATTTTTTGTCCATGGCATTGCGAATAGTTATAAGCAGCCGGTTCAGATCGGGCGGTTTGGATATGTAGTCGAAGGCCCCTTTCTTCACAGCGTCTACAGCGGTCTCAATATTACCGTGCCCTGAAATGACGATAAACGGGGTATCGGGCTTTTCTTCTCTCGCCACCTGCAGCACCTCCATACCATCCATTCGGGGCATCTTGATATCGCAGAGTATACAGTCATAATTTCCTTCTTTTATTTTCCTGGCTCCTTCGGCACCGTCTACGGCCACATCGGTAAGAAAGCCTTCGGCAGATAGGATCTCACTCAGTGTATTACGTATAGCCCTTTCGTCGTCGATGATCAGAATAGATTGCTGTGTCATACCTCAAAAATACATACTTCGACTGCCCGTATTTGTTAAAATTCTGCATCGTACCGTATTGTTGTTGCAGGGGTAGAAAGTTGTAAGGGGCGGTCGAAAAAAATTTTCCGATATTCGTAAAAAAGACAAGTGAAAGCAGCCGTAATCCATTCAATAGGAACAACGCCGCAGTACGAAGATTTTTCGGTTCCGGTGGCACAAAACGGGCAGCAGTTACTGATGCAGGTAAAGGCTACGTCATTGAAAAACCTGGACAAGTCTCGTGCGTCGGGTGCACACTATAGTACCTATGCCAGCTTTCTGGCAGTGGTGGGTACCGATGGTGTGGGTATACTTCCCGATGGTACAGCTGTATATGCAAATGGCATAACCGGTATGATGGCCGAATACGCACTGGTAGACAGAAGAAGTTGCACACCCCTGCCGGCCGGTCTGGACTTTGCCCTTGCAGCAGCTATACCCAATGCGGTAGTAGGAGCAGGACTGGCACTGAAATACAGAGCGGGCATGGCTCCGGGCAAACATGTGCTGATAAATGGAGCCACTGGTTTCACAGGCAAGGCGGCAGTTCAGATCGCCCGTCACATGGGGGCGTCAAAGATCACTGTTACGGGTCGTAATGAAGCCAGGCTCACACAATTGAAAAGTCTGGGGGCCGACGCGGCCATCTCGCTTTCGTTGCCGGACGAGGAAATACTGGAGGCGCTGAAAAAAGTGCACCGCGATTGTCCTATAGACATAGTGCTTGATTATTTGTGGGGAAACCCGGTTGCGCTTATTATCCGTGCGCTGCGTGGCGAGGGTTTGCATAGCATTGCCAATCCTGTTCGGCTGGTAACTATTGGCGAAATGGCAGGGAAGGACTTAACATTGTCTTCGGGTGTGCTGCGTAGCGCACCCATAGAGATATGTGGTTCGGGCTTTGGAAGTTTGCCTCAGGAAGCACTGGACGGATTTCGTGACAACCTACTTCCGGAAATGTATGAACTGGCGGCAAACGGAGGTCTGCAGGCTGACATAATCAAGGTACCTGCCACCGGGATTTCGGACGTATGGAACGCTGCCACCGGGAGTGGCGAACGAATAGTGTTGCTGTGGTAATAAACCAGCTGCGCACAGTTATACGCTCCAGGTAAAAAGTCCGCGCTCTGTAAATTGATAAGGACTGATACTACCGCCGAAGCCACGAAGTGTTTCACTCACTGCAAAACGAGTGTTTTCGGGGCAATAGAACATCATAAATCCACCACCGCCCGCGCCCGAAATTTTGCCACCGGTTGCGCCTGCTTTTAACGCGGCTTCGTAGATCTGATCGAGTGAGTCGTTGCTAATACCCTTAGCCATTTGCTTTTTATAACGGAAGCCAAAATCCAGTATTTTGCCTATTTCGTGCAGGTTGCCTTTCAACAACGCTTCCTTCATCATCACCGCCTGCTCTTTCAAATGGTGCATCGCATCTATGGACTGCTGATTTTTTTCGGATACGTTTTTGCTTTGTGCTTCGATGATGGTGGACGACAATCGGCTGGTGGCGGTGAAATAAAGCACCAGATTGTTTTCCAGCTCGCTGATAAACTCTTGTTTGATGCGAAGCGGGTTGACAATGACCTTGTTGTCGCGGAAGAACTCCATATAATTGAAACCTCCGAAAGTTGCGGCATATTGGTCTTGTTTTCCGCCAGCCATAGCAAGTTCTACGCGCTCCACATCATAAGCCATCTGGGCGATATCATATTCCCCTAATGGTAAATTGAGCCATTCTGCAAACACGCCTATTATGGCCACCATGAGTGTGGAAGAGCTACCCAAACCAGATCCCGCGGGGGCATCTACAAGTGTAGTAAGTTTGAATCCGCCCGGAACCTTTCCGTATTTTTTTACGATATGGTTGTACGCACCTTTTGCCAGATTCAGATTGCCATCGGTGGGGAGTTCGTCGGCAAGCGGGCAGACAACCTTCTCACCGCGGTCCAGTGCGCTGATTATGATTTCATCCGTATCGAGCGGCTCAATGGTAGCATAGGCATAAAGAGAGATGGTGGCGTTCAGTATGGCGCCACCATAAAGATCGCAATATGGGCTCACATCGGTACCTCCGCCAGCCAATCCTATGCGCAAAGGCGCTTTGCTTCTGTATATCATATCAACAGGCTAAATTAGCAACATTATTCCAAAATTTATTTCAAACGCCCTATCGCGGCTTTTACCCTGGTGTATGCTCACGGCTTGCACGCCCAAATACCGGGTTGGGCAACGCGGGATTTTTGCTGAAACGGCAACATTAATATATCTTTGATAGCTTAAAGAATAATCCTTTATATATATCAAGATCAGCCCACGGCGGAAGAACCGGGGTGAACAATAATTATGAGTACAAAAAAAGATAGCTACTGGATACCGCTCGCAGATTTGATGACGGTACTGATGGTTATTTTTCTGTTTATGTCGTTGTCTTACATGATAGGCATAAAGAAAAGGCAGGTTGAAAAAGATAATCTGATACAGGAGTTTCAGAATTCAAAGGTTGATTTGTTGCAAGAGTTACGGTTGGAGTTTAAAGAAGACTTTAATACACGGTGGAACGCCATACTGGATACAAGCAATCTATCTATTCGATTTGTGGATGAGCGCATATTGTTCGACTACAACAAAGCGGATATCAAGGAGGAGTTCAAAACTACGCTGGCAGAATTTTTCCCCCGGTACCTGAAAATTATTCTGCAAAAAAAGTATGCCGACAAAATAGCAGAGGTGCGAATAGAGGGGCATACCAGCACCGAGGGCGGATACATATACAATCTGAAACTTTCGCAGGATAGGACGCGGAATGTGATGGAGTTTCTGCTGAATCAGGATTGTTACAAAAATCTGGACTCTCTGGAGAAAAAGCGACTGGAATACCTGATGACCGCCAACGGATTGTCTTATGGCAGGTCTCTGGACCGGAATGGAAAATACACTTTTAACTCAAACGACAGTGCCGACAACAGCAAATGCCGAAGAGTGGAATTCAGAATACTGACGACAAGTGATGATCTGATAAAAAAAGCAATAAACAACATTAATAAATAGAGACAAGCATGAAGCATTTTGTAGAATTAATGCCTTATTTCTTTATGGCGGGCTGGGCTTTTTTCAGTACGTACTACATCATCTGGTCTCGCAAACACCCGGAGAAAGTAAACATTTATGTGCTGGAGTCCATACCGCAGATTTTTGCAACAATAGGCATACTGGGCACATTCATGGGTATTGCCTACGGTTTGTATTCATTCGACGTTAAAAAAATAGAAGACAGCATTCCCGAACTGCTCAATGGTTTGCGAACTGCGTTCTACGCATCTATAGCGGGTATCATCCTGCTGATCGTATCTTCAAAATTTGTAGAGTACACGCAGAAGCGCTATGACTCTGTGGTGTTGAGCAACGAAACCATTGCACTGAACAAGGTTGTGGACCTGCTAACCGAGATGAAATATGACGTGGCCAAAAACTTTGAATATACCCTGGAGATAAACCGGAAACTGGATGTGGTAAACACCCTGGGTGATCTTGGTGCCGAGGTTGCCGAACTGAACCGATCGCTGAAGTTGCTTTCGTCTGACCTTGAGAAAACCATAGAAGCCGGATTTGAAAATTTGTTGGTGCAGCAGGAAAAAAATAATACTGTGCCCCACCTGCAGCGGCTTCAGGAACAAATAGACGGACTGAGCGCCAAAATAGACAACTCATCTGCCGAAATAACACAAACATTGGTGAATGATCTGGCAAACAAATTTGAGCTTATAGTAGAGGAATTTAAAAAATCTATTTCAGAAACGGCAAAAACAGAACTGGAAAACATTATTGCCTATTTGCGCCAGACGGGCCGGGCCTTGTCTGACTTCCCGGCACGATTCCAGGCCATGTCTGAAAACCTGACCAAGAATTTTGCCCATTTGCAGGAAATGCTGCAAAAGACAACACTTGAAGCTTTGTCACAAAACAATGAATCTACGGATGCGATGCGCAAGCAAATTCAGGAAATGAATGAAATAATTAAATATTTTTATACCATTTATTCTTAAAATACAAAGTATTATATTGGGTTTCTCGATTCGAATCCCTTTGATTTTTTCGTAAGTTCTTAATTATACTGAAGGTAACTGCTAATCTTGTGGTTTGTAAGATCAGCTACATTTTTTGGGTTGTCGGGAAAGAGTTGTTAACCGAAAGTTTTATTACCAAATACATTAATAAAATATTTACGTTATGCCCGATAATATATTATGTTAATAATTTAGCATTTTAGTAGAGAACCATAAATTTTCATTAGCTTTGCTACTCGGTGTCGCAATTTTAATAAAATTTTAATTAATTTTATTTATATTTGTAGTTGAGTTTACCTCAAAGCTGTAGGTTAAATATGCTGTAAATAGTCGTTTGTATGAACGGTTAAAAAAGATTTTTTCATTGCATGGCGAATATTCTTGTTGTAGAAGACGATGAAATAATGCTGAAGGCTATAAAAAACATTCTGAGCAAGGATGGCTACAACGTCATTTTAGCTAAGAATGGGAAGGAGGCTTTCGACAAATTGGAAAATGCAGATTACGATCTGGTATTGTCTGATTTGATGATGCCCTATGCGAACGGGTTGGAGGTGATTAGCAGATTGAAAAACGACCCGGCGAAAAAGCACATTAGTATCATTATCGTATCGTCTGTAGGAAACGAAGAAACCATTACCGAAGCATTCAGGCTGGGTGCCGACGATTATTTGAAAAAGCCTATCATGGCCGGTGAATTATTGATCAGAATCAGAAAACTACTGGCAAATCGGGCAATAAGACATAGCTTGTAAAAAATAGTTCCAATACATGTGGAGGGATCTTGTAGACCTTTTATGGCAGGCATATGAGCAGTTTGGATTCCTGCCGCTTTTTATTCAGGTCGCTTTTTCACTCATTATCGTAGCGATTCTTGCTACCATTACCGCTTACAGCTCCATTCTATACAAACGTTATCAGGCCTACGTTCACGAAAAGAGGCTCAACTTCATAACACCTAAACTCGAAGATCTGATCACCGAGCAGGTTTTGCTGAACGAAAAGCTCAGTATGGGAGTACCGGTAGATGAAATAGAATTTGATCCGGTACCGCTGTCCGACAAAATTTACAAAAAAATCTGGGTTCGGCAGGTAATGATAGATGTACTGATACAATACCGCAAAAACTTCAGGGGCGACGTGGGCGAACTGCTTCGCAAACTCTATATAGACATGGAGCTCACCAAGGACTCTTTTGAAAAAATGAAGACCATGCGTTGGGAGCGTAAAATAAAGGCGGTTATTGAGCTTACACAAATGAACATTCCCATATCGGACGTGACCATTCTGCCGCTCACCAACAGCCCTAACCCGCTGCTGCGCGCAGTAGCAAGGAATGCCTATATCCAGCTGAGTAAGAATGAGCCCTTCAAGTTTTTTGACATTGCCACCGAGCCATTGCTGCCCTGGGATCAGCTAGAGATGTTCAGGATCATCACCACTACTAAGGATATCATGATCCCCAACTTTTCACGATGGATTAGTTATTCCACCAACAAAAGTATTGTGGCATTCTGTTTAAAACTCATAGCCCATTACGATCAGAAGACCGCTATTCCAGCCGTTATGGATCTGTTGAACAACAAGGACCATTATTTCAGGGCCGAAGCCATTAACTGTCTGGGAAAATTGTCGGCAGAGATCGCGGAAGTGAGGCTGGTAAAAATTTATGAGCACCAGCCGCTGAACTGTCAGATAGAAATACTGCGGGCGACTGGTATGATCGCATCGGGAAAATATCTGGACTTCCTGAAACATGAACTGATGTATTCTACCAATTTCGACATCCGCATGGCTGCGACACGCGCAATCATTAATCATGATTCAGACGAGTCGGCGGCCATTATAAAAGAAGTGATGAATACCACATACGAGGAAAACCGAATTATAATAAAGCATTGTTTAAACCCCCTTATCCGAAATTAATACGACGAGCAGCATCGAAGACAACAAACACACCGATCGCACCAGAATGTTGAAAACGATATAATTTGATATTATATGATGGACAGTATCTATAGATTTTTTGCCGGGGGTACCTTTTGGGATATCCTGGGCACGTTTTACCAGTCTGCCGTATTCGTATATGGTTTCACGCTACTCATGGCATACGCGTTGCTTGCGGCCATGTCGCTCACATCGATCCGTAATTACATGAAGAAGAACGCGTCTGTGAATTATGACGTGATCGTGGAGTCGCCACTGGCGCCCGGTATATCGGTTATCGCACCAGCGTTCAACGAAGGTGTAACGATTATCCAGAATGTACGTTCACTACTTACACTCAACTATCCGAAGTTTGAAGTCATTATCATCAACGATGGTAGTACAGATGACACGCTCGACAAGCTGATAGAGGAGTTTCAGATGATACAGGTAGACTACGCATACCGGCAGAAACTGAACTGCGAGATGGTGACCAGAATTTTTAAGTCTACCAACCATGCGTACGATAAACTGATTGTAGTAGATAAGGTAAACGGAAAAAGTAAGGCAGACGCCTCTAATGCAGGCATCAATGTTTCGGCTTACGACTACTTCCTGTGTACGGACGTGGATTGTATCCTCGACAAAGACACGCTGATAAAGCTGATCAAACCCTTCATGGATCAGGAGACAGTGAAAATAAAGGAACTGGGGGAGCATTGCCCGGAGTGCGGCTACGTAATGACACAGGAGCTGCATCGCCGCGTAATAGCTACCGGTGCTACGCTGCGCATGGTAAACTCCTGCGAAGTGGACGAAGGACTGATAACCAGGGTGAAACCCCCCGTGCGTTACCTGCCCCGTTTCCAGGAAATGGAGTACATACGAGCCTTCGTACTGGGTAAAATGGGATGGGACCTGATAAACTGCGTACCCAACGTATCGGGTGGTCTGGGTTTGTTTGATAAAGAAATCGCGGTAATGGCGGGTGGTTATGACCCCAAGTCTTTTGGTGAGGATATGGACCTCATTACCCGCATGGGCGCGTTCATGAAAGACAACCGCAAGCGCTATTCTATTCGTTATGTGCCGCTCACCCTGTGCTGGACCGAGGGACCGACCACGATGAAAGTATTTGGTCGTCAGCGTTCACGTTGGGCAAGGGGTATGGCCCAGATCATGAGTATTCACCGCCGTATCATTGCCAATCCGCGCTACGGCAATCTGGGCATGATCGTATTTGTGTATCATTTCCTTTTTGAGTTGCTTGCGCCTATCGTAGAATTTACCGGTGTGCTCTTTTACATCTACCTGATCATTACGGGACAGATCAACTGGCCGTTTGCCATCATACTTATTGTGTTTGTGTATACCTATTCGGTAATGATCACGACACTGGCGCTGCTTTGGGACCAGATCACCTTTAAATATTACAAATCATGGAAGGAAACCATAGGCCTTTGTCTTATGGCCTTCCTCGAACCATTTATTTACCATCCGCTGATTGTGTTTTTTTCCATGAAAGGTTATTTTAATTTTGTGACGGGTAGAAAACACACCTGGGGTGATATGCAGCGTCAGGGCTTTGGTAATCAACAGAAAAAAAAGAGATAGTTTTTATTATTTCACACCGGCATTCAAAATACGCGATTGCCTCGTGAGCACATAATGTGAAGAACAAAGAATGAATCTGAGAAAAGGTATTTTAATGATTCTGTGGTTGCTGGCTTGCCATACTGCGGAGGCTCAATGGATGAGGAAAACCGAATCGTCCGATGACCTCTACAAAATGGCCAAGCACGATATAGACATGAAAAGATACCAGCGTGCCATAAACGAGTTGCACCAGGGTCTGGAAGAATCTCCTAAGAACATGGACATTCACCTGCTTCTGGGCAAGGCATATTCGCTCGCCGGGAAACTGGACAGTGCACGCTCTGAGCTTAACTTTGTAAGGGAAAAAAATCCCCGCTACCGCGAAACCTACCTTTATCTGGTAAGTCTGGAAGCCACGGCCTGTAACTACCAGCAGGCCATAGAGTATGCCGACGACGGACTCAAGTATTTTCCCAACGACAAAGATCTTCTTCTGAAGAAGATGGATATGTACAACAAAATGGGCGAAATGGGTGAGAGCGACAAAATGGCTACCTACCTTTTCGAACACTACTCTGCAGACCCGCTGGTACGAAGTATTTATATAGAATATAAACTGTCTATTTCCCGCCACTATTATCAGGCCGGATATATAGAACTGGCACTGCGCTGCTATCAGTCTGTTCTGGAACAGGAGCCGCTGAACAAGGAGGCGATGGATGCTATTTATACACTCGACTTGAGATCCGGAAACTATGCTCAGTCGCTTATTGCCGTAAACCGTGCACTCCTTACCAACCCCAACTCCTACGAACTGTACATCAAGAAACTGAACATTCTCCTCGGCATGTACAATTATATGGAGGCGATAGAGGTGCTGGAAAAACTTGAAAAACTGTATCCCGGCAATGCGGAGATCGCCAAAAACCTGATCAATATCCGCATAGAAACCGGCAGGTACTACATGAAGCAAGATCCGCTGGTGCAGTTCGGTATCGTGCTGGACAAACAGCCCACCAATGAAGACGCGCTGGCCTATGCCATAAACCTGTGTTACACCAGGGGCCTGTTGCCAGAAGCTCTGGGCTTTATCAACAATGCACTCAAGGTATCGCCGGGCAACAGGGATCTGTTGTCTAAGAAGCAAGGCATACTGGAAGCAATGGAAAATTGGGGTCAGGCCGCATTGATCGCTGAAACGTTTTACAGAGAAAGTCCTTCGCCTGCTGCCAGAGAACATCTTCTGGAGTTGAAAAACATTACCGCCAAGAATTTTATTTCGGATATGCAGTACGACAGTGCCACGATCGTGCTGAATTCCATTCTGTCGATGGACAACAAAAATCTTACCGCAATAAACTACCTCATAAGCGTATATTCTGAACAGAAAAGGTATGACGACGCATTGCGGGTGATAGACGATGCACTTAAAAACTATCCCGACAACGAACAACTATTGTACCGGAAGTCGGGTGTGCTGGAAGCCTACCAGCACCATGCCGAAGCCGCGAAAGTATCGAAACGGTTGTTGGAAATGCACCCCAAAAACCGATATTACATTGCCGCATACGTGGACCAGACGCTGGCAGCTGGCCGCCAATCCATGCAGATGGAAGATTATTTTACAACGGTCAATATACTGAGACAGGCACTGCAAATACAGCCGGACAATATTGACGCGCTTACGTACATGATAAACCTGGAAATTTCGCTCAAGCAGTTTGACTCGGCGCTCTACTATGCCGACCAGGGTATAAAATTCTATCCGGATTCTAAAGACTTTGTATTTAAGAAATCCCTGGTGTACGCAGAGGCGCACCAATACAAGGAAGCCTATGCTATTTCTTCTGAGCTTTATAAGAACTATCCCTACAACTCACGATTCCGTGGTTTGTATACTGACCAGATCCTTGCATCGGGCAAACAATATCTGAACGGGGGTGAAACAGACAGCGCACTGAATGAATTTTACAAAGCGCTGGCTATTTCGCCAAATGATACCGTACCCCTGTTTTATACGATCAACCTGCTGAACGACCAGCAAAAATTTGACGAAGCCCTGGTATATGTGGAGCGCGGACGGAAAGTATATCCCAGCCACCCGTATTTTTTACTGAAACGCGCCGTGATATTGGAGAGCAAGAAAAAATATCTGGAGGCCTGGAGGGCCATGGACACACTTTCTAAGATGGGACCCATGGAGCAAAAGAACATAGACTATAAGGACTTCCTATTCAACAAGTCGTTGCGCGATGAGATGGGTATCTTATTTCTCAGTTCCACTTTCGACCCCAACACGGTGGTGGGGTCTTACAGCAACCGGCGTATAGCCACTATACAATATACCCATAAATTTGATCAGGGTTCACTCACCGCGAAAATAGACTATGTGGGCGTGAGTACGGGTTCGGGCCTGATGTTTGAATTGGAAGGAACGCTGAACCATACCCCCAAGACCTACTCGTGG
The DNA here is from genome assembly GCA_903926605.1 of uncultured Bacteroidota bacterium. Classification (GTDB taxonomy): domain Bacteria; phylum Bacteroidota; class Bacteroidia; order Chitinophagales; family Chitinophagaceae; genus CAIYTT01. The sequence continues at coordinate 15,447 of CAIYJV010000085.1, forward strand.
ATGAACACAGGCTATTCTCCCGAGCAGGTGCTCATATTCCCTTTCTTCCGCTTTGGCTATTCGCTGTTTCATAGTTTCAACCGTGGTTACGATGCCGAGTTTGGTATTCGCTACGTATCCCTGGCGCCATCGGTAGACAGCAACAAAGTTCATTCCGGCACGCTGGGTCTGTCTAAAGAATGGAAAGACTTTTATATCACCGGTCACGTATTCATGACCTATCTGTATTACCTCAATCAGCAAACTGGTCCGTTCTCGGCCTATTCTATCTCAACACGGTATTACACGCGCGACGAGCACACCAATTACTTCTCCATTTCAGCAGGTTATGGTCTGGCTCCCGACGACCTGAGCCGTATCCTGGATGTGAACTACAAAGCCATTCTTTATAAGACTGTAAATATCGGCGCCGGTTACCAGTGCCAGATCCACTACCGCACTACCCTGCTCATCAACTATTCCTGGTACAATATTCAATACCACAGGGCAAATGGCCAGGTAGGCGATTTGGATCAGTTTAAGAACCAGTACGATCTGAACATAGGCTTGCTTCACAGGTTTTAAATTATTCCTATGCCTGCCCTTCGTAAACTGCTGTTATTGTTTGTCAGTTGCACACAATTAATCGCCTGCAATACGCATGCGCAGGACCTGACGCTGGTGAACGACCGGCACTCGGAATACACGATAGTGATACCCGAAAAACCCACGGCGCTGGAACAGAAATCGGCAAAAGTGCTGCAGGACTTTTTGGCAAGGGTCACAGCCTATACCTTCCCGGTAGTAAAAGAGGAGAAACGCCATACTACACCCGGAATCTATGTGGGCGAAACCTTTTACGGTAATAAGGCACATCCCGGCAAAATAAGGAGCGAGGGTTTCCTGCTCGAGGCTTATAAAAATAATCTGTTGATAAAAGGTGGCAGCGGTCGCGGGTTGTTGTTTGGCGTGTACGACTTTCTGGAACGCTTTGCCGGATGCAGAATGTATTATGCCGATGCCGTGGCAACACCGGCCATGAAAACGCTATCCGTTCCCGGCGATTTGCATTTAGACGAAGCTCCGGCCTTTGAGTACCGGGAAGTTTATGATCCTGCATCGCTGAATGATGATTATCTGGCCTGGCACCGGCTACACCGGCTCGACGACCTCTGGGGCCTCTGGGGTCACAGTTTCAACAAACTGGTACCTGCAAAGGCATGGTTTGCCAGCCACCCTGAATACTTTGCCCTTGTGAAAGGCACGCGCCAGCCTGCGCAGCTTTGCCTGTCGGACAAAAACGTTTTTGATTTGGTTGTGAATGAACTCAGAAAGAGGATGAAAGACAATTCAGACGCCATGTACTGGTCCATAAGCCCCAACGACGACAACGGATACTGTCAGTGTCCCACCTGCAAAGCAGCGGATGACAATCAGGGTGGTCCGCAAGGGAGCCTTATCACTTTTGTGAACAAGGTGGCCAAACAATTTCCCGACAAGCTTTTTACTACGCTGGCCTATGGGTACAGCCATAAGGCACCGCGTAACCTGAAGCCGGCGGATAATGTGTATATTTTTCTCAGCGATATAGACGCATACCGGGACAAACCCATTCAGGACGAAGGCACAGCCGCCACTTTTCGTCATGATCTGGATGCATGGTCGAAACTGACCGACCATATTTTTGTGTGGGACTATACCACCCAGTTTACCAACTATCTCGCACCCTTCCCCAACTTTCAGACGTTGAAGGCCAACGTAAAGTATTTCAAACAAAAGGGCATAAAAGGTGTGTTTGCACAGGGTAGTGGCGAGACATACAGCGAGTTTACGGAGCTACGTTCGTATTTGCTTTCGCGCCTGTTGTGGGATACGGGTGCCGATGTGCGCAAATTATCTGACGAATTTTTGGCAGGATATTACGGTAACAGCGCCGGAAAGTTGCTGGACCAGTATATGTCTCTGATGCAGGATAACCTGAAAATATCCCGTAGAAAACTGGACATTTACGGCAATCCGATAAACGAATACAAGACATGGCTCAGCCCTGAAAACATAGACCAGTGCAGTATATTGCTGGACAAAGCAGATGCGGCGGCAGAAAGCAACGCAGCGTGGCAGGACCACCTGAAACGTTGCCGCCTTTCGCTAGAGTATACCGTGTTGCAACAGGCACGTATGTTCGGCATTGAAAAGCACGGCATTTTTATACAGGATGACGCAGGCAAATGGGTAGCAAAGCCCAAAATGAAGGAAAAAATCACCGCATTCACGGCAAACTGCAAAAAAGCTGGAGTCACCGAGCTTTCTGAGGGCGGATTGAGCCCCGATCAGTACCAGGCCGATTGGGACAGTATATTGGCTAGAGTTGTAACGCCATCCCGTATCGTGGGTGCCAGAACCGAATTAAAGTATCCGTTTGCCGAAGACTATCCCGCCAGGGGCAATAAGACACTGGCCGACGGAAATCCCGGCTACAAAGATTATAGCTACAACTGGCTTTGCTTTTATGGTGTGCCCATGGTGGCTACTATTACGCCCGATGCTCCGGTGGTGTGCAGTAACGTCACCCTGCATTTTCTTTCCGATCCCCGCCATTGGATTTTTCAGCCAGACAGTCTCATACTAGAGGTGTCCGTTAACGGTGGGGATTTTAAGGCTGTGTCCACTATGAAACTGCCACCCGAGCCAGAGCATTACGAGGTACAGATCCCGGTGTTTTCCCTGCCGATGAAACTTAAAAAAAATGAAAAAGTCACGGCTTTCCGCGTCACGGCCACGTGCCCGCCGTTCCCGATATGGCGCGACAACGATCGTAAGAAACCCATGATCGCTTGCGACGAGGTGTATGCGTACTGATTCCAGGAGGCGATATATATTTTGAAACGGTCATATTTCTTGGTTTTTATTGGTGGTATCCGTACCTTTGCGGCGAATTTTTTTTGTTATTCACCTAAATACATCATTAAATGAATACTGTTAAAGTCGCCATCAATGGCTTCGGTCGAATAGGCCGCCTTGCTTTCCGCCAGATCTATAACATGGAGGGCATTGAAGTAGTTGCTATCAATGATCTTACAAAACCCAACGTGTTGGCTCATCTTTTGAAATACGACACAGCGCAGGGGCGTTTTGGCGTAGATGTACAGCACACCGACAATTCGATCGTTGTAGATGGTAAGAATATTACGATATATGCACAGAAAGATCCTTCACAGATTCCATGGGCCAGCCATCAGGTAGACGTAGTACTGGAATGTACCGGATTTTTCACCGACAGGGAAAAAGCGGAAGCACACCTGAAAGCAGGTGCCAAGAGGGTTGTTATTTCAGCCCCCGCAACCGGCGAAATGAAAACCGTTGTATTTAATGTAAATCATCAGATCCTGGACGGAAGCGAAACTGTGATAAGCTGCGCTTCTTGCACCACAAACTGCCTGGCTCCGATGGCCAAGGTACTCAACGATTCTTTCGGTATCATGACCGGTATCATGACCACCGTACATGCATACACCAACGACCAGAATACACTGGATGCCCCACACCCCAAGGGAGACCTTCGCAGGGCCAGGGCTGCCGCTTCAAACATCGTACCCAATTCTACAGGTGCAGCCAAGGCAATCGGTCTGGTACTTCCTGAACTGAAGGGTAAACTGGATGGTTCTGCACAGCGCGTTCCTACTATTACAGGTTCACTTACTGAGCTGGTTACCATACTCGGTAAGAAAGTGACTGCCGACGAGGTGAATGCTGCTATGAAAGCCGCCGCAAACGAAAGCTTCGGTTACAATACCGACGAGATCGTGAGCAGCGACATTATCGGTACTTCATTCGGTTCATTGTTCGATGCTACACAGACCAAGGTTATGACCGTTGGCGACCACCAGATGGTGAAAACTGTGAGCTGGTACGACAACGAAATGAGCTATGTAAGTCAGTTGGTACGCACCGTAAAGTATTTTGCGGGTTTGATCAAGTAAGTCTTTGTCTAAACTGATTTGAATAAAACCCGCATCATGGTGCGGGTTTTATTATTTTTACACCAGAAATATAAAACTAAATACTATGTCATCGTTCACCTCACACAATTTTGCAAATCAGAAAGCGCTGATCCGGGTAGACTTTAACGTGCCTATTAAAAACGGCGTCATTACAGACGATACCCGTATCAGGGCTGCATTGCCCACCATAAAAAAAGTACTTGCCGATGGCGGTAGTGTGGTACTTATGAGCCACTGGGGCAGGCCTCTGAAAGACATTGAAAAAAAGCCAAACCTTACGCTGGCAGACTTTTCGTTGAAACCACTCATCGCGCCACTGTGCAAATTTCTGGATACAGAAGTTCAGTTTGCAGAGGACTGTATCAGCGAAGACGCTGCCCGGAAAGCAGCCGCTCTGAAACCGGGACAGGTGCTGATGCTGGAAAACCTGCGTTACTATAAACAAGAAGAAAAAGGTGACAAGGATTTTGCTGAAAAGCTATCTAAGTTCGGAGATATTTATGTGAATGACGCTTTTGGAACTGCGCATCGCGCGCACGCATCCACCGCAGTGATCGCGCAGTTTTTCGCACCCGGTAAAAAACTTTTCGGGCTGTGCATGGAAGGAGAAGTGAAAGCAGCCGAGGAGGTGATGCATAACAGCCGCAAACCATTTACCGCTATTATTGGTGGTGCCAAGGTGTCGGACAAAATTCTCATTATCGAGAATCTGCTCGAAAAGGCTACCGACATTATTATCGGTGGTGGTATGGCTTATACTTTTTTCAAAGCCATGGGTGGCCAGATAGGCAACTCACTCTGCGAAGACGACCGTTGTGAAATGGCACTGGCACTTTTGGAAAAAGCCAAAGAAAAAGGGGTGTGCATTCATTTGCCGGCAGATAGCATCATTGCAGACAAATTCGCAGCTGATGCCAATACATCTTCTGCACTGAGCAATGAAATACCCGGTGGATGGATGGGGCTGGACGTAGCGCACATGGCTGTAGAAAATTTCAGCAAAGTAATAAGCGAATCGAAGACCATACTCTGGAACGGTCCCATGGGTGTATTTGAAATGGAGAAATTTCAGAGTGGTACCAAGGCTATTGCTGAAGCGGTGGTGAAAGCTACCTCCAACGGGGCTTTTTCGCTGGTAGGCGGTGGTGACAGTGTGGCTGCAGTTAACAAATTCGGCCTTGCCGATAAAGTGAGCTATGTATCTACAGGTGGTGGCGCGATGCTGGAATATTTTGAAGGTAAGGAGTTGCCCGGAATCGCTGCGATCAAGAGTTAAAATAATTTAAATTTACGGATTGACACTACAGAAAATCGCGGAGGAAAAAGCCGCGATTTTCTATTTTTATCAGGCACACCCTGAATTTGTTTCTGGAAATTGAATTCGTATATGACTTTATCTATGAACAAGACCGCAAGAAAATTTCTGTTTATTGTTGCGGCGTCTTTAATGCACGCGAATGCGCTGTTTGCCATTCATCTTAAAATCGTAAAAGGTTCCCGGCTGGAGTGTTCATCGGCGTCTGGTCGTGGGGTTGTGGCGAAAGCTATGTTCGGGCCCATAACTGGTAAGGTAGATTTTGATCTGTCTGACCTAAAAAATGGAAAATTTGAGTTTGGCGCCAAAACCAAAAACCTGGAGGCCACTGACAAAAGACAGGAAGAAGATTTGAAAAGTGCACATTGTTTTAATGCCGACAGGTATCCCGACCTGACTTTCAAGTCCGATTCGGTGGTATGCGACAGGCCCGGAGGCATCGTTTACCATGTATATGGTATGCTGGAAGCGGGTGGCGTGGGCAAACCAGCAAAAATACAACTCACCGCAATTCCTGTTAAAGATGGATACACATTCAGAGGCACAATGGAAATGAAGTTGAGCGCCTACGCCATGCGCACCGAATATACCACAGCCGAAAACCTGACTTTTTTCCTTGAACTGCGCACCGAGCCGGCAAAGTGATCCTACAAAAGTCCTGTTACTCAGCCAACTATTTTACTTCTGGCAGGAGCCCTCATTAGCCTGGAATTCAAAAAACGGGGCATTAAACAAATTTTTTGTTATTCAAAGTGACGTTTTGTAATTCATTACCTGAAACGGTTACATAAAATGAATAAATTTTTTCTATTTTTGTAGCATACGGCTTCTAATAGGATTATGTTACCCATGTAATCCGTTAAAATACAATACCATGAAAAAAATTTTTTATTTTCTACTTTGTTTTGGCGCTTTTTTTTCTACTAAGGCTCAAATAATCACTACGGTTGCAGGTAATTATACAGCTACATTACTTGGTGACGGTGGAGCAGCGACCGCTGCTACTATTCAGGGTCCATACAGTGTTGCACTGGACCATTCAGGCAATATGTACATCGCTGATCAATATGCCCATCGTATTCGGAAGGTCACTGCTGCCGGAGTAATATCCACCGTCGCGGGTACTGGTGTAGCGGGTTTCGGCGGGGACGGATTTGCGGCCACTAATGCATTACTAAATCAACCCTCAGGCGTTGCAGTAGATGCTACAGGCAATATCTACGTTTCAGACATGCTCAACAACGTGGTGCGCAAAATAAATACATCTGGTATCATCAGTACCTATGCAGGTACATGGCCAGGTGGTGGATATTCCGGAGACGGGGTAGCAGCAACCGCATCAACGGTTTCTATGCACACACCTTTCGGACTTACGATTGATGCTGCTGGAAATCTGTATGTGTGTGAGGTAGACAACAACATCGTGCGAAAAATTTCATCAACCCGTATTATTTCGACTGTGGCAGGTATACCCATGAGTGGCGGATATGACGGCGACCATGCAGCCGCAACCGATGCCAGGCTCAATCAGCCCGTGGATGTGCGGATAGACGCATCGGGAAATATGTATATTGCTGACTACTCAAACGATGCCATACGCAAGGTGGATAATACAGGTATTATTACTACAATTGCAGGTACAGGTACAGCGGGATTCAGCGGCGACGGCGGACAGGCAACAATGGCCAAACTTTACAATCCCACCGGTATCGCACTGGGCAATGCAGGAGAATTGTTTATTTCAGACGCATTTAACCAGAGGGTAAGAGAAGTTTATCCGTCAGGGGTAGTATATACGCTCGGTGGTCATGGTGTACTGGGATATTCTGGCGATGGCGGCCTTGCCCATTATGCCTCATTTAATTATCCCTATGGCGGCGTGGTAGACACGGCAGGAGATTTTATCTTCGCCGACTTTGCAAACAATTTAATCCGCAAGATCACACCCTTCCACAACCATGCACCCCAGCTCGTTTCGGGCCACACACTTACAAGGCACATATGCAGTTCGGTGACCGACACACTGAGTTCCTATCTTTCAGCAACTGATCTGGATACAAACCAGACTGTGAACTGGTTTGTAATTTCTGCACCTGCACATGGTACAGCGGTTTCTTCATCTTCTATCGTCACTACTGGAGCCACCCTGGCCCCGGCATCTGATATTTGGTATACCGCCGCAACAGGATATTCGGGTACCGACGTAATGAAAATTGCAGCAACCGATGGCATTGGCGCAGACACCATAACTATTACGTTCAATATTGATGCAGCGCTTGGCACACCACTGATATCCGGAAATGACTCTGTTTGTGCGTTCGATACCGTTATGCTGTCTGCGAATGAAACCGGAGGTTCCTGGGGCAGCTCCAACACCTCACTGGCAACAGTAGATACTTCCGGCGTGGTTACCGGCGTTAACCGCGGTCTGGACACTATTTTTTACTCGATCACCAACTTGTGTGGCGTGTCAATCGGTGAAAAGGTAGTTTTCGTCAGAAACCACGATACTTGTTTGCTGCAAACAAACAATGTGGTCAAGGCGGGTCATGGTGTGTCGGTGTATCCCAATCCCGGTAGCACCAAATTTTCATTCAGTGTGCATTCCCAGATCAGCGCTTCGTCCACTCATTTGATGATCAGTGATCTCATGGGCGTAATGGTTTATGAAGCCGATATTGTTACAAATGGCGAAACTGACGTAAACCTTGATGTGCCTACTGGCATATATCTTTTCTCAGCCCGCAGTGCAAGTGAGCAATATACGGGACGGCTGGAGGTACAGAGATAAGCAACCGGTAACACAACAATAAGATACGGTGCCACGGGTGGTGTATATTTGTATCTACCTTTGTCTGCGGGTCCGGGTTTCCGGAATTGTGGAAAATCCAAACAATACACGTTATGGTACGCTACAAAACAATATTTGAGAATAACCTGAAGTGGGTACGGGATATGAAGGCCCGTGATGTGGATTTTTTTGAGAAACTGGCGCGCGACCAGACTCCGGACTATCTGTATATTGGTTGCTCAGATAGCCGTGTACCTGCCAACGAGATCATGGGTCTTGAACCCGGAGAGGTGTTTGTGCACCGCAATATTGCCAATCTGGTAAATAATACCGACCTCAACGTATTGTCGGTGATCAACTACGCGATCGTGCACCTGAAGGTGAAGCACATAGTCGTGTGTGGGCATTATAACTGTGGTGGCGTAAAGGCGGCAATGGTGCCGAAGGATATGGGTATCCTGAACCCCTGGCTGCGCAACATACGTGATGTGTACAGGATGCACCATACCGAACTGGATGCAATAAAAGACGAAGAGCAACGCTATAACAGGCTGGTAGAACTGAATGTGCTGGAACAGGCGACCAACGTGATAAAAACTGCAAATGTGCAAAAGTCTTATCGGGCCAATGGCTACCCCGTGGTACACGGCTGGGTGTTTGATCTGCACACAGGGGTACTAATAGATCTGAACATTAATTTCGAAAGTATTCTGCGCAACATTCAGAGTATATACGACCTGACTGGAATAACCTCTGAACACACGGAAGACGGAGACATCTGACCTACTTGCCTTGCGGAGGGGAACAAACTTATTTCTGGATAGTAAAAATAAACGAAGTACCCTTGCCCGGTTCTGAAACAACACGTATTTCGCCCCCGGATTTCTCTACCAGTCGTTTTACGATAGACAAACCTACACCTATGCCTTCAATAGCTCTGGAATGGTTATTGTTTGCCCGTTCAAATAGCTCGAAGACACGCTTCTGGTCCTGTTTGGGAATGCCTGGTCCGTTGTCGGCCACTTCAAAAGTATAAAAACGGGGTCCGTCTTCAAATCGTACATTTATCAATCCTTCGGCTTTGTCATTGTGCTTTATGGCATTGTCGCAAAGGTTCAGCAAAATTTGTTTCAGTGCTATTTTAGAAGCCCGTATCTTATGATCGTTAACGTCGTATTTTACCAAAATGTGGTCGGGTGCGTTCAGCAGTTTTTTTACTTCCCCAATCAGTTCTGGCATGATTATCTCTTCTTTGTTATCTACCAGTATCTGCGATGAACGGGAATACTCCAGAATGCCGCTCACAAGGTCTGCAAGTTGATTGGCTGCATTGTTGAGGAAGTTGATGTAATCCCGCCCTTCTTCGTTGAGTTGCTCCGCAAAGTCTTCTTTTAATATTTGCGTGAGCGAAATAATATTATTCAGCGGACTGCGCAGGTCATGCGACGCAACGAACGAGAATTTTTCCAGATCGGCATAAGCGCTTTTCTGCTCGATCTGTAATTGGTTCAGGTCGCTTATTTTTTTCAACAGGTAGAGGTGTCTTACCACCTGGGTGGCTAATGTCTTGAGTGCCAATACCTGCTCATCGCAGAGGTTCAGTGGCTTCACTCCAAGTATGCACAATGCGCCTATTACCTTTTTCTGCTCTGTAAATAGTGGTATCCGGGCAAAAAACCTCACGCCAGGATTTTCGATTACACTATCCTTTCCGGCATAGTCACTTTCCGATTTCGTATCCGGAACAATAATAAGATCCTTGTTGGACGAACCGGGGCCGAAAACCAAATCATTCAGCAATGTAGAAGACGGGGTACCGACAGCAAACTTAGACCAATGGCGGTCTATATCTACTAACCCACAATTTGTGTCACCTCCACAGATTTCAGAAGCTAGTTTGGTGAAATTGATGAAATCGCCATCTGGTAAGGAATCCAGCAGAAAAAACTCATTTAAAGACTTTAACCGTTCCTGTTCATTTACCGGCAGCCTGGCAACCTTCATCTATGATTTTAAATTTGGTCGCAAAGGTAGTAATTAAATCGGTTTTATTCTAATTGGAATATTAATATTTGTCTGTTACTCAGTCGAAAGTACATGTATTTGAAATTGTTATCGGAACAAGTGTCGCTTCCTGAAAATTTAACTGCAGGGTGGGTGAAGTACCCTGCGCAGACTGTTTCTTCGCCAATCCATAACGTACATTTCACATAGTCCAAAAACGCAGCACGTTGAAAAATTTGTGTTTGGGAACAGCAATAAAGAGGAATAATAAAATATTAAAAAATTGTTTTAAATTGCAGTTAAATTCAACTTTATGAAAAGTATAGCAGCAACCTTTATGGTTATGGTATTTTCTTTGGGCATATTGCATGCCAAAGACAGGGTGAGCCCCCACACTACGGTTAAGGGCGATCATATTAGTGTCACCTATGGCAGGCCGGCCAAAAAAGGCCGTGAGATTTTTGGTAGTTTGGTGCCTTATGAGAAGGTATGGCGTACCGGAGCCGACGAGGCCACAGAAATAACGTTTGACAAAGACGGTTTGTTCGGAGACAAAACCGTTAAAGCCGGTACCTACTCGCTTTTTACAATACCTGGAAAAGACGAGTGGATTGTGATCCTAAATAGCCAGATGGGCCAGTGGGGCGCGTTTGATTATGACAAGTACAAAAACAAGGACGTGGCACAGATAAAAGTAAAAGCCGCGCACACCAACAACGTGGTAGAACAATTTACCATTTCTGTAGACAAGGCAGGTATAAAACTGGAATGGGAAAATACAGCGGTTATGATAAATACCCGTTTTTAAGCCACATAAATTTGGGCGCTTGAACTCCGCTCTTTTGTACCGGGGTATATGCTCTCGGTTTTCATAAAAAAGCGCCGGGTCCTGCGACCCG
>CAIYJV010000086.1 GCA_903926605.1 uncultured Bacteroidota bacterium
ACTCCTGTTGTGGCAGCCTTTGATATTTGCCTGAAATAATATGTCCCAATGTATACCGGAACAACTTTACCGATTCGGTAAATGTGATTTCATATAACTCGTTCACCCAACACCCATCGGGAATCGGGAACCTTTTTTGAAACAGGATGTCGCCGTTGTCTATGCCCTCGTCTAAAATATGAATGGTGGTGCCAAACTCTTTTTTGCCGTCCAGCAACGCAAAAGTGAATTGGTTGCTTCCCCTGTATTCTGGAAGCGGGGCCATGTGCAAATTGACTGCGACCTGCCGGGCCATAGCGATATGGTGAGGCTTTAGAATTTCGTGATATTGTACCGAATACAGAATATCGCACTCTGGCAAATCGTCCAGATTTTGAATAACAGGTACATGGTATTCTGCTGCTAGTGCATACAAATCTGACCCTGACCCAAACTCACTTCTGGCACGGGAAAGTAGCCCGATAACCTCGATATTCAACAACTGGCATTGAGCCAGCAGGTATTGGAAACACTGAAACCCAACAGGCTTTGAACCCAGAAAAACTATTTTCTTTTTATCCATCTTTTTAAGCGCGTGCAAAAATAATCTATTTTTGTCCGACCTATTATGGCAGTCAAAAAGATTCTGATTCTTACCAACCGTATACCTTATCCTTTAAAAGACGGCGGTAATCTGGCGATGGACACTATGATCCGTGGATATCACGAAATGGGCTGGCAGGTCTACGTGCTTTCCATGAATACCTCCCGGCACCATGTATCCCAGCAAGTTCTGGAAAAACTCTATTCCTATATTCATGCATTCGAATGGGTAAATATTGACAATAAATACAATTGGTACACGATAGCCAAGAATTTCTTTTTCAGTAACCAGCCCGAACACGCAGAGCGATTTTACAATCTGGATTTCAAACTGAAACTGGAACAAGTGCTTGCCGATTTTCGTCCGGATGTAGTGCAGATCGAAAGCGTATTCCTGTCCACCTATTTGCCGTCTGTGAGCGCATATACTGCCACCCTGACTGTGCTGAGGCTACACAATATTGAATACCATATCTGGCAGAGTCTGGCCAAAAAAATTGGCAACAGGGTAAAAAGATATTATTTCAACGACCTGAAAAGCAGGATCCGTCATTTTGAACACTCCAGCTGGAAAAAATACGACCTCTTGCTGCCCATAACGATGAAAGACGCGGAAGTGGTGCACAAAATGAAACTGCCCAACGATATGCTTGTTGCTCCGTTCGGTATTGATGTAGACCAGATCATGGTGAATCCCAGTGTGGAGAAATGGAATGTGTACCACCTCGGCGCAATGGACTGGATACCAAACCGCGAAGGCGTGCAGTGGTTTATTGAATCTGTATGGCCCAAAGTTCACAGAGCAATGCCAAGACTGGAGTTCTTTTTTGCCGGTCGCCACATGCCGGACTATATGAAGTCTTTTGAAGGCAATGGTGTACACTGTCTGGACGAAGTGCCCAGTGCAGAAGAATTTATTGCCGACAAAAAAATCCTGGTTGTTCCATTGTGGTCGGGAAGCGGCATAAGGGTGAAGATTTTGGAAGCAATGGCTGCAGGCAAGATCGTCATAACAACAGCCAACGGCATTAAGGGCATTTCTGCAAACCATGGGGTGCACTATCTGCTTGCTAACCGGCCGGAAGATTTTCTGCGCAATCTGAAGTGGTGTTTGGAAAATAAGGCTGAGGCCCAGCAAGTTGCAGATAATGCCCGGAAACTGGTTGCAGAAAAATACGACTACAAACACATTGCTGTCAGCATCACGAATAAGCTGGACAGTATGATGGATATCAGCTGACCGGATCGAGGAATATCGCCACCCGTTTGTAGTACATATCACCCGGATCGAGGTGATCCAGATTCATTTTTGCCGCTGCCGACTGCCGGAATACAGATATCTCCAGATATCCTGCATCGTTGAACCGAATAAGGGTTTGTCCTGGTTCCACATCATTGTAGCTCGTACTGATCGATTTTTGTTGCGTCTTACCGCCTGTATTGATCGTAAAAGTTCTGCCTGATACAAGTGTTTCAAATTTTTCCCGATCCACACCGAGTACCACATTTCCATACCTGTCTATCGTGAGCAGGTTACATTGTATCTCGTCTTTGCGCACCACTACATCTGTCATCTCACGCACAAACAAGGGCTCTGTTGCTAGCCAACCCGAATGCACAAGGTACCCCTCCAAACCAGCAGGGCCGGCCAGGGCATACTTTTCAAGTACAAATCCTAATGATTGTAGCCAGCCTGCAAAATTTTGGTTGGCTGCATTTCCCCAGGATCGAAACGATTTTCCGAAATTTAGACCCAATGACATGGTAATCAGTCCATTGTCTGCACCTATATAAACTTCATTTCCGTGTATAGTAACCAGTGAGCACGCATTGTTTATGTCAAAAAGCTTATAGGCCAGAATATAAAGTGTGTCATCTGGAAACTGCTTCCGGGACGATGACAGAAAATAGGCTGGCTCAGGCATATAGCCATCAGGACCACCCTGATACAACTCCACCACGGGCACATCCGGAAAAAATGATACCAGCGTAGCCCGCAACAAAACCGGAGCAGGACCCCGTGTACCGAGATCACTTAAAATGGCTATTAGTGAAGGTTTATTGTACAAAGAATCGGGGGTATTACGATACAAAATTACAGGTTTCCACACCATGAACACCT
>CAIYJV010000087.1 GCA_903926605.1 uncultured Bacteroidota bacterium
GTAGCTCAGTTGGATAGAGCATCAGCCTTCTAAGCTGAGGGTCATTGGTTCGAATCCAATCCAGCTCACTGAAGTAAAAGTCTTGATAGCAGTAGCTTTCAAGACTTTTTTTATTTGCATCTCAGTAATTCTTTAAAACTCCGCACACTTTTATGATAAATTTCCCGGAAAACAGAAGAATGGGCAAAGTGTCTATTACACCTGACAACTGGAAAACAGATGGTAAATCTTTATTGAAAAAAAAGTGGGTTATCAGATATCGCTACTATGATGACAATAAAGAAATAAGCTGCAAGCGCCGGTGCTTTTGACCACCTAAGGCTGATTATGATTGACCACTATTGGTCAATATAATTTGAAGAGGGTTGGCCGGTTTTAATTGACCATCAAAATTCAATAGGAACAAGGCCCTTACCTTGAAACTGACTCACCATGGCCGGATGCCTATTTTGGCCAAGGTAGGCGTATACCCACGATTATGATTCATATTCCTGTAGTGCGATGGCCTTGCTATACTACCGTTTCTCTGATACCCCGCCCGACCCAAAACATTTTAATTCCCATTCCAAAAAAAATCTATAAATTTGGATTACAAACTTTCCGGCTTATGAAAAAGAAATTTACCATTAAGACATTACTGATCCTGGCAGTGCTGGCAATGAATTTTGCAGCCAAAAGCCAGATGACGTTCACGACCTGGACGCACCCACCCTATATCACGCTTTATGCGCAGGATACGTCGGCTGGGGTTTCTACATCGGCCAATATTTCTATGGATGACATTTATTCAAATGCTGTAGTTATTGGGTTCCCATTCACATTTTATGGCAACACTTACAATACTTGCGCCATTGGTGCCAATGGCAATATCAGTTTCGATTCTGCTTCGGTCGCTGGCTACGACCCATGGCCTATTTCACAGGTTTTACTAGGAAACACTTCTGTAAAAAATAGTATTTGCGGTGTTTGGTGTGATATGGATATGGCGGACTACGGAGGTACCATTAGTTATTGTATTACCGGTACTGCACCTAACAGGATTTTTGGTATCAATTACTGCCACAATGGTATGTACACCAGCGCATCCTGCCCCGGACAAAGCACAACTACGCAGATGTTACTTTACGAAGGATCAAACAATATTGAAGTTCATGTAGCTCATAAGTCAGTTTGCCCAGTCTGGAACGGTGGATTGGCCGTTATAGGTGTTCAAAACAGCGCCGGCACAGATGCGGTTGTAGCACCAGGCCGGGACTATCCGGATACTTTTTCCTGTACCAACGAGGCATGGCTTTTTTCGCCATCCGGGTCCAGCTATACTGTTTCATCCATTCCTTTTTCACCGGTACACTATTATACCGTATTCTGGTATGACAGTACCACGGGCGGCTACCTGGGTTCAGGCGACTCACTACTGATTTCAGATAGTCTCACTACTGCATATATCGCCTATGCGGTGGGTTGTTCTGATACTGCTTCTACAGGATTCGATTCGGTATCTCATGGTTTTTTCCGCGTCATTTCGCTCAATGCCAGTAATGTCGCTACCGCCAGAGATTTCCGATTCTACCCCAACCCTGCCACCGAAGTATTGAATATTGTGGGCAACACACCCATATTATCGGTAAGCATTTCGGATATCACGGGTCGCGAAGTTTACTACACAGACTGCAATACATTTAACCTCGCTGTACCCATAAAAGAATTATCCAACGGACTGTACTCGGTTAAGCTCAACAATATGGCCGTAAAACGATTCCTGAAAGAATAATACTTAGTATTTGCCGGGTATGATTGAATTCCGGCA
>CAIYJV010000088.1 GCA_903926605.1 uncultured Bacteroidota bacterium
CTTCGTAAACCTGACCTTCTGAAAACATACGAAGCTCGTTCGACTGATTCAGGTAGGCCAACGAATTATACTGTATGGTATAATTGGGTGGTAAATAATTGTCCACTTCCGTAATAGTTCCCTTGAAAAAAGCATTGAACATTCCGCCTGGATCTTTATAAGCCACCACATAGTCTGCAACCTGATATTCAGGGGTAAAAAATCCAATGTTGTACACGCTGTCGTTGTAGAAAATCCGGAAGTTGCCATCGCTGGAAACAAAGGCTACCTGGTCGTCTCCGGCTTTGTAGGAACGAGGCGGGAAGTCATCTACAGTAGTTGTCTTGCCATTGTGAAAAATTCTGAACTTATGGTCGTTGTCGACATAGGCAACTGTATTCCTACCCACATCGAAACTCACTACCTGATAATCCTCCTGCGCAATTTTTTTGCCATGGTAAAACAACCTGAACTGATTGGCAAAATTATCGTAGGCTATAATGTTGTCACTCACCTTAACACTAGACAGAATACTATCCTGAAAATAGGTCTCGATAGAATATATCTGGCCATTGTAATAGGCCTTGTACTCCCCCTTATAGGTATCCAGAAACATCACCACGCTGTCTGCCACGAAATACTGATCGCATACGCCGGTAAGATTTTTAGTAATGCCCTTGTCATACACGTTCAGCGACTTTTGATTGAGATAAGCCACGATGTTGTCGGTCACGAAATAGCTGTTGGTAAATCCGGCATTGATTGTTTTTACGCCGCCTCCAGAGTATATCTTGAACGTCCTTGAATTGTCCAGATAAGGAATTGCTGTGCGCCCAATTTTTACTGAAGTGGGCGGCATAAAATCTACTTTATGTTCCATTCCATTATCCCAAACCATTACTTCGTTCTGCATATTCACAAACGCCGATAAGGGCTGTCCGGTACAAAAACCACCAGCCCCGGCGCACGCTGCAAACAATAACAAAAACCTTCGCATCTCCATCATTTGCCCGAAAGTTACAAATTAATCATATCACCAAAAAACCCGTGAATTATGGATGCAACCAAACCCACAGTTGAAGATAGCCGCAAGCCACTATGCCACTCCAAAATCGTGTACTTTTGACACGAATTTTCATCCCCCCAATCCAGATGATACTTACCTACCCGGAACAAGCCATACAATCTCTTGAGTTTGACAAAGTATGCGACTTACTCCGTTCTAAATGCCGGACAGATGCCGCCCGTGAAATGGTGGATAACATCAGATGTCATACTCATAAAGATTATGTGGAGAAAGAACTGAACCAGACCAACGAATGCCTCATGGTGCTTGGCGGCGCAGATCATTTTCCGGGAAATTTTATACAGAACATACAGAAAGAGCTAAAATTACTTACGTTGCCCAACAGCGTGCTTACCGGTGCCCAAATGCTGTCTGTTGACAATCTGGCCCTGGACATAAAAGATATTTTACAATGGTTTAAGAAAAACAACAACCTCTTCCCTACCCTGCAACAGTTGATTGAGAAAACAGTGTATGAAAAAGCAATTCATGAGCTGATAGGGTCTGTGATAGATGAATTTGGTATGGTAAGAGACAACGCATCGCCGGAATTGGTAAAGATACGTGCCGACCTGAACCGTACACGGGCAGAGTCTCGCCGGGTTTTTGAAAGTATTCTTCGCCGGGCGGGCAAATCGGGATACCTGGCCGACATTTCCGAGAGTTTTATCAACAACCGGCGTACACTGGCCATTCTGGCCGAATACAAAAGAATAGTAAGGGGAATTCTGCATGGCGAAAGCGATACGCAAAAAACAGTATTTATTGAGCCGGAAGAGACGATAGAACTGAACAATGAAGTATTTGCACTGGAGCGAGCCGAGGGCCGGGAAATTCACCGTATACTGGCCGAAACCACACGTGCGCTATCGCGTTTTTCAGGTTATCTGGATCACTACTATTATCTCTGCGGCAAATTTGACTTTATCAGGGCTCGGGGAGCATTGGCTCGCGATATGAATGCATATCTGCCGCGCCTGAGCCCACACCCCGGTATTCACCTGGTCAAAGCTTTTCACCCACTGCTACTTTTAAAGAACAAACCTACCGGTAAGCCTACCATACCGCTGAATCTGATTCTGGACAAACAAAACCGCATACTGATGATAAGCGGCCCGAATGCAGGTGGCAAAACAGTTGCCATGAAAACAGCAGGATTGCTGCAACTCATGGCACAGGCCGGACTGCTGATACCTGCCGCACCGGAGTCAGAAATTGGTATTTTTAAACAAATAATGGTTGCCATTGGCGACACCCAATCTATAGAACATGAGTTGAGTACCTACAGCGCGCACCTCAATGCGATGAAGTACTTTATGGAATTTGCCAACGGTAAGACACTTTTTTTTATTGATGAATTAGGAAGCGGATCCGATCCCAATCTGGGCGGAGCGTTTGCCGAGGCGATCGTAGAAGAATTGGCAGCCAAAAACGCCATGGGTATCATCACCACCCACTACCTGAATTTGAAAGTAATGGCCGGCAATGTGCGTGGGATATTTAATGGGGCAATGACATTTGATGAGCAGCACCTGGAACCTTTATACAGGCTTGAAACCGGTAAACCAGGCAGCTCTTACACTTTTGCCATAGCTCAACGTAGCGGGCTGCCCGCAAATGTAATAGAACGTGCACGCCAGCTGACGCAAAAAGAACATTTTAAACTGGATAAAGTACTACACCAGGCCGAACAGCAAAG
>CAIYJV010000089.1 GCA_903926605.1 uncultured Bacteroidota bacterium
ATAAACTTTCCTCAGCTTGGAATGAAAGGCAAAGATTTCAAAATGCACTTTCCTTATGCAACGGTGAATTAACCCAGAAATTCAACGAGTTTATTGAAGTCTCACTTGGGAATCCACAAAAAAATGATACGGCTATCCAGAATGAGTGGTCGAAGTTGATGGAGGAGTTGCGTTTAATTTTGTCCTTTAAAAGCCAATTTGCCGAAATACGAGAAATTACTGAACGAATCGAATTTTCCGGGGCTAAAAATTGGGCGGAAAAACTTAGGACGTTACCGATTGAAGGTACGTTTGACAGCCAATTACCAGATAATTGGCGTGACGTTTGGAGGCTTAGAAGACTTGCAAATTATTTAGAAGAGGCTGACGGACGGTTGCAACTGAAAAAGTTGTTTCGCCAGCGGGAAATGATCGAAACTGATCTGGCGAAAGCATATCGTGAAGTTATAGTGAAGAGAACGTGGTTAAAACTTGCGGAAAATGCAACACCAGATGTAAGGTCAGCACTCGAGGCATTTAGAAGCTCGATAGCAAAAATCGGCAAAGGAACTGGTATTCGGGCGATAAGACACCGTCAGGACGCGAGAAATGCAGCGTCGAGGGCCAACCACGTCATCCCATGTTGGATAATGCCCCATTGGAGGATATCAGAATCGTTGCCTGCTGATTTTGGTTGTTTCGATTTGGTAATAATTGATGAGGCGTCTCAATCCGATCTCACAGCTTTACCGGCGTTGTTAAGAGCAAAAAAAGTCTTGGTAGTTGGCGATGATAAACAAGTTTCGCCGGACGGAATTGGAATTGAGGAAAACAAGATAATTAGCTTGATGAACCGATATCTATCGAAGCAAGTTGAAGTTTATCGTGCTCAAATGACACCTGAGCGTTCGATTTATGATTTATTAAAAGTTGTCTTTGCCAGTTCGTCCACAATGTTGCGGGAGCATTTTAGATGTGTCGAACCTATTATAGAATATTCAAAAAGAGCGTTTTACAATCACGAAATACGGCCAGTTAGACTCGCAAAATCTTCCGAAAGATTGGATCCGCCACTAGTTGACGTTTTTATAGAAGATGGATTTAAAAACGGAGACATAAACGATGCAGAGGCTCGATTTATCGTTGATGAAATAGCAAAAATATCCGCAGACCCGTTTTTGTCCAACCGAACAATAGGTGTGGTATCTCTTCTTGGTGATAAACAGCCACGAAGGATTTGGGAAATGTTAGAACGGGAAATAGGGTTGGAAAAAATAAGCAAACATCAAATAGCTTGCGGTGATGCGCGCACTTTTCAGGGTAAAGAAAAGAGCATTATGTTTCTTTCGATGGTCAGCGTTCCCGGTGACGTTCATGCCATGACAAAAGTTGAAGCGGAGCAAAGATTCAATGTTGCAGCGTCTCGTGCCCAGGATCGAATGTACTTGGTAAGAAGTGTAAACCTTGAACATTTGAGTCCTAAAGATGAACTTAGACGGGGCTTGATATCGCATTTTCGGGCTCCATTTGCGCAAGACGAGGCGCAAGTGAAGGATTTAAGATCTTTATGTGAGTCCGATTTTGAGAGGGAAGTTTATGACTTATTAATCGAGCGTGGTTATAAGGTTGTCCCTCAGGTTAAAGTTGGCAGATATCGGATTGACTTGGTCGTTGAAGGACACAATGATACTCGTCTGGCTGTAGAGTGTGACGGAGACCAGTACCATGGAGAAAACAAATGGGAAGATGACATGAGAAGGCAGCGAACACTTGAGCGGGTAGGCTGGCAATTTTGGAGGTGTTTTGCTTCGGTATTTGTAAAAAATAGAAAAGAAGTTGTCGAAGATCTGCTATTGACACTATTCGAAAAAGGGATTCAACCTATTGGAAGTGATACAGTGATAAACAATATACATACTGAATCACGTAGTGTGATTGCATTCCCAGTTAGAATCGGAGTAGAAGAGAAAGCAGAAAGTGCGGGACAGTCCGTTACTTGATAGCAAAGATTGGAGTAGGAGAGAAAGGGAGCTTCTCCACTATTGGTGGAGGAGCCGGCACGATTGACCACCCAATGCCGTGGCAATTTGACCACACATTTTGATGACGAAAAATAGAATTGCAAGTTCATTCGGAGAAGGGTAGGGGTCTTGTTCCTATTGAATTTTGGTGGTCAATTAAAACCGGTCAATAGTGGTCAAAAACACCGGCGCTTACATCCAGGCTACCTGACTTGGTCTTTCTTGATTTAGTTATGCCAATTGTAAGTGGGATGGAATTCCTGAGTCGTTTTGAGGTTTTAAAACCTGTCCTGGCAAAGGCGTGTAGGATATACGTTATGACGGCTTCGATTTCAAATGAAGACTATGAACGAGTGATTCAATCACCACTGGTAACGCAATACATAGTTAAACCGGTGAGCCGGGATAATCTGAAAGAGATTTTTGCTAGTTTCAGCTCCACACTGAACCAATATTAATTTGAACGCTCTCGTAAAATTGATTAAAGCATTTTTTGCATTTTTCAATGAAATAGATTTTTTTTGTGTTTGCCTATTATTTTTTTGAAGAATGCATCTCTCAAACATATATTACAAATACTGGTGCTTCATGTTTGATCGGACAACACCTGCCCATAGGTACACTCGCGCTTTTGAAGCACTGTTTAGCAAATTTTGTTGTCTTAGTTATTTTTTGATTGGTTTTCCGGAATATTAGTCCAAAATTTACCCTTTAGTTTCTCTAAACTATCTGCTACATAGCTATTGAAATAGCCATATTTATTGGCCATTGTCAGGTCAATTATTTCCGAGGGGGGTATTGGGGAGCTTTCTCCATTTTCAAGATTTACGATATTTAAAAAATTTTCCAGCCCTTACAATGGGATTGCGCAGTAAGTTCTGTGGATGAATTTTGACGAGGGGAATTTCAGTGAACGCAGATCGGTTTGGCAATGTTTATATGACTGGCGCATTTCGTACACCAATGGTACATTTTTGGATTTTCTTTCCAAACTGCCAAAGTACTGACGTACAGAACTGTATTCTACAAAGGTCAATCAAATATTACCATGTAAAAAAAGCGAATTGCAATACGGGAAAAATACCCTGAAAAACTCAAAACTTTTTCTGTGACTTTGAGTTGAATAATACCCTGTGCATATTCGACTTGAATTGAGAATGAAAGTTGTTCGAATTAAATGACAATCAAAAAATTTTGAGAATTGAAAAAAATTAACAAACTTTAACAAAAATTCACTTTCCTTTTAAATCTCTTATCTATGAAAAAAGACCTAAACACCAACTCTGTTTCAACTAACAACCGTGGGCAAAAATGCCATGTTGTTCCAGCCGGGAGTTCACTCAGATTTGCAAGACTAAGTAGGATTCTGTTTTTGTTTTTATTTTCCATTGGTGCAGTATTTGCTGATTGGGAACAAGCGAGTTGTCAGGTGATTTCCGTTTATGCAGGTAATGGCAGTGTCGGAGCCGGTGGTGATGGGGGGAATGCAAGTTCTGCTACTTTGAAACTTCCCTGCGCGGTCGCTATCGATCCAGTCACACAGGACTTGTTTATTGCAGATGAGGGAAGCAATAGTGTGCGAAAAATTGATCGATTGACGAATAATATCACAACAGTTATCGGAAATAGTTCTGTTTACGGAGGGGGGTATAATGGTGACAATGGTATTGCTTCAGCCGCGCTGCTGAAAGTGCCAACTGGTATTGCTATTGACCAATCGCAAAATATATATATAGCGGATGCACATAACTATCGAGTTAGAAAAATTAACCATGTTACAGGAATCGTTACTACAATTGCGGGCAACGGATTCTCCGGGACCGCAGCAACCTCTGGTCAGGCAACTGCGTCGCCGCTGAAAAATCCTTCATCAGTCGCAGTCGATCATTCTGGAAACCTATATTTTGTTGACTATCCAAACGGAATTTATCGTATTGCTGTTGGGGGGGCGATTTCTCAAATACTAGCTGGTAGCCTTGGCTCAATAATTGCCATTGCCTTTGATGCGAACAACAATCTTTATTTTACAAGTAACAATCATGGCATCTACAAATTAGCCGGCACTACCGCCGGCGGGCCCACAACAGGAACACCCATCTTGGTTGCCGGTATTACCGGACCACTCGGAGGATACGTAAACGGAGTTGCACTGGCGAGCAAATTTAACTATCCAGCGGGTATTGCGGTAGACTATTCAGGAAACCTTTTTCTTGCGGACGTAAACAATGAAAGAATCAGAGAATTCAACAAAGTTCCCGGAACGGTTAGCGACTTTGCAGGAAACGGAAATGTATCGTCGGGTTACAATTATAGCACCGAAGAATGCGCCGCTGCAACTTCGGTTAGTTTAAACATTCCCGCCACAATTAACTCGCCTTTTGAAACAGGATTAGCAGTGGATAATCAAGGGAATGTGTTCATTTGCGATATTTACAACCATGTCGTCAGAAGGGTTCAGGTAGGCACTTCAGGAATTACTGGACCGTCAACGATTTGTGGAACGGATGCTGTAACACTTACGGGTGTTCCCGCAGGCGGAAGATGGAGTTCTTCCAGTACAAGTATTGCAACAATTGATCCGGTTTCCGGAGTTATGGATGCAGTGAGTACAAGTGGTGTCGATATTGTAAGTTATATAACACCATGTTCAACCAGTACTTTTTCTGTGACGTTGAATAGCGCAAGTGCACTATCCATATCTTCATCCACATCGAGTTTGTGCGTTGGGGCAACTACTACTTTGACACCCAGCGAGACCGGCGGAAGTTGGAGCTGTAGCTCTACTTCTGTTGCGACTGTAAATGCGGCAACAGGTATCGTCGGCGGTACTGGTGCTGGTGTAGCGATAATTACCTATACTTCCTCCGGTGGATGTTATGCCACAAAAACCATCAGCATCAATTCATCAAGCGCCGCGACGATTACCGGGGACAATAAAATTTGTCCCGGAGGTACTATTACATTATCGTCATCAGTGCCCTTGGGCATTTGGTCAAGTTCTTCACCTTCAATTGCAACGGTTGATCCAGTCACTGGCGTCGTTGGAGGCGTGGGAAGCGGTAGTGCAATCATTACTTACAGTTATAGTTTGTGTTCTGGGGGGGCACCTTCAACAGAAATAACTACTAAATCCATCACTGTTACGGCCAATCCTATCTCGATAACAGGGGGAAGTGATATTTGTATAAATTCGTCAACATACCTATTAGCTGGTCTTGGTGGAATATGGTCAAGTTCGGATAACTCCGTTGCGACGGTAAATGCGTCCTCTGGATATGTAACCGGACTCATTGGGGGAGGAACTGCCGGTTTAAGTACGGTGATAATTAGCTATACCTATAGTTGCGGCACAACAACAGGGATAGTAACTACATTTTCCTTAAGTGTACATGGTCCGGCGCCTATCGGTGTTTCGGGTGACGGCACTGTTTGCGCTGGCTCATCGATTTCACTTTCTGAGATTACAACTGGTGGCATATGGAGTAGTAGTTCCCCAGCTCATGCGAGTGTCAGCCCGACAACCGGCCTCACGGTCAATGTTACAGGGGTTAGTCATGGAACAGCCTACATAAATTATAGCATAACAGATTCGTGGTCGACATGTAAAATATCGCAACTGGTAACAGTCATTCCAGATCCACCTTTGCTTTCTTTCAGCGGTGGCGTATGTGCAGGTTCGACTACTACAATTGGGGTGTCTCCGGCCGGTTCTCCTCTAAGTGGGGCAACCACACCGTGGCAATGGACAGGAACTGCAACAGGTAGTTTGGTTACCACTTCAGACGCGGAGGCGACATTTACAATGGGAACTACTGGTGGCTCAGCAACTATCAGTTATACAGCAGAATATACCTATACGGCATGTCCGACTGTTTATACATTCACTGCTACAACATCATTGAATACTGAACCCGTTGTAGGTGGTATTACAGCACCGGGCTCGTCCCATATCATTTGCGATCTTGATCCGCTACATTTATCAGCGACCGGAGTCGTTGGGGACACTTATACCTGGAGCAGTAGCAATACAGCAGTAGCAACTGTTGATGCAACCGGTCTTGGTAAAGGAGTTTCATCAGTTGTCGGAACAGCAACTATTTCATACACAGAATTTGCCTGTGGAACAAGCGTAACCGCCACTTATCCAGTTACTGTGGTTCCTGTACCGGCGCCAATAACTGGAGTTTTGTCTTTATGTGAATCAGACGGCGTCGCTAACACAACAACACTTTCGGATGCGTCACCTTCCGGTATTTTTAGTTGGAATAGTATGTCTCCTAGTTTGGCGCCTGTTACAGCGTACGGCGTTGTCTACGGTTATGGAGCGGGAACATCAGTCATTACCTATGGATACGGGAATTGTTATACGTCTGCTGTTGTGACAGTAAATCCTAAACCTTATATATCTCCTTGTTGTCCTCCGCCTATTTGCCCGGGCGAAACTATTACGCTTACGGAAGCACCGCTGACCGGGGGTACATGGACTTGCAGCACATGTACAATAACTCCAATTGACCCTAGCACTGTAGTGATTTCATTTCCAATTACTTCTTCAGGAAATTTTTCAATTTTTTGCACCTCTCCGGAGGCGGCTGGTTCATGCCAGGGTAATGGAGGAGTAACAATCAATGGTGTTCCTGAAACCATTTCCGGTCCGCCAACCTTGTGCCGTGGAACAAGTACTACTTTATCCGATGCTGCATTCGGTGGTACCTGGAGTTGTATTCCGACATCAGTTGCAACTATAAATCCGACGTCTGGAATTATTTCGGCTACTACTTCTTCCAGCACTGTGCCAACTACCGTTAATGCAACCTACTCCACGGGATGTGGCCCCAATGCTGTTAAGACGCTCACTATAGAGCCAACACCACGAATTACCAGTACTTTAAATGTTGTTTGTGCGAATTCCAATATATCAATGTCTGCAAATATTTCCGGCGGCACGTGGAGCAGTAGTTCAACATCTATCGCTTCCGTTAACCCGTCTTCCGGTGTCGTTACCGGAATTAGTGGCGGGACTGTTTCCATAATTTATATGTTAAGCACTGGATGCCAAGTATCACGTACTATTACAGTCAATCCATTACCCGATATTTCAGTTACTTCGTCTAGTCCATTGATTTGTCAGGGAGGCATTGTTGATCTAACAGGTGTATCCAGTACCGCTATAAGTTATTTTTGGTCTGGTTCCGACGGATTCTCGTCCACAGTTGCAAATCCGGAAATCAGTCCGTCTGTTACGACTACTTATTCGGTAACAGTAACTGATGTAAAAGGTTGTCAAAATGGTGCAACAACTACAATTACTGTTAACCCGACTCCAGACATCTCTGTTGCCGCTACTTATACCACAGTATGTGCCAGCACAGCCGTGAGTTTAACCGGAACTTCGTCGGTTACAACAGTTACCTTTAGCTGGGTGGGTCCAGATGGGTATTCTTCGACACTATCTGATCCAACAGTTACCCCTACTGTGACGACCACTTACACATTGACCGTAACAGGAACGGACGACTGCCAGAATTCTGCGACAGTGTCAATCAGCGTAAATCCTTTGCCAGATCCGATTTCAAGCGCGGGAATGACGACAAGTATCTGCGCGGGGTCGTCGCTTACGCTATCTGACGCCACAATGGACCCGTCGGCAACATGGTCTACATCTGATATTTTATATGTTGCAATTAGTGATCCAGCGGTCGGCGTTGTATCCGGTATTAATGAGGGAACAGCAACAATTTCTTATGTCCTTGGCACTGGCTGTTTCCAAACATTTACATTGACAATCAATGCTTTGCCAACCATCATTCCTATTCCTCCAGTAACTTCATCCGTCATTTGTTACAGCTCCGGCGGAGACAACACGCTTCCTTTAATGTCAAGCCCAACCGGTGGAAGTTGGGTCAGTTCCGCTACTGCAGTCGCCACAATTGATCCCGCGACTGACATTGTTACTGGTTTCCTTGCGGGTACAACGTTTGAAACAGCAACATTGACCTATACTTTGTTAGGGTGTAGCAGTACAATTGAAATTACGGTAGATCCAACTGTATCAGTTTCCCTTCCCCCGGTTAACATATATTGTCCAGGTGTTTGGACATCCCTACTAGAAGCCGATCCAACCGGGGGGACAGCGCCATATACTGTGGCATGGACTCCTTCCGCAAGTTTGGACCCTAGTGGTGGTACTTCATTTACAGAAACAATTGTTTCTCTTACAGAGTCAACAGATTTTACCGCCGTTGTAACTGACGCCTATGGTTGTACTGCTGCTTCCGATGTTTATGTTTCAGTTCCATCCGGAAAATGTGAGCCATGCACAGGGGCCGATCCCTCGCGTCCTCTACTTAGTCTGGGTACCCCCTCTGGGACATCAGGCGGACTTGCAGTCGGTGCCAGTGGCGCAGTAACCAATATGCCTGTTGGCAATTACTATTTAGATCAGGACTTGGAAATAAGTGGTAAAGTTGTTTTTTTCGGATCATCGACGTTAAATTCAACAATCGAAATCAACGCAAATTCAACGATTTATGTGGATGGAGACGCAGCTTTGTTTTTAAATGGTAATCACCTGTATTCTTGCCCAAGTCAAATGTGGGAAGGAATCGTACTGGGAAACCTGCCTCCTGACGCGGACTACCCGGCAGGTCAGAATGGTGTTATTTCGCTGCGTGCTAATGTTGCGACTGGCGTTGATTCTGTCAGCACGCTGATTGAAGATGCCCGTGCAGCCGTTACGCTCAATAAGCCAATGGCTCATAATTCATGGCTTCCATACTATATTGTGGCTAATTCAGCAATTTTCAACAGCAATTATATCGGCATTTCGCTGCAAAATTTCAATTCATACACCGATATGGATTTGTCTGGAAATTATGCACTGTCTATTCAAAACAGTGTATTTACCTGCCGGGATATGACGTCCGGGCCGACAACTTCAAATTATCCGTTCGACTGGCCCAACACAAATCCCGGAACTTATACTGCGCTTTATTCACCACTGAAGGGCCGTATCGCTGTGGGTATTTCGGCGTACGACAACCCATATGAAATCGCAAATTATGTGGGTGCCGATTGTCACATTCCTAAATTTATGCACGATTACATCGGCATCTACATGAATAACATTGGACAGAATACTTACCCAACTTATAATAGTGTCGTGGTAGGTACTTCAACTACGGAGGTATCAAGCACAGCGGACAAATATAACTCGAGGATCAATCTGTTTGACAACCTTTCATATGGCGTGTCTGTAACAAATGGTAATTTCATTTTGCACAATAATGCTTTCGTTGAGCCTCACATCTCTGTTTTTCCATCACACTCTTTTCCAGTTTATTTAGGCGGGTATGGGGTTTTAGCACAGATGAATGATGCCACATTGTATCAGGCCCTGATTGAACCGGTTTACGAGTATGTGCCAGATGGCACTGCCACTGCGATTAATTCTTTCTACAGTTGTAAGTACGGTCTATACTGTAAGGATTACTACCACCTGAAAGGGGACAACTCATATATTGTAACAAAACAGGATTATAGTAAACCATCTTTTGACCCAAATACCTTTGGTTATTTTGTAAAAACAAAGGCATATGATGCCGCTGAGTTCAATCACAACCAAATTACAGCCACTCCAAACGGAATTTCGTTTACATCCACATTTGCGCCCGGCTATTACTCGACGGTCTTAAAAATGTTTATTCCGGCCGTACAGTGGGCCGGTTCGTTACAGGTCAATTACAACAGGATCAATGCTGCCTTTACTACAGACATAAGTGATTTGAGCACTCACTGCACCGCATTTGGTATCTCCGTTCAAAATGCCGCTGGTTTGAGCTATATCATTGACCATGTGACCGGGCATGTCGAAACCAACGGCAATGCAATTGACCGGGCATGGAGGGGGATTCTTGTGAATGGTTTTAATATGCAGCAGGTTTTTACAGAAAGTAACAAAATTTCAGTTCGTTCTCATGCAGGAGGGCTCGAACAATGTTATGGCATTAGCCATACATACAGTAGAAACAGTTTTGTTTGGAACAATAATGTGGTAGGAAGTGACCATGCGGATATGACCAATTATTCATTGAGAGCATTTTACGAGTCACACTGCACAAATCCTTCCATTGCTTGTAACAACGAATCTGATCTTTCTCAAGGGTATGAGTTCTTTCTCCAAAATCCTAATACTGCGTGGCACAACAACGGAATAACAAACAATCTTAGAGGCTTTGTATTGAATCAAGGTATCATCAACCAGCAAGGCAGCCCGACCCAAACAATGGATAATGTATGGAATGGGTCAATGTGGGGTATTGCAAATAAACAAACTTATGTAGTAACTGGTGCTTCCAGCGGAACAACTCCGATTCTTTATCCCCTTTATTCTCCTTTTTATGTGTTTAATGATGGCTCACATGATCCAGCGTACAATGATGGAGATCATTCAACTGACAATTATGATTTGCCTGGAGCGATCTTCACGACGACTTCCCCTTCAAAAGAGGATGTCTGCCTTAAAATACAGCCAGGCCCCGGGAGCCCCGATGCTGCGTTGCATCATCCACAAACAGTCTATGAAACCTATGCACGTAATTCGGCGCCATTTCCTGCGTTAGACACGGAAGTGAGAAGCTGGACTGGACAATATCTTGCTTGGCAGGTAGTGAATAATGATTCTGATTTAATAAATATTTCTCCGCTTCTGGATAGTTTTGTTTCGATGGCCAATAACTCACGGTATAGTTATGTGGCGTCTATTGAAAACTCAATTATTAATTGTGATTCGTCAACCACAAACTACTTGTTTGACAATCAGTGGGCGCCGCTTGTCGGAAATGGGCAATTTTTCGATAGTGTCACGGGAGCGTATGTTGTCGATGATAGTTCAGCGGACTATATCGTCGGCACTCATCTAAGTTTTTACAAGATCTATCAAAATTACCTCAACGGAGCAATTGAGTGTACCGATAGCATTAAACTTGCTTATTTGGCGAACCTTTGTCCTCCTTTGTATGGTCCGGTCGTTTACCAGTCAAGGGCATTGTATTCTGCAGTTTTTGATGCTTTGCGCGTTTGGACGGACAGTTGCGACACAAAGCCAGATGGAGACCAGTGTAATTGCGGGCAAAATGGTCGGGGAAAAAGGTCTGGAACTTCAATAAGCAGTGGTTCTCTAGACTTTTCAAATCAGCAATATTCTTTGCTTCCGAATCCTAACAAAGGCACTTTTATCATTCAGCAATTTCTCAAGGATATTCAGCCGGTTAGGGCTGTAGTTATGGATGAGTTGGGACGTGAAGTTTATTATAATGAGCTTCAATTCGTTAATGGTTCTGCAAACATTAGTATCGGTAATCCTGTGCCCGGTGTTTATTTGGTACGCCTTTTAGACTGGCACGGAAGGATTTTTACATTGAAATTTATCGTCCAATGAAAAAACTGAAGTTTTTGGTGCTATCTTTCATTTTATCGTTGCTGATGTCTTTAAAATTATCGGCACAGATAATAACAACTGTAGCTGGTATTACTCCTTATGGATTCGCCGGGAGTTTCGGCGGGGATAATGGGCCGGCAACGGCAGCATATTTAAATCAGCCTGTAGCTGTGGCATTTGATAGTTTAGGAAATTTATACATTGCAGACGAAGACAACCTACGAATTAGAATGGTTGATACCGCTGGCGTCATACATACAATTGCCGGAAACGGGATTGGAGGTTTTAGAGGAGATGATAGTGACGCAAGTTATGCTGAGTTTTGTGACATGGCGTACATTCGGCTAGTCAACAATTGTCTTTATATACCGGACATTTGCAACAATCGCATTAGAAAAATCGACTTAAGCACAAATGTTATTACGACCTGTGTCGGCGATGGAACTCCAATGTGTTTTGATGACACTGGCGCTGTTAGTGCCGTCCATGTTTTTGACCCTTTTTGTGTGGATGTAGACTACCTTGGAAATTTGTATTATAGCAATGTCTGCAATGTGGTACACAAAATCACACCTGACAATCAGGTGTATAGGGTTGCCGGTACAGATTCTGTTACTGGCTTTGGCGGCAATGGGGGTCCCGCAACTGCTGCAATACTGAACCACCCAAATGATGTCGCCCATGACCAATATGGAAATATGTATATCACCGACGTGCATAATAATATTATTAGAAAAGTGGACGAGTTCGGAATCATTACAACCTTTGCCGGTACCGGCGTTTATAACTATAACGGCGATTATGGACCTGCAACTGCTGCCGCTCTAAATTGGCCGCAGGGTATTACTTGTGACGGTGCGGGCAATGTATTTTTTACCGATTGCGATAACAATGTTGTTCGTAGAATTGATCGTA
Source organism: uncultured Bacteroidota bacterium (assembly GCA_903926605.1). Lineage (GTDB taxonomy): Bacteria > Bacteroidota > Bacteroidia > Chitinophagales > Chitinophagaceae > CAIYTT01. The sequence continues at coordinate 12,355 of CAIYJV010000089.1, forward strand.
ATACCAATATTATCACGACGGTTGTGGGGTGCGGTGCAGGATGGGATGTGGATACCGGTGGTTTTTCTGGTGATGGTGGGCCTGCGACAGCGGCGAAAATGTACCACCCGGGAGGTCTAGCATTTGACAAAGACGGCAACTTGTATATTGCGGACTGGCTAAATAATAGGGTGCGGAAAGTAACCAATGTGGGCGTGCCGTTGAAGGCCCGGAGTGTGGGGAAACAAAGCGACGATATAATAAGCGTGTACCCCAATCCTGCCAGGAATGAAGTGAACATTAAGACAGAAGCGGCAGGACTGGTACAGATACTCGACCTGACCGGCAGATGCATGACCCAGACAATTGTACACCAAACCCCGGCCACCCAGAATATCGCAGAACTGCCGCCAGGAATATATGTCGTCATGTTTACAGACACTAACGGCAATAAACGATATGTTAAGTTCGCACGGGAGTAGCATCCAGGTCCGGACAGAATTCAAAAATGGGCTGTTAGCTATCTCGAAGCGCTACAGATGGTTTGTTCCGATAGGGACCAACGTGTCAACCTGAACTTACCCCTCTTGCCTCCCGGCAGGCAGTACTCCCAATGGTATTCAACGGGAAAAGTGGAGTATCAACTATTACTGATTGTACCGAAAAGTCTTGCAGCCCCACGTATCTCGTTTCAAACAATAAAACCACCCTAATACCAAACCCGCACAATTACACTACACCTTCCGTTTAGCCATAAAATTGTTGAACCCGGCCCCCGAAACCTACCTGTATCTTTGTCTCTGCCGCTCCTGATCAGGACCAAAAAGTTATTTGACACAGGAGCCGCTGTACCCCGGCCTCGTCAGTTGAAAATGATGCGACATTGTGAACAAACAGAAAATATATGATATCCAATCGCTGTAACCTTTTTTCGGCCCGGTGTAACCTTTGTTACCCTACCGCTATTGATAATCAATCACATATGCATTTGTAAATTCCTAAAGTGTAACCCAGTTGCATACTTTGTTACCTGAAAATAAAATTTACATGACTCACTTACAATTAGTTACGCAGACAAAACTCAACACTATGACGTTTTTTTAAAAAATGTAACCTTTTTGGGTGGTTGCGTTTTTGAAAATGTTATGCATTTTATATGTATATATCATTAATCACTCCCCCTTATTCGCTTTTATCTGCATAATGCTTTTTACAGAGACAAACCGGAGCAGGAACATCATGCCCAGGCTCACTGCACCGAACAGTACCAGCTGAATGATCCACCAGGCGGGGATAAAATTCCGTATAGCCCAGGCAAGGCCAAAGCAGGCGGCAATAAAAAAGAACTGCGCCAACAGCCAGCGCGGCGATACAGGCAGTTTTACCGTCCGCCATGCGACAATAATGAAGATGATGGACAGTAGCGTTTGCGTAACAAACGAAGTAACAGCACCGCCCACAGCATGGTGGGTGGGTATGAGGGTGAAATTGAGCGTGAGGTTCACAACCATTCCGGCAAAGGCAATGATATTCAGGTATTTCAGGCTGCCGTTTGCCGTGAGCAGGGTGGAATAGATATACATCATGCACCAGGCAGGGAACGAGGCCATAAGTACGGCGAAAACCATGTAGTAGTCGGGTGCGGCCAGCGGGTTGGTGGTACAGGCCTTGTAAAGCGTATTCATAATATCGGGTGCGAAAAAACCCGAAGCCACTGCGACCGTTACCGACATGGGCAGCATCATATTCACACACAGGCGAATAATGGTATGCACATCCTGTTTCTGTGCCAGCATACGCCCGAACATGGGCAGCAACATAGTGGCAAACATGAGCCCGAACATATTGGACACCTCGAGCAGGCGGAACGCTGCCGCCCAAATATCGGCTTGTTGCTTTCCACTTATGCGTTCTACCATCATTGCATCGGCCCTGTTGTAAACAGACATCTGAAAAATAAGCAATGCATAGGGCAGGCTTTGTTTCATGATACCCGTTACTTCGTTCCAATTTAGCGAAAACCGCAGCCGCACATTACCTATTCGCCTCAAAATATTATAGCCTATTGCGGCGGCCACGAAATAGCAGAAAATCTGAGCGGCGATAAACCATTCTATCTTGAATTTGCCACGGGTGGCGGGCAGGAATAGCAGGGCACCGCAGATCATTATCATCAGCAGCCTGTCGATGATGGACAACAAGCCGTCTGTCTTGAACCGGTGCAAGGCGGATACGTTGCTGCGGATAAACGATACCAGAGCGTTTAGCGATTGAATTAACAATACGCCGATAAGCAAACCTAATTCCCAACCTCGGTATCCTAGCACCCAGCCACCACAGAAAGCAATGACGATATAGGTGATCATCAGCGCCAAACGAGCCGAAAGCATGGCCGGAAATACCTCTGTGAGGCGTTCAGGATGCATGGCAATAGTCCGGGCATTGTAGTTGGTGATCCCGAAATCAAGCAGCGTCTGGAATATTATACTCAGACTCATCAGTGCCTGGTAGGTTCCATAGTCGCCGCCCGGTACCGTATTCTGCACATTCCGGTCTATCAGAAATACCCAAACCGGCTTGACCAATACGTTTACCGCAATGACAAAAAGAATATTCTTTACAAAAAAACGGCGCATTTGCAGGTTTAACTGGCAATAATGCTGTAAAAGTATATTTTTGTCCGCTGAAAGTATGCGCATTGCAGTAAATACCCGTTTATTATTAAAGGGAAAATTAGAGGGAATAGGTTGGTTTACTTATCAAACAGTAGAGCGTATAGTTCGCAGCCACCCGGAGCATGAATTCTATTTCTTTTTCGACCGAGCCTATGATCCTGCATTTGTGTTTGCACCAAATGTGACGCCGGTCGTGGTGCATCCGCAGGCCCGCCACCCCATATTGTTCTATTTGTGGTTTGAGTGGAGCGTGCCCTATATGTTGCGCAAGTACAAAATAGATTTGTTTCTGTCTCCGGACAGTTTCATGTCGCTCAGTACCAAGGTGCCTACCTGCCTTGTGGTACACGATCTGGCCTTCGAGCATTATCCCGAACACGTCGTTCCGGCTCAACGTATTTACTGGAGGCACTATTCGCCGCTTTTCGCCCGCAGCGCCACCCGTTTGGCCACTGTGTCTGAATTTACCCGGCAGGACATCGTAAAACATTATAAAGTAGACCCATCCCGTATTGACCTCGTCTGCAATGGCGCACATGCCGAATACAGGCCGCTGACTGTGGCTGAGCGTGAAGAAACCAAGCAAAAGTATGCCGAGGGCTGCGAGTATTTTGTGTTTGCTGGTGCACTGCACCCCCGGAAAAACATAGTGAATCTCCTGAAAGCTTTTGCCGCTTTTAAAAAACGCCAGAAAACAAACATGAAGCTGGTGATAGTGGGACGCCTGGCCTGGAAGTATGAGGAGGTAGAACAACTGCGGGCTGAGATGCCATTCCGTGAAGAAGTGAAGTGGGTAGGCTATATGAACGTGGACGAATTGTCTAAGGTGATTGGCGGTGCTTATGCACTGGTTTATGCGTCACTGTTCGAAGGCTTTGGGATCCCCATTCTGGAGGCCCTGGAATGCGATGTACCTGCGATCGTGAGCAATACTTCGTCTATGCCCGAAGTGGCTGGCGATGCGGCCCTGATGGTAGACCCGCAGGACGTGGAAGACATTGCCAATAAGATGCACATGATCTATAAGGATGAGGCTTTGCGCGCCAGACTGATTCAAAACGCACGCATTCAGCGCCAGAAATTTAGCTGGGATCTTGCTGCTACCCGCTTGTGGGATAGCATGATGAAGTGTGTAAGCAAATAGATCCGTTCCTGCTCGGAAAACCCTGAACTGCCTTGCACCTGGCCATGATAATATACCAATGAGCCCTGTATATTTTACGACACCCGCGATTGATCAGCTAGCATATGCCGGGACACCGGCACTGCAAACCGAATACAACTCCTTCTCTTTGCCCAGATATACTATTTGAAGCAGGTACTTCGTACCATCCTCTACCCCTTCATCAACAACACATTTGCCGTAGCGACTATGCCTTCTTCCCGGCCAATGAAACTAAGATGTTCTGTGGTGGTTGCCTTGATAGAGATCGCGTCTATTTCCACTTCCAGTACGCTCGCGATCGTGGCCCGCATCTCGTCCACATATTTGCGGATCTTGGGGGCCTGCAACAGGATCGTTGAATCTGCATTTACCAGTTTATAACCCCTGGCCCGAACGAGCTCGTAAGTTTTAGTGAGCAGAACTTTGGAATCAATACCCTTGAAAGCGGCATCTGTATCGGGGAAATGCTGTCCGATATCACCCATGGACAGCGCACCCAGAAGCGCATCGCAAATGGCGTGCAGCAGCACATCTGCATCCGAATGCCCCAAAGCGCCCTTGCTGTGTGGAATGTGGATCCCACCCAGCCAAAACTCCCTGCCCTCCACCATCTTGTGGAAGTCTATACCCTGCCCGATCCTTAACATCAGAAATTGTTTTAACTCAATTATAAATTCAATCCGAATTTGGCTCCGGTCTCAATCGCTTCTTCATACCCGGCATCCGCATGACGGATCACACCCATGGCCGGATCATTGTGTAACACGCGGCGCAGACGCTCTTCGGCATCTGCTGTACCATCGGCGACGATCACCATACCGGCATGGAGCGAATACCCCATACCCACACCACCACCATGGTGGAAGGACACCCAGCTAGCACCGCCCGCTGTGTTGATAAGGGCATTGAGTATGGGCCAATCGGCCACAGCATCACTCCCGTCTTTCATGGCTTCTGTCTCCCGGTTTGGAGAAGCCACCGACCCCGTATCCAGATGGTCCCGACCAATGACGATCGGAGCCTTTACCTTACCGGTGCGCACCAGTTCGTTGAAAAGCAAACCTGCTTTTTCACGATCACCCATTCCGAGCCAGCAAATACGTGCGGGAAGGCCCTGGAATGCAATGCGGTCGCGAGCCATGGTAAGCCAGCGGTTCAGGCCTTTGTTCTCCGGGAACAATTCCATCAACGCCTTATCTGTAGTATAAATATCTTCCGGATCTCCGCTTAAAGCCACCCAGCGAAACGGCCCCTTGCCCTCGCAGAACAGAGGGCGAATATATGCTGGCACGAAGCCCGGGAAATCGAATGCATTTTCCACACCACGCTTGTCCTTAGCCTGACCGCGTATGTTATTGCCGTAGTCGAAAGTGATGGCACCGCGTTTCTGTAATTCCAGCATCTGGCGCACATGGCGGGCGATTGTATCCAATGAGCGACTTTCGTATTCCACTGGGTCAGCCTGGCGAAGTGTATTCGCTTCTGCCACCGTCATACCCTCTGGAAAATAGCCAATGAGCGCGTCGTGTGCCGACGTCTGATCGGTAAGCGTATCGGGTGTTATATTGCGGTCTATCATGCGCTGCAGCAGATCAACAGCATTGCAGCATACGCCTATAGATATCCCCTCTCCATTTGCCTTGGCCTGTAGCGCCCAGTCAATTCCTTCGTCTATATTGCTGGTCCACTTGTCGAGATAGCGTGTTTCCACTCGTTTCAGTATGCGCCATTCTTCCATTTCGGCTGCCAGGCAGACACCCTCATTCATAGTGATCGCAAGCGGCTGAGCGCCACCCATACCGCCAAGTCCGGCAGTTACGTTGAGTGTGCCTTTCAGCGATCCGTTATAATGCTTGTTTGCAAGCGACAAATATGTTTCGTAAGTGCCCTGAACTATACCCTGAGAACCAATGTATATCCAGCTTCCCGCGGTCATCTGACCATACATCATCAAGCCCTTGGCTTCCAATTCCCGGAAGTGCTCCCAGGTTGCCCAGCGACCCACCAGATTTGAATTGGCGATAAGTACCCTTGGCGCATTTTTATGCGACCTTAGAATACCGACGGGCTTACCACTCTGTACCATCAGCGTTTCGTCTTCCTCAAGATCGCGCAGGCAGGAAAGTATTTTGTCAAAACTCTCCCAGTTACGGGCTGCCTTACCTATCCCACCATAAACCACCAGATCCTGAGGCCTTTCGGCTACTTCGGGGTCAAGGTTGTTTTGAATCATACGGTAGGCTGCTTCGGTCACCCAGCTTTTACAACTCAGTGTGTTTCCCCTTGGTGCACGTATCACTCTTGCAGAAGTCGTTGTCATATTATAAGTGCGGACACATCCGCCTGTGTTTTAAGAATCAGGGTGCAAAATTAGAATTTGTTTCTGCAAATCGGCAAAAAATCAGGAACCTCCGAATTACGGACTTTGCGATAACACTTGCCACCGCTAGAAATTTTAATTGAACCCATTTACTATTTTGTATTTTTTATATCTAAACATTAATCTGCATGCAATTATCCAATTCACAAAACCCGTCGAACCTATGAAAAGCAATCCAGCAGCCATTTACCCAAAACAGTGATAACAAACATTGTATTCACTAACCGGCGTCACCAGACAGCGAAAACATACCAATTATTTTTGTTATTGTAAAATTCCTGACTGCGAACCAATTCCAAAATTCAATAAATCAATCTTATGTTTGAACAGGGGCCTGAGTATTTTTTCGACAATATAGTATTGTCCACGTACGAGCGAAACATTTTGAATAAGATCATCCCGGGGTTTGATTCAGATAAGGAGTTTAATCTGTATGACCTGATACAGGACGCAATTTCTCCCAACTTTATTTTCCCGAGTCAGAACGGCGACATTCTGGAGACATTTTACGAACTGAGGGATTATTTACTGGGAAAGGGTGTCATTTCAGAGGTACATGAAATGCAGACATACCAGGTAACAGATCTGGGGAAAACGCTGAAGACATGCGGTACGATCGAGGGATATGACGCGCAAATGCTGGTAACACACAATCGTCACTTGATGAACTGAAAACGCATACGTCAGCCCTTTAGTCCATATTCTTCTATTTTACGGTACAGCGTAGCCAGACCTATGTCCAGCAAACGGGCAGCCTCAGGCTTGTTGCCCTGAGTCATTCCCAGTACTTTTTTTATGTGTTGCCGCTCTACTGCAGCCAGCGTAAGACTCCCGGTAAAATGAACCTCCGATTCCTGGCCACCCGAAAGTAGTTGCATTTCGTAAGGAAGACTTCCGATGGTGATGAGGCCGGAATCCTCCAGAATCACTGCCCGCTCCATTACGTTTTTAAGCTCCCGTACGTTTCCGGGCCAGCTATGGGCCATAAGGGCCTGCTGAACAGGTAATTCCAGATCCACAATTTGTTTTTTAACTTTTAGGTTGTATTCCTGTACAAATTGGCGCGCCATAACCAGTACATCGCCCTCCCGCTCACGCAATGCCGGTAGGCTGATGGTAAAAACGGCAAGTCTGTAATACAGATCGCTGCGAAACTGACCTTTTTCAATCGCTTGTTGCAATGCACAGTTGGTAGCGGCAATAATTCGCACATCGGCCGTATATTCGGTTGGGTCACCGACGCGGTAAAACGAGCCATTCTCCAAAAACCGCAACAACTTGGGCTGAAGCTCCGTCGGCATATCGCCTATCTCGTCCAGAAACAAAGTGCCACCTTTAGCTTCTTCGATCAACCCCTTCTTGTCACGGATCGCGCCCGTGAACGCACCGGCCTTGTAACCAAATAACTCACTTTCAATGATATCTTTGCCCAGCGCGCTGCAATTTAAAGCCACAAAAGGACCGGCTGCACGAGTGCTGTTGCAATGAATAGCATTTGCAAAAACTTCCTTACCCGTGCCCGTTTCTCCCCGCAACATCACGGCAGCGCCAGTGGGTGCTACCTTACGTGCCAGCGTAACTGCCTGCTGCATGGCACTGCTTTGGCCGACAATATTTTCAAACCCATATTTTTTATGAAGCCGCTTTTCCAGTTCCTCCACTTTCCGTGCCAGGCGCACCTTTTCGGTTACCCTGCTCAAAAGCGGGATGATCTTGTCGTTGTCGTTCCCCTTGACTATATAATCGAAAACGCCGTTTTTTATGGCTCGTACACTGTCGGCTATATTTCCAAAAGCGGTGAGTAGTATGGTTTCCATCGCCGGAAATTCGGATTTCAGATTTGCCGAAAAATCCACCCCGTTCCCATCCGGCAGACGCACGTCGCAAAGCAGGATATCAATGGGCTCCTGAGCTAGTATGCGCCGGCCCTCTTCCAGTTTGGAAGCAGTGAGAACCCTGTAACCCTCCAGCGCTATGATCCGCTTCAGCAAATTGCGAACCTTATCTTCATCGTCTATGATCAATATGTTGTAGGAGACTGCCATCGGCATCAAAATTAATCAGTTTCAGGTTCCCGCCGGTTCATATTCCGGGAATTCAGCTTTCAGCCAGGCTGTATTCCAACCAAAATTTGACTATTTATAACATTTCAGTGGAAGCTCCTCCAGCCAAATCAAAATTTTCAATTTAAGTTTGCACCATGAAGCAATCAGGGGCATTCCTTGCCGCTATCGTATTGATTTTGATGTTGGCTATGGCCTGCAACAGTCATAAGTCCGGGTCCCCGGAGGACAACAACCCGGTTTTCAAACAGGATCCGGTCTTGAAATCTATGACCGAGGAGATTGGTAAAAATCCAGCCAATCCAGCCCTGTGGGTAGACCGTGGCAATGCACTGCGTAAAATGAAGCTGGATTCGCTGGCTATAAACGACTATAAACACGCCATAACGCTGGACTCCAACAATGCATCACTTTACAGCCTCGTCGGCGACCTGCTGTTCGAGCGCAAGGATATTGAAGGATCGGTGCAATGGTTGAGAAAAGCACTGGAAAAAGACCCGAAAGACAAAAAAGCAAGACTGAAAGTAGCAAAAATGCTACTGTATATCGGTAAACATGCCGAAGGGTTCCAGCAAGTAGATATTGTGTTACGGGCCGACGCTTTTAGCCCGGAGGCATACTTCCTCAAGGGAATGCTCTACAAGGACATGAAAGACACAGCTAAGGCACTGTCGCAGTTTCTAACTGCCGTACAGGTGGCCCCGGACTACAAAGACGCTATCGTCCAGCTGGGCATGATCTATTCTAACCGAAAGGATTCTATCGCACTGAAATATCTGGACAATGCCTCTAAAATAGACACCACCGATGTTTTCCCGATTTTTGCGCGCGGCGTTTTTTATCAGGACCTGAAAGATTTTGTCAGAGCCAAGGAAGAATACAAAAAATGTATTCTCCGCGACCGGCATTATGTGGATGCTTACTTTAATATGGGCAACATACTCATGCAACAGGATTCGGCTGAGAAATCAATGCGTCAGTATGCTATGGTCTTAAAGGTAGACCCTCGCAACCCCACTGCATACTACGATCGGGGTGTATGTTATGAAGTATTGGACAGCATGAAACTGGCAATTGAAGACTACCGCCACGCACTGGTTCTTGACCCCGCCTACAATAGCCCGAAGGAAGCACTGAAACGCCTGAAAGTGAAAGACGTTCCACCCCAGGCCAAACCCTGACAAAAACTCAATAAACATAAAACAACATTATATATGGCTATCATCGCGCCTTCCATGCTTTCCGCTGATTTCCTGCGCCTTGGCGAGGAAATAGAAATGATCAATAAAAGTGATGCCGACTGGTTTCACCTCGACGTCATGGACGGCAGGTTCGTACCCAATATCACATTCGGCATGCCCGTGATCGCAGCCATGAAACGTGCCGCCCGGAAACCGTTTGACGTGCACCTGATGATCTTGGAACCTGAAAAATACTTTGAAGGATTTGCAAAAGCCGGAGCCGACATATTATCTGTTCATTACGAAGCATCCACTCACCTGCACCGAAACCTGCAGGTGATAAAATCGCTGGGAATGAAGGCTGGCGTGGTACTCAATCCTCATACACCCGTCAATTTGCTGGCAGACATTCTTTCTGACATAGATCTGGTATGCCTGATGTCGGTAAATCCAGGTTTTGGTGGCCAGAAATTCATAGACCAGACCACCCACAAAATAAAACAGCTGAAGCAAATGCGCAACGAATGTGGTGCTCACTGTCTGATTGAAATAGACGGCGGGGTGACACTGGACAACGCTAAAATGCTGCTAAAATGCGGCGCAGATGTATTGGTTGCCGGCAATACTGTATTTGGAGCAGTAGATCCCACAGCAACTATTGCACAACTTAAAGCTATCAGTGCCTGATCCTGCTTCATGTGCAAGAATTAACGCACCACTTCTAATTTGCTGGCGATGCCGGCACCGTTTGCAGTTCGTATGGTGTAAATATAAGCGCCCGGCGCAAGATTGGCAGTATTGAATCTAAGGCTATGCGGACCATTTGCCAGGCCCTTCCAATCCCTGACTGCAACCACACGCCCGTTCAGGTCGTTCACGGAAACCACAACGTCGTCAGGCTGGGACAGATTTACCAAAATGTCGGTATAGGCATCTGCCGGATTGGGCATATTGCCCATAAAAGCCAGATTGTTCCTTGAAACTGAATTTACCCCGTTCGGATTGCCAATCACCACAATCGGGAAAACTGCGAGGTTATTGAAGATAGAATCGTTCTGCGTATAATTGTCGTACCAGTTCCCATCAGCATACATTGTGGCGTTTTGCACCTGCAAAATGGTATCCGTGGTCGTATCGGTACCGCTAATATTGACTTGTACGGTATATGCCGGTGAATTTCGCTCTCCGTTTTTAGTACACTGCAAAGAAATCGTATCTCCATTCAGCGTTTCGAAAGAATAATCCAGTGTAAATCCGACGAAAAAAGTACTACCCGTGTTGACCCAGGGCGGAGGGAAATAAAAACTCTTCTGCGTATCTGCAACTGGTCCGATACCGAGCTGGGTAAACGGAACCATCACACTGTCTGATATGGATACTGGGAACCCTGAATAGCTGACCTGTTGAGCGACAGTGATCGGATCGCCCATACTCCAAACCTTAAAAGTTGCGTTGTGTGCCGAAGCGCCATTTACGGTACCTGCGAACAAAGCATACACCCCTATTACGGCCACCGTGCTGTCGGCTGAGTTCAGGCTGTATCGCTCAGCAAAACCCTTGTCACCATAAACATTGGTTCCGGTATAATATCCGCTGTCGCCAGAAGCAACCTGAAAAACGGTCAGCGTATCGGGATAGGTAAAATTAGTGTACCACGTAGTGTCTCCACTGCCCGATGTACGCGAAACCCTTCCGGATTGTGCAGGGCTGGCAATAACGTTCAGGCTCTGCCCGGCCTTGACCGATGCATTGCATTTACGGTCATAAGCGTATCCGGCAGTGCAAAAAAGACACAAAAGCAGTAACAGATCAAATTTCTTCATCAGAACAAAAAACATTAAGCAACGCAAATTACCCAAATACACAGACCCTTTGCAATATTGCGGACGGCAAAACTACTTTTTTTACTTTATTTAACAGGAAACACTAATCTCACCACAAACAAGTGGCTGAGGCCAGGTTGTATAATAGGCGTAATTGAACCAAAATAAAAGCGTCAACGAAATCAATCCAATCCGTTATTTAACAGCGAAAAATTAGATTTTTTTATTTCATTAAGTAAATTATTACTATCTTACTGAGTGTTTTAGTAAATAAAACATAACATATACTACCCAATGGGGTCACATTAATAACCCAGATTTGCAGTAAATTCTGCTGGTATGCAACTGACACACGATCGCGGGAGAAATTGGCTTCTTTTTATTGGATGCCTGTTTGCTTTTGTCTTTTTTAATGACGGCGCTTTCGCGCAGACACCTATTGGTCCAAACACCTGGGGAGGCACAAATACCGATCCCGGGAGTGCAGCTCCATCAACCTACACGCCGTTGCCAGCAACCACAACGCCCGGTTCCACGGCTGTTTCTGTTTCACAGTGGAACCGCGGTTCCGGTATTACCTACAACGCAGGTAGCAACCGTTATAATTCGAAAAACTGGTACTCGGCGGGAATCAGCACCGTTGCAGCGGCATTTACCGCAGGCAAGTACGTTTATTTTACGGTAACCAATAACAGTACTACCGAGTTACAGATCACCAATATCTCAATTACGGGTGGTCAGGCCAGCGGCACCGGACCCAATACATTCGGCATGATGTACCAGATCGGATCGGGCACCGCAACTGTATTTACAGCGTCTGTGGCTGGCCCTACGCCATCATTCAGTGGACTGGTAAACCTTTGTGCGGGTCAAACTGCCACCTTCTACGTTTGTGGTTGGGGCGGTACGGCGGCAGCGGGAACCTGGAGTATTGGCGGTTCGTCGGGTACCGGGTCTACAGCTCCGGCATCCATTACAGCCAATTATGCGAATGCGATCGCCATAAGCGCCTCATCCAGTAGTTCTCCCGTAGTGGAAGGTGGCACCTTGCTTCTTACCGGCGGCACGGTAACACCGGGTGTAGCACCATACACTTATTCCTGGACCGGGCCTCTGGCATATTCGTCTACCGCGCAAAACCCAACTGTCCCGGGCGTTGCAACCAGTGCGTCCGGAACATATAGTTATTCTGCAACAGATGCTTTTGGTTGCAGCGTAAGCAATTCAACCAGCGTCACTGTGACTGCTGCTGTGAGTTGCTCCGGAACTCCTTTACCAGGAACTGCATCTGCCACGCCTGCCTCTTTTTGCAATAGCGGATCCTCCACTCTGGGTGTCACCGGAGGTACTGTTGCAACAGGCATCACCTATCAGTGGTTTTCAGCAAATAGTCCTACAGGGACTTTTACCGCCATCCCTGGAGCCACATTGAATTCATACACAACGCCAACGATCACATCGAATACTTATTACTTCCTGCAGACTACCTGCACCGGTTCTTCTGCGACTGTGGAATCCGATACGGTGGAGGTAGTCATAAACCCAATTCCAACAGGCATTGCCACCCCAACCGGCATTACCACTTTAGATATCGGCGCTACCCTACCCCTTACAGACCCAACAACCGGCTTTACCACCGGCTGGATCAGCGGTTCAACCTCCGTTGCTTCAGTAGATGCATCGGGCAATGTGACCGGACTGAGCGCAGGAACAACCGATATTACTTATTGTGTAACCAACACCTTTGGATGCACGGGCTATAGCACACCACTGACAATTACCGTTAACCCCTACCCTTATTGCGTACCACCCGTCACTTCCAGCGGCGACGGTGTGGGATTTAATACATCTGGCGGCATTGCGGACATTACTTCCTATACACAGACCGGTACCTTTTTTAGTCGAGTAGCGACTGTTGGCATTACGACAAAACCCGGAGCAACTATATCTTATACAGTTTCAAATCCTTCGACTTATGCCTCGACAACTTATTACAGTTCGATCTGGGCCGACTGGAACCACAGCTACGTATTTGGAGACTCCACTTCCGAACAAATGCTGAGTGCACAAACCGTTACATACAGCGGCGGCACCTATAATGGCTCGTTCACGGTACCCACCACAGCCCGCGGCGGATTTACCGTGATGCGGGTGTCTATGGGTGAGTCTGCAGCCACAGACTATACCGATCCATGCGGTGGTGGCTATGGCAGCGTAGTGGACTTCTATGTCAAAATACTTCCCGACATCACATTGGGCGCTACGCCTGTTGCTTGTCTGGGCGCCACTGCCGTGGAAACCATAAATGCCGTAACCGGCAGTGCGTCTGCATACTATATCAATTGGGACGCAACAGCATTGACCGCCGGTTTTTCAAATATTTTAACCACTCCGCTGGGTAGTGACATCAGCATATCGATCCCTTCCACCCTGACCGGATTTTCAGCTCCCACAACTTACAATGGGACATTGTATGTAACGAACGGCGCCTATGTGAGCACTGGCACACCGATCTCGGTTCTTGTAAATCCTTTTACTACAGTAGCACCATTAACTGGTGACTCCGTGGTTTGTGTTTCCTTGACCGGCACAATGAATGACATTACCCCTGCCGGCGCATGGGCTTCCACAAACCCACTCGTCGCTACCGTGGATGCATCCGGGCATTTCTCGGGTGTGGCGGCCGGCGTTACATCAATCAGCTATTCTGTAACTGGCTGTGGCACTGCAACAACCACTAAAAACATTACGGTAAATATGCTGCCGGATCCTGGTTCGATATCTGGCAACAACGAGGTTTGTCTCTCAGTACATGATACCCTATCTGAAACAATGACCGGAGGTGCCTGGAGTAGCAGCGCGTCGTCCGTCGCCACGATTGATGGTACGGGAATTGTGACCTGCGTTGGTGCGGGCGTCACCACAATTTCATATACCGTAACAGGATTTTGTGGTAACAGTTACGCAACGCGTACACTGACCATAAACGATGTCCCAGAAGCTGGCACCATCACCGGCGATTCGGTATTTTGTCCTGCAGGATCGACTACGCTTTCTGAGTCTGCATCTGCCGGCGCCTGGAGCACCTCCAACACCGATGCCGCATCGGTATCGGTCGCTGGCGTACTGTCAGCCAATTCTCCCGGAATTGACACGGTGCTGTATACCATCACAAATATGTGCGGCTATTCTGTGGCTTCATTTCCCATTACTGTAAACTCACTCCCTCTCTTGGCTGTATTGGATGGACTTTCCAGCCTTTGCATATCAGACACCACGACAATCTCTGCATCCGTTAGCGGAGGCACGTGGTTATCTGGAAGCACCGGTCTTGCCTCCATAACAGCTGGTGGTTTTGTAACAGCCGTTGCTGCTGGCTCGGTTGACATTAGTTACACCATTGCCAATACTTGCGGTTCTGTTACAGCCTTATATACGCTCACTATAAACCCGATCGCCGATCCGGGAATTATTTCAGGACCGTCCTCCGTCTGTGTGGGGTCGGCAATTTTACTGTCAGAATCTGGCACCGGGGGCAATTGGTCGGCGGCAAACGGCAACACATCTGTTTCAGCTACAGGTGCGGTGATCGGTGTGAATACCGGCGTAGACACACTTTATTACTCTGTAACGAACATCTGCGGAACCACTTTTGCACAACACTCCGTAACAATCAACCCACTTCCCCAAATAAGCCAGATCGCAGGTGACTCCTTTATATGTCAGGGCTCGTTGTCCAGCCTTAGCGATACTGTTACCGGAGGTACCTGGAGCGCGTCACCCGCCACGATAATCTCAGTGGACATTAATGGAAATGCAACGGGGCTTGCTGCTGGCACGGGCACCGTGACTTATCAGACTTCAAACAGTTGTGGTTTTCTGGTCGCCCACAAACAAATTACAGTAAATCCGCTGCCGGATGCAGGCGTCATCAGCGGCACTTCCGTACTTTGCCCCGGCTCAATCAGTACCCTTGGCGAGACCACCACCGGAGGTGTATGGACTTCATCCGACACCGCAATCGCAAAAATCTATACCTCAGGTGTCATGACCGGGATAGGACCTGGGATTTGTGTGATCAGTTATACCCAAACAAATAGCTGCGGCTCTGCAAGTGCCACATTTACGATAACAGTAAATACTGCGCCCGGTCCCGGCTCTATTACCGGCGCTAGCGAATTCTGCCCCGGTAACGTGGCTACGCTGAGTGAATCCACCAGCGGCGGAGACTGGTCCAGTGCAAACACGGCAGTGATGTCGGTAGACGGGACCGGTACGGTCCACGCAAATTCTGCCGGTGTGTCTATCATTTATTATACCATTTCCAATAGCTGCGGTAGTGTGTACGCCGAACATAGCATCACCGTTGATCCCTTGCCGGATGCGGGTAGCATTTCGGGCAGCAGCTCTGTATGTACAGGGCTTACTGATTCGCTCTCCGTGTCTGCTTCCGGTGGTGTCTGGAACTCTGCCAACTCCGGCATAGCCACGGTGGATGCAGAGGGCGCTGTTTCGGGAATATCTACCGGCAACACGATCATTTCATATACCGTTGCAAATGTTTGTGGTAGTGCGACCAGTACGTTGACCATTAGTATTAATATGGCTCCCGAACTAAACCCGGTAACGGGTGACAGCATGGTTTGTCAGGGCCGCTTCCTTAGTCTGAATGAAACAACGACCGGAGTGACATGGAATACGTCCGACCCTGCTATAGTACTAGTATCGGCATCAGGAGTTGTGACAGGGATCTCGACAGGAACAGCGACAATCACTGTTTCAGTTGCCAATTCCTGCGGGTCTGTCAGTGCGATCAGGAATATTACAGTCAATCCCCTTCCGGGAGCTATTTCCGGACCGTCAACCCTGTGTGTGGGTACCGGATTAACGCTTTCTGATACTACAGCGGGCGGCTCCTGGAGCAGCAGCGATCCCGGAATGATGACCGTAGATCCCACTACAGGATTCGTTAACGATCTGGGACTGGGCACAGCAATAATTTCTTATACCCTTCCATCCACCGGCTGTTTTGTGACCAGAACAGAATCCGTAAATCCGCTCCCCAACTCGGGTATCATTACAGGACCCACGACACTTTGCACTGGCAATATTATTACACTGGATGACTCCGCGCCTGGCGGCACTTGGATGGCTTCAAACAGTCATGCCTCTGTTTCATCACTGGGTGCCGTAACCGGAAATTCAGCCGGGGTAGACACGATAAAATACACCTTGTCAAATGGCTGTGGCGCGGCGACAGCCCGCTATACCATTACGGTAAATCCTTTCCCGACCACCGATACCATCTCGGGCATGTCTGCCGTTTGTCAGGGAAGTACCATCACGCTGAGTGTTTCAGACACAACCGGAACCTGGAACTTATCCAATAACAGTGGTGCGCTGACTGGTAATATGTTCACTGGCATTTTAGCAGGAACCGACACCGTATTTTACAATCACACCAATAGTTGCGGTTCCACAACCGCAGTGCTTGTCATTGCCGTTAATGCATTGCCGGGAGCAATTACCGGCCCGGGATTTGTTTGTCGGGGTGCGGGTTCTATACTATCCTGCGGCGAACCAGGGGTTTGGAACAGTTCAGATACGGACATGGTTTTGATAGATCCTTTGGCGGGTGCCATTGCTGGTATACAAACAGGTACAGCAACGATAAGTTTCACCAATACAAACGGATGCACCACAGCCATTAGTTTTACTGTAAACCCAGCGCCATCGGTCATCGGGGGAACTTCCTCATTCTGCGTTGGCGAAACCGTGTACTATTCAGACAGTGCCACCGGTACATGGACCTCGTCGGGTGGTATTGTCGCAATAGACACATCGGGCAATGCGTATGCTACTGCTCCGGGAGCCGACACCATAGTTTATTCTAATTCGTTTGGGTGTTTTGTCACGAAAACCGTGACTGCAAATCCACTGCCGGGGGCTATTGCAGGCCCTGCTGCTGTATGTACCGGTAACAACATAAGCCTTAGCGATCCTGCATTGGGTGGAACGTGGACTGTTAGCAATGGCACGGCGACCATAGATTCGGTTACCGGCTTGCTGGCAGGTGTAAACGCAGGATCAGATACGGTACAGTACATGCTTCCCACGGGTTGCAATGTACTATTACCCATAAACGTGTTGGCCATGCCTTTGCCTATAAGTGGTTTGTCTGCAACCTGTCCCGGACAAAACGATACACTTTCCAGTTCAGGTTCTGGAATCTGGTTGGCGTCAAATAATAATGGATCAGTGGATAGCGCGACGGGAATTTTTCATGCCGTCACAGCTGGAACCGACACTATAACCTATACACTAAACGGCATTTGCACCGTGACAACCGTAGTTACAATCAATCCTTCTCCGTACGCAGGACCAGTTGTGGGACCTGACAGTTTGTGTACAGGAACATCAGTCACACTTTCTGATACTACATCTGGCGGTACTTGGAGCGCTACTAATAGCAATGTCTCCGTTTCCGGTGCAGTTGCAACCGGAGCACAACCCGGCCTGGACACCATCTATTATGCAGTGAACAATGTTTGCGGTACGGCGGTTGCCTCAAAAACCATTACCGTACTACAACTACCGGCAATTGATGCTATTACAGGGACTTCTTCCGGATGTGCGGGGCAAACTGTTACGCTGGCCGATGCGGCATCAGGCGGCAGCTGGTCAATATCGGGCACTGGGCCGGCTACCATCTCAACCGATGGCATTGTCAGTCTGCATGGCTACGGCAACGACACTGCAGTGTACACCATAACCGGCTTTTGCGGCACCCGGGATACAACTTTTGTCATACATGCAGACACACTTGCAATTGCGGGCATTACTGGCGGAAGCTACTTGTGTATCGGACATCCCGATACACTATCTGGCCAACCTACAGGCGGTACCTGGAGTGCAAGCAACGGATTTCTATCTGTTACCGGAGGCATCACAACTGGAATTTCACCGGGAATAGACACCATTACTTACAGTTATACTGGTACCTGCGGCACGTCTCAGTTTTCGATTCCCGTGCCCGTGCTCACCGCGGCACAATGCGATTCCGTAAACCTGGTACAACAGCCCGGAACCCAATCTTTTGCATTGAACATTTATCCGAACCCTGCGGCAGGCCAGGTGCATATTATGCTGGCGGCACCGATAGCAACACGTGCACAGATCTTAGTTTGGAATGCGATGGGCGAAAAAGTATGGGAACAGGAACTAACGTCCAACATGGACGAACTTTTGGGTGTGCAGCTTAACTCAGGAATGTATTTGGTGGTAGCACGGACAGGTAACGAAAGCTTCACGCATCGCTTGATCATTGTGCGTTAATCCAAACCTATACCACAAAAATGAAATGACCCGTGGAAAATCCCACAGGTCATTTCATAAATGTATAAGTACAAAAAGACTAAATGGCAGCAGCGTACTTTTTGCTTACCACATCCCAGTTAATCACATTCCAGATCGCCTTCAGATAGTCCGGACGCTTGTTCTGGTAGTGCAAATAGTATGCGTGTTCCCACACATCAATACCAAGTACGGGCGTGCCCTTTACTTCGGCAACATCCATCAGCGGATTATCCTGATTGGGCGACGAACATACTTCAAGCGAACCGCCTTTTACGATCAGCCATGCCCAGCCACTACCAAATCGGGTGGCGCCGGCAGCACTCATTTTCTCTTTCAGTGCGTCCAGTGACCCGAATGCTGAATTTATAGCAGCAGCGAGTTCCGCAGAGGGCTGGCTGTTGTTGTTACCGAGTATTTCCCAAAATAATGTATGATTGTAGTGTCCGCCACCATTGTTGCGTACAGCTGCAGGATATTTAGACATTTCAGCCATCAGTTCTTCCAGCGATTTATTTTCACCTTCCGTACCCGCAAGCGCCTTGTTCAGATTGTCTACATAAGCCTGATGATGGCGGTCGTGGTGAATCTGCATGGTCAGTGCGTCAATATGTGGTTCTAGTGCGTCGAAAGCGTATGTCAACGCGGGTAATGTGTGTGCCATTGTAAATAAGTTTTATTTAAAGTCAAAGTTAATCCCGCAACATCTGGTTTCCAAACCTTTGGCGATAACTAAAATTGAAGCCTGTATAACAAGAACAATAACAAAGGTTTCATCATTTAAAAATTGTTAACTCACACAATTATCATCCATTTAGGATATTAACCTATTTTTGTAATAATAACAGATTCGAATCAAAAAAATAGTTTTTGAGCAACAATCAACAGCAAATATTGAAAATTTGCATTTCGTAGTAAAAAGCGAACGGTTCGGAAAACATATTCTCGCGAAAATGGCGCAGACAGTGTTAAAGATTTTTAATCCAAAAAGCCGACCAATCTCTTATTTTTACAAGCCTTATGATCATATTTTTGGCTATCCTATCTGTTGCCGAGCCTGAAAAAAAATTGCCATGTCCAAAAGTATAGCCTCTTATATTGACCATACACTGCTGAAGCAAACCACCACACTAAGCGATGTGGACAGGGTTTGCGTGGAAGCGTCCATGGAAAACTTCGCTGCAGTTTGTATACCGCCGCGCTATGTGACCAATGCCAGGAAACTTCTGGACGGGTCACCTGTAAAAGTAGCAACAGTTATTGGTTTTCCTCTGGGTTATAACGTTACCGACGTGAAACTGAGGGAAATAGACGATGCCCTGAAAATGGGTGCCGATGAACTGGACATGGTTCAGGACCTCTGCGCACTAAAAAATGGTGACTGGAAACTGTTGGAAAAAGAAATTGAAGCATGCATCAAGCCTGTTCACGACGCGGGCAAGATCATCAAAGTAATCATAGAAAGTGGTATCCTCACTGATGCCGAATTGCTGCGATGCTGCGAACTGTACAGCAATTACGATATTGACTTCCTCAAAACGTCTACCGGGTTCGCCGACAAAGGAGCTACCGTAGAGGCAGTGACGATTATGCGTGCCAACCTCCCCAAAAAAATAGGCATTAAGGCCTCAGGTGGAATAAGGAGTCTTAAATTTGCCAAAGAACTGATTCACGCAGGCGCCACTCGCCTCGGTTGTTCAGACAGCATGAGTATCATAAAAGAATTGAGGGCCAAAAAATGAGCAGAACCCCAGTATTTGGGCTGATCTTCTTCTTACTTTTTACACTACACTCCACCGGACAGGAAAAAACCGAAAGGGCAGGTCATGCGCACAAACGTACGGCTATAGCTACACGCGGGGCAAAAAAACATAAGACGAATACCAAATCCGGGCATTCTAAAAAAGGAAAAAACCTTCATAAAAAGACAAATAAACCGGTAAAAAAGACGGTCCATACATCCCATCATCCGAAAAAAGAAACCAAACCCAAAGCACCTCCTGCGGGAAAAAGTCGTGGTGGAGCCTATTCAGGATCCGGATTCAGGGTACAGATATATAACGGAACAGACCGTGGTAAGGCACTGATGATTCGCGACCAGTTTGAAAAGCACTATCCCGGTGTTTGTACCTATCTTTCTTATATTGCACCTCATTACCGGGTCAAGGTAGGCGACTATAAAAGACGCCAGGATGCTATGGGCATGTATCGCGAGGCCAGCTCTTCTTACTTCCCATGCATGATCGTGCCCGACAAAGTGGTCATAAAATAATAAAACTATGAAAGAAGTCATTCTTCAAAAAGCCGCGCTGTATTTCGGAGATGTGCAGCATATCCGCCATTATATCCACAGCCACCCAGAATTGTCTTTTAAGGAGTATGAAACAGTAGAATTCGTATCCCGTACACTTTCCGGATGGGGAATCACTAACCAGCAGAGACTGGCTGAAACCGGCCTTGTAGCGCTGATAGAAGGCAGGAACCCCGGCAAAAAATGCATCGCGCTTCGGGCAGACATGGATGCCCTGCCAATATTGGAGGAAAACGACATAGCTTATAAATCACAGCACAACGGTGTAATGCACGCTTGCGGGCACGATGTACATACCAGCTGCCTGCTGGGAGCCGCAAGAATCCTGAACGACCTGAAAGACGAATGGGAAGGCACTGTAAAACTGATCTTCCAGCCCGGCGAAGAAAAACACCCGGGAGGTGCCAGCCTTATGATAGTTGCCGGAGTACTGCAAAACCCGGCACCATCCGCTATTATGGCACTGCATGTATACCCCAACCTGCCGGTAGGCACCGTGGGATTCCGGGCCGGTCAGTACATGGCGAGTGCCGACGAAATTTATATCACGATAGAAGGCCGCGGCGGACACGCAGCCCAGCCCCATAGCACTGTGGACCCGATAGCCATTGCCGCACAGCTTATTGTGGCATTGCAGCAGGTGGTGGCCCGCAAGTGCAATCCATTGTCACCATCGGTACTGACATTCGGCAGTATTCATGGTGGATTCGCCACAAATGTAATACCCGATAAAGTTGAGATTCTGGGTACGTTCAGGGCAATGGACGAAACCTGGCGGGCAGAAGCTCACCGTCTGATCCGCAACATCACGGAACAGACCTGCGCTGCGTTTGGAGCCACAGCCACTATTGAAATACCCCAGGGTTATCCATCTTTATTTAATGACCCCGTGCTCACGGCATCGGCAATAGAATGGGCTAATGCCTATGTCGGGCCAGACAACGTAAAGCATCTGGATATGAGGATGGGCGCTGAAGATTTCAGCTTCTACACCCACCACGCCCCTGGTTGCTTTTTCCGCATAGGTACCAACCGCGATGGAAAGGAATTTACGACGCCCGTACACAGCTCCCATTTTAATATTGACGAGCATGCGATGGAAACCGGCATGGGCATTATGGCCTGGTGCGCAATAAATGCCCTGAAGTAAAGCAGTTACTGTATTGGGTAAACCGAAACAGAATACCGGTGCTGTACATTTATCTTGACAGCGACAATTAGCAATACTGCACGGTGACTGTACGTGTTAGTTCGTCTATGGTAGTGATATGCAGTGCAATATGCGGAGCCCGGAATAATTCCGGCGCACGTTCGGGCCACTCAGCAAATACGTAAGCGTTGTCTGCCAGTGCTTGTTGAATACAGTCTTCCACACCGGCATTTACTGCCTCACCAAAGGAGTTGATGCGATAAAGATCCATGTGAAATACAGATGTTTCTGGCTGCCCCGAGGGGAAAATCCTGTATTCGCTGATAAGTGCAAAGGTAGGACTGCTTACATCGTCAAGGGTACCAAGATATTCGCACAACTCACGAATGAATGTCGTCTTACCTGCGCCCATTTCGCCATAAAAAAGGACTAAATGGTATTTGCAGATGGCATCCCAGAAATGGGGCATCAGCCCTTTCAATTCATCCAACCTGTACGTTATGGTATCCGAAATAGTGTTCATTATGCAAAAGGACTGTCAAAATCTTTCAGAGTAATAAAACTGGCATCCCTGTCCGAAATATTTCGGGCTTCGGTACCCCAGTCGAATCCGAATCCGGAGGCATGAATTCCGGTATCCACAGACGGTGCATACTCCCTGGAGACAAGGTAATAGGTCATAGCCACGTCCGTGAGGGCGCGGAAACCATGTGCAAATCCTTCCGGTATGTAGAACGCCTTGTGATTGGTAGCAGAAAGCTCGGCTGCAAAATAGCGGCCATAGGTTGGCGACGACTTTCGCAGGTCGAGCAACACATCCAGAATGGCGCCCACCGGACAAAAAACAATTTTAGCCAGCGGATGGGGCGGCAACTGAAAATGCATTCCCCTTATCACGTCCTTTTGCGACAATGAATAATAGCTTTCCCGAATTGTGAACTCAGGAATACCCGCATTGATGCAGGCAGTATGATTAAAAGTTTTTACAAATGTGCCGCGGGAATCTTCTGCAGCAAACAGATCGAAAATAAAGGATCCGCCAAGCGGTGTTTCTTGTACGTTTTTCATCGGGTTCGCAATACCGTGTTACTCAATTTTATTTCCAGTAGGTATTTATCTGGTTTTCGCATTTTTCATGCGCCGGGCGGTGCTTGTCCGCATACCATTTCGCTGTCCATTCTATAGCTTGTCGCGCATCCAACTGTGGCTTCCATCCCAGATGTTCAAAAGCTTTCGCGCTGTCCAGCAACAGCAGGTTGGCCTCATGAGGCGCGTTTATCTGCTTGTCTGACTGGAAGCTACCTGTACCGAAAGACTCCAGGAAAATATGGGTCAACGCCTCTACCGACAACATATCGGCAGGATCGGGCCCGAAATTATAAGCGGTGCAAAAATCCATAGGGTTTTCTGTCATCCGGGCCGCAAGTAGTAAATAGGCTCCCAGTGGCTCAATTACATGCTGCCATGGCCTTACCGATGCGGGGTTTCGCAGGCCCACAGGTTGACCTACTGCCAAAGCCCTGACAATATCGGGGATGATACGGTCGTCAGAAAAATCGCCACCGCCTATCACGTTCCCCGCTCTGGCGGCAGCTATGCTTTTGTTATGCCGTGAATAATCTCCGGGATTAAAAAACGATCTTCTGTACGACTCGATCACAATTTCAGCAGAAGCCTTGCTCGCCGAATATGGGTCGTAACCACCCAGTTTGTCGTCTTCCTTGAACGGAATGCCACGTTCCGGATTATCGTACACTTTGTCGGTAGTGATCATTACGGCTATACAGGGTTCCCGATAGGCATGGAGCGCATCCAGCACATGGGCGGTTCCCTGAGCATTTACCATAAATGTGTACGATGGCAGTTCGTATCCACGCCTTACCAATGCCTGAGCGGCAAGGTGAAACACAAAATGAGGTTCGAAACGGACCAGCTCGGATTGCAATTTTTGCTTGTCACAAATATCACCTATGACGGAACTGTAACAAAGTTTGTCACCATTTACCTGATGATACAGGTCATGGTCTTTTTCAGGAGCAAGCGAATAACCCTTTACCACTGCACCCAACCGGTGCAGCATTTGCAACAACCAGGCTCCCTTGAACCCCGTATGCCCCGTCAGGAACACACGCTTGCCATTAAACACCGATCGCAGGTACTGCTCGGTCACCACTTTTTCCATAAAGGTTCTGTTTGCCAGAGATTTTCCAATTCTTCTTTGTCACGCAACGTGTCCATACACTTCCAGAAGTGATGATGGCGGTACGCGGCTATCTGCCTGTCTTTTGCGAGGTCGTCCATAGGCTGGCGCTCCCACATGACATCGTCTGCGTCGTCATGAAGATATTTTGCGATTCCAGGCTCAATGACAAAGAATCCACCATTTATCCATGTACCAGAATCCGCAGGCTTTTCTTCGAAACTGCCTATCACACCCTGGTCATCCATTTTTATCACGCCAAACCTGCTGGTTGCCTGTATGGCTGTCATAGTGCATATCTTGCCGCTTTCACGGTGAAATTTAAGCAACTCATCTATATTCACATCACTCACGCCATCTCCGTAGGTGAGCATAAAAGGCTCGTTACCCACATAGGGTAAGACCCTCTTAAGCCTTCCTGCCGTCATGGTATCCAGACCGGTATCAATAAGAGAAACCTTAAAAGGCTCTGACGAGTTTTTATGCACCTCGAGCGAATTGTTCGAAAGGTCTACTGTTATGTCTGCATTGTGCATAAAGTAATTGGCAAAATACTCCTTTATCTGCCAGCCCTTGTATCCCAGGCAAATAATGAAATCCGTATGTCCATAAGCCGCATAAATTTTCATTATGTGCCAAAGTATAGGCTTACCTCCTATTTCTATCATTGGCTTGGGGCGTAATGAAGATTCCTCAGAAATCCGGGTGCCCCTGCCTCCTGCAAAAATGACCACTTTCATAACAACAAAGATAATTGCAAAAACACCATTTGAACTATTGATTTTTTTGCTATTTAACATTCAATTCGGTATCGTTTTGTTCGTTTAACGCCATTTTTTGAAACATGTGGTATACCGCCCGGACCATCTTTCCAAAGAAAATGACAATTACTTTTTTTGCAGGCTGACTTTTGATACAGGGGTTAACCAGCCATAGACATGATATTCCAAAAAATATAAACCAGTTGTGATAGCCAAAAAATACTTTCCACTATCTAAAATATGCTATATTGCACCCATTAATCACGAAAAAAACAAACAAAATGGACAGCACAAAAATGATTAAAGCATATTGCCTGAAAACGAAAGAAAAGAATGTTCCTATGCATGATGCAGTGGTTACGAAGACCGCAAAGGGTGGTTATATTGCCAATGGCAATGACGGTAAAGGAAACAAAATGGCCGCTATCATGAGCGAAGCAAAGGCACTTCAGGCTATTGCCGACGGTGTAGCTAAGAAAGGCTTCTGATCAACTTATTTTTTTAGAAATGGGCCCAATATGGGCCCATTTTTGTTTTACCACCGCAAAACTATTTGGGGCATGTACTTTATACAAAAGTTCATTAGTTATCTTTGCCGCAAAAAATATTTGTAATGGATCGTTCCATCGGGTCTGCCCTCATTTCTGTTTTCAACAAAACCGGCCTTGAGCCAATTGTAAAAAAACTATCCCAACTCAATGTACGCCTGTATTCTACAGGTGGAACACAGAAATTTATCGAAGACCTTGGAATTCCCGTAACTGCGGTCGAGTCGCTCACCAGCTATCCTTCTATTCTTGGGGGTCGCGTAAAAACGCTGCACCCCAAAGTATTCGGGGGCATACTGGCGCGTAGGAACCTACCCCAGGATCTGGAGCAACTGGCCACATACGAAATTCCGCAGCTAGACCTGGTTATCGTGGATCTGTACCCTTTTGAGGATACGCTGAAAGAAACTGACGACGAACAAAAAATAATTGAGAAAATAGATATCGGCGGTGTATCGCTCATACGAGCTGCGGCAAAAAACTTCAGCGACGTATGCGTGGTTGCGGCACGCAGTCAGTACGAGTACCTGGAACAATTGCTCTCTGAAAAAAATGGTGTCACTTCGAGGGACGATAGAAAAAAAATGGCAAAGATGGCATTTGCTGAATGCGCGCATTACGATGTGGCCATTGCCAATTATTTTGCCAGGGAAGAAAAAAACGATTTTTTCCAGCTTTCCGTTCCTCATCTGCAAACGCTGAGATATGGCGAAAACCCACACCAATCTGCTGCATTTTATGGTGATATCAACGAAGTTTTTACGATGCTGAACGGAAAGGAACTATCATTTAATAATCTTGTAGACATAGACGCAGCCTGCAAACTGATAGCAGAATTCAGCGACCCGGCCTTTGCGGTAATAAAGCATACCAATGTGTGCGGCTTGGCGGTGCGCGAAAACCTGCTCAAAGCATGGGAAGACGCGCTTGCCGGTGACCCGGAAAGCGCGTTTGGCGGCATTCTCGTTACCAATAGCCATGTGACAACGGAAGTAGCAACAAAAATAAATGAGCTGTTTTTCGAAATTCTGGTTGCGCCTGGCTTCGAAGATGCCGCACTGGATATTTTAAAATCAAAGAAAAACAGGATCCTGTTGCAACAGAAAAAAGCAATAGAAAACCACGGTGACTATAAAAATATTCTGAATGGCACGCTGGTTCAGGGTCCCGACAAATCTAACTTTCTGGAGTGGAATGAATGTGGCGCCCGGAGCAGTGATGACCGTGAGCGTGAAGACCTGTTGTTTGCTAATATTGTGTGCAAGCACCTGAAATCAAATGCCATAGCCATAGTTAAAAACAAGCAACTCATTGGCAAGGGCTGCGGTCAGACCAGCCGTATAGATGCCTTGAGAAACGCAATTGAAAAAGGAAAGCAATTCGGGTTCGAGTTGGAGGGTTCGGTTTTTGCTTCAGACGCGTTTTTCCCTTTCGACGATTGCGTACGAATTGCATTTGAGGCCGGCATCAGATCGGTTATTCATCCCGGTGGTTCAGTGAGAGACGCAGACAGCATTAAATTCTGCCGCGAGCACAATATGGTAATGGTAATTACGGGCTCGCGTCACTTTAGGCACTAATTGAAATTACCTTAGCGGAAATAGATTCTAAAACTTGTGCCCTTGCCGGGTTCGCTTTCCACTTCTATGTTTCCACCCATTGCTTCTACCTGATACTTGGTCAGGAACAGGCCTATGCCTTTTGCGTCTGCATTGGTATGAAACGTCTTGTACATACCAAACAACTTGCTGCCATGGCGTGAAAGGTCTATTCCAATTCCGTTGTCAGAAATTATCAATACCCATTTAGCCACACCATGCGGTGGTTGGATCCGGTTGCACCGAATATTTATCTCAGGGTGACGGTCGGGGTGACTATACTTGATGGCGTTACTCAAAAAATTGAGTATCACGCTGTCCAGATAAGCCGGATTGTAATGAATAATCACATCATCCTTGACATGATTGTAAATCTGAGCACTCTTCTGCGAAATCTGCGTATTCAGGACCGTAAATGCATGATTGATGTGCGTATTCAGCACCAGTGGCTTTACGTCCACGTTTACGGCGTTCTGCATGGCTACCACATCGTTCAGGTGATGCATGGTTTCGTTCAGCATATCCGA
Source organism: uncultured Bacteroidota bacterium (assembly GCA_903926605.1). Lineage (GTDB taxonomy): Bacteria > Bacteroidota > Bacteroidia > Chitinophagales > Chitinophagaceae > CAIYTT01. The sequence goes on from CAIYJV010000089.1 coordinate 40,069, forward strand.
CGCCGTGTTCAGCATCCGCAGAAATTCCTTTATTTCTTCCGGATCCTGACTTTCATCAACCATTTTAAGAAGGCTGTGAATGTTTACCGCATGCATTCGCAAATTGTGAGAAACAATGTAGGAGAAATTCAACAACCGCTTGTTTTGTTCGGTCGCCATTTTGTAAGATCCATTCAGCTCCAGCTCCAGAAGCTTGTTTTCCGTAATATCCTGAATGGTACCAA
>CAIYJV010000090.1 GCA_903926605.1 uncultured Bacteroidota bacterium
ATTATTTGATAAATATAATTTTCAGATCAATTTTTATCAATTCAAAATCATTGTTTTAAATACTAATTTTCATTAAATTTCTTTATATAACTTCTTATCAGTATTTTTAGGTCCAAAATAGCTATATGTCCACTAATATCTTATACTTTCACAGTATCCTCCGGTATTTTGTACTTCTGTTCATGTTCCTGGTCATTCTACAAAGTCTGACAGGGATGCTGAGCAAACGGCCCTTTAAGAAAAATGACAAAACCGGCGCATTGATCCTTATGATTCTTTGTGATGTTCAGTTGCTTGTGGGCCTGGCCTTGTATATGGTAAACGGCTGGGCGGGCAAAATGGGTGTTGCCGGCGCAATGAAAGACAGTGTGATCCGCTTTTTCGGGATGGAGCATCCGCTGATGATGATAATTTCGCTGGTGTTGGTGCATATTGCTTATGCCAAAACGAAGAAAAACATTTCTGACGACAAAAAATTCCGCACGCTGTTCTGGTGCATAATCGTATCGCTTTTCCTGGTCATGGCAGCTATTCCCTGGCCCGGTAGGTCGGGCGTTGGGCGACCATTTGTACCGTCCGCTGTTTCAGCAGCCTAGCTTGTCATGTGGAGGAGACTGGCACAACCTTTTTACTCAGCCTATGTTGCAGTTACATTCGTCTGCTCTATACTGCTCATTTTCCCGTTGGTTCTGGTATTGAGTTTTCGGGACCACTACAAGAACAGGAAAATAATTTTTGGCATACTAAAAATATGGTCTCAGATTTGGCTTACGCTGATAGGTATGCCATTGCGCCGGATGGGGCCGCTTCCGCCATCACGCAAATTTATAGTGGTGGCCAACCATATATCTTATCTGGATGGTGTTGTAATTTTCCCGTCCATACCCGGTTACTTCCGGGCGTTGGGGAAAAAGGAAGTTTCGTCAATTCCAGTAGTTGGGCTGATCTATAAGCAGCTGGTGATCATGGTTGACCGCAGCAACTCCAAAAGCCGCTCCAGAAGTATGAGACTGATGTGGAGATTTTTAAAACATGAGGGAAACATCCTTATTTTTCCGGAAGGTACATTCAACGAAACCGGTAAGCCGCTAAAAGAGTTCTATGACGGTGCTTTCCGCCTGGCTATAAATACCGGAGTCGACATACTGCCAATAATTTTCCCCGATACCGTAAACAGATGGCATTACAGTGCCTGGTGGAAATTCTGGCCAGGCAAAAACCGGGCGTATTACTGCGCCCCTGTACCCGTTGCCGGAATGAGCCTTGAAGACCTGCAAAAACTAAAAGCCCATGTGTTCTCCGAGATGCAGCAAAAATTAGAAACGATTCGAAAAAACGACGAACTGGAACTCCAGAAAAAAAAGAAGTAGCGGGCAGATACACTACAAAATTTAAGAATACCAGGGTCAAAACCGGTCAAAATCTGAACAAAAAATAATATTTAACAGCAAAAACGGAATTTATTGTGGTCAAAATCTGAATTTTATTGTAAAAAATCGGTGAAAGTTTTATTTTTATCCCTTGACTCAGTCTGTTGCAATTTGTTTAACCAGAATAAAAGAAAATCATGCAAGTAAGAATCATGACATCCTACTCAAAATTATTGGCGGTAATGTTGGTATTTTTGGGGTATAGTTCCTTTGGTCAGGATATCATCAAGATCCGGAATATCAACTACACTTCGTATTATTCAAAATCACAACACATTCCGGTACTTGTTGTGTATTCGCTGACCCCCGAACAGTTTAACTGTAACAAACTGAAAGGTGAAAACTCCATTAAGCTCAGCCCCGATCCGCAGTTGCCAGATTATACCGCATTAAAGCAAGACTACGAAAACTCTTTGTTCGACAACGCCCAGATGATGTCCGGACAGGAAAACGGCTGCGATAAAGACGCATACACCGAAAGCTATTATTACTCTAACGTAATGCCGATGCCCAAAAATCTGTATAAAGAACTTTGGGAACAACTGCATACCAAGGAGATGGTAAAAGCCAAGAAATACAAGAAAATCAAGGTTTTCGCCGGTACTGTGGGCCGCAACTGGGTGATTGGTGCAGAACACAATGTAGTGGTACCTGAGTATTGCTGGAAGGTAATATACATACCCAGCACAGATCAGTATCTGTGTTACCAGTTCCACAACATCGAACCATTTAACGCCAAGGATAAGGTGAACAATCACAAGGTAGACCTCAATACCATAGAGTCTCTGGCTGGTGTACACTTTGTAAATGGTGTTATCTCTGCAAGCTATGTGGTAACAACCCCGAACCAGTAATCAACATTATAAAAATAAAAAACGTGCCTCCAACCGGGGCACGTTTTTTGTGTATCCAAACTACCAGGTACGTCCGTTTTATTTTTCTCAAACGGTTACAGCCCAAATAGCCAGAACAGAGTAGTCTGTAGTGCCGACCGGGAAATAAACCCGTTTGTATCACTCTTTGGGTTTCGCCCACTTATTGAGCTGGTTTATGGTGGCCGCCATGTCTTTGGGCAGCGGGGCATCCACACACACCTGCGTACCGTCTTCCTTTACAAAGTCAAGCCTGTAGGCATGCAATGCGAGCCGGCTAAGCAACGGACGCTCTTCTTCTTCCTTTTTAGATGCATGGTATTTGCGCTTGAAGGAAGAGAGGTACAACGGTTTCCCGTCACCGTAAAGGTCATCACATACCAGCGGATGTCCCAACGACTGCATGTGCACCCGTATCTGGTGGGTACGTCCGGTATGTATCTGAAACTGAACCAGTGAAAACAGAGGCCATTCTTCCGAAACCCTGTAGTCGGTTACTGCGAGTTTGCCTTTTTTCGAAACCACCATCTTACCCTTTACGGCAGGGTGTTCGCTTATAGGTGTCTCTATTCTACCTTCTGTTGGTCGGATCTTCCCGGTCACTATCCCTGCATAAAACTTGTTCACCTGATGTTCCTGAAAAAGAATGGACAAATAACGGTGAGCAGCCTCATTTTTGGCAAAGCAGATCACGCCACTGGTTTCGCGGTCCAGCCGGTGTACCACCCAGATTTTGCGATCCAGTTTTTGCTCCAGCGTCTTGTTCAGGCTGGGCAGATCAGCATTAAATCTGTCGGGTATCACAAGCAAGCCAGCCGGCTTATTCACCACGATCAGGTCGTCGTCTTCAAATAATATGTCTGGTTGCATGGGTCTCTGTATATTTTTTATAGGCAGCGATACATTCGTCTTCTTTAATCCGCATTATCCTGCTGTCTTCTTTCTCTTTGTCTTTAAATCCGCACAAATGTAGCATTCCGTGAAATATCACCCTCAAAAGCTCGTCGGCCACCGGAACGCCGAAACTATTCGCGTTTTCCTTCACCCGCTCATAGCTTATGTATATTTCACCAACGATCTGTGATGTGTTGCCCGGTTCGCCAAGGTCAAAGGTAAGAATGTCGGTAAGTGTATCATGATCCAGAAAGCGCTGATTCATGTCCAGCAAATACGCATCTGTACAAAAAATGTAGGTGAGTGAGACCCGTTTAACGGTGGACTTATAGACTCTTATTTGCTGGTCTATAAATCCGGCACACATTTTTTTACCTATAAAACCGGTCTTTATTTCGTGTTCCTGGAATCTGGCAGGCATTTTTTTATGCAAAGGTCGCATTTGAATTGGGAAATAACACATTGGCAGATTTTAATATCCTGCAGCCCACCGTTTGCTAACTTTGTACGACCGGTCCAGGAATTGTTTCATACTACCCAAGCCACCTGACAGTAGTAACGTTTGTAAAATATATTTGAAGCCGCCATGAGCAGAATTAGTCTTTTTCTTTTACGCTTCTTAACTGTATCCGCAATGTCTGTTTTCCTGATCAACGGAAAAGTAGCAGCGCAGGGCTGGCAGTGGTCGGCATTTGGCACCGGCCCGCAAACCTCTATTTCGCAGGCTGTGGCAACAGACAAGTATGGCAACAAATTTGTAGCCGGTGCCTATCTGGGCGACACCCTCAACGTTGGCAGCTTCATATTGAGCAACGCCGGAGACCAGAACGCATACGTTATTAAGTACAGCCCTTCGGGAGATGTAGTCTGGGCAAAAAGGTTTGGCGGTATGTACAAGGATGGCGCCACCGCACTTGCCACTGACAGTGCCGGCAACGTGTACGTGGCCGGATATTTCACTAGTGCTCAGCTCAGGTTTGACACCATAATAATCGGTAATTTCTATCAGAACTATGTCGAGGGGGGCATAAGTACTCCGGATGCATTTTTGGCAAAAATAGACTCGTCGGGCCATTGCGTGTGGGCAAAAGGCATTGGCGGATTTGGCAGCGAAATGATCAATTCGGTTTGTGTGGGGCCTTATGGCGATGTTACCGTTTGCGGCACATTCAACTCAGACTCCCTGATTCTGGGCCCCGATACGCTGTTTACTGCAGGGGCATACGATATTTTCGTGGTCCGGTACAACACCGCAGGTGCCATCCAATGGCATGCTCATGCTGGTGGCACACACAGCGATGGTGCATACGCTGTTACAACAGATACTGCCGACAACCTGTATCTGGCAGGCAATTTCGCCAGCGCAACATTATCGTTCGGTAGTACTGTACTCAGCAATACTTCTGGTGTAAACCATGTATTTATTACAAAATACTCGCGTACGGGAGTGGTGCAATGGGCAAGATCGGCTGGCTCAGACAAAGATGCCCTGGCTACATCTGTTGTCACAGACCGGTACGGGTACCCATATCTGGCAGGCACCTTCAGCAGCTCGTCCTTTTCTTTTGGTGCAGATTCGCTATACAACACTACCGGATTCGGAAACATGTTTCTAGTAAAGCTCACCCTGTCAGGAAATTTGCTCTGGCAAAAAGGCGCCGCCATACATGACAATATATTTCCCCAGGCCCTGGCATGCGACACCAGCGGCTACTTATATGTAGCGGGATATTTTAGCAGCCCTACTGCTACCCTGGGTTCCACAATTGTCTCCAACTCAGATGCTTCAGGTTATGCCGACATATTCCTTGCAAAGTACAACAACGGAGGGGATGTAGCATGGGTAGCCACTGCCGGCGGTCCCAACGACGACGTAGTTTACTCGCTTGCCACAGACACTTACGGAAACATATATGTATCGGGGTATTTCGCCGGACCCGATTTTTACCTCGATCTCCTCGATGACACCTCGAGCCAGGGAACTGACTTTTTTATAGCCCGGTTCAACGAGCAAAAAATGGCTGTGCCTGAAAACACGATACCTGAAACAGGAATTAGGGTATTTCCGGTTCCTGCGGCCGATGAGATCAATATCGTTACCACCACCGGGACGATATATAATCTGACTATTATTAATGAAGTGGGACAGACTGTTTTTTCAGACAATGCAACCATTGCCACAAATCAACGCCACATCAATACCAGAGGATTGTCTGAAGGCTATTACACCGTTGTGGTTACAGATAACAGACACCTCACGAGCCGCCATGGATTCATGATCGTAAGGCACTGAGGAAGAAAAAATACATAAACCATTGAAAATGGTATAATTGCCTTATAAAGGACTGAAAACTCAAATCACTTTTGTTACCGGATATATTATTATTTTGCGGCACAAACGTACAGAGTACGCCTTTTTGCAGAAAAATGCAACAATAGTTTTAATAACGCTTTATTTTTTTGTATTAAATGCTATCTTTGCAGCCCGAATTTAAAATTTTTGCAATTTATTATACGAAAATAATTCAATAGCGACGTATGCAATTAAGAGGTTTGATTAAGGTTTTTACTGTTATATTGATTTTGCTGTCTCTTTACCAGCTGTCAATAACAATGATAGTACGTAACGAGGAAAAGAAAATGATGGCGCGGGCCTCGAAAAACGCCGACATACTGGCGCCCGGTGCAGACGCCACCACACACGGACGTATTACGGACAGCCTTTACCAGGGCATTACAGACAGTATGCAGGGAGAGGTGATCTTCTCCATACCCGTGCTCAAGAAATACACCTACCAAACAGCGAAGGGTGAAGAACTGAGTCTGGGTCTCGACCTTCAGGGAGGTATGAACGTGACCCTGGAAGTGAGTCTCGACGACTTGGTGCGCTCGATGTCCAACAACCCGCGCGACCCGGCATTGAACCGTGCAATTGCCGACGCCAATAAGGCGAAAGCAAACAGCGAGGCTAATTTTATTGCCCTCTTCCGCGAGACGTTTGAAAAAGAAAACGCCGGTATCAGCCTTGCCAGTCTGTTTACCAAGCCATCTGAAAAAGAGATCCTGACCACTTCTACCAACGATCAGGTGGTGACCAAGCTGAACAAGGAGGCTAATGACGCTATTACACGTACTTACAATGTACTTAAAACGCGTATTGACCAGTTCGGTGTGGCTAACCCCAACGTGAACCTGGATGAGAAAAAAGGTATTATCACTGTAGAACTAGCAGGTGTACACAATCCTGAGCGCGTTCGCAACTACCTTCAGGCAACTGCAAAGCTGCAGTTTTTCGAAACCTGGAACAATCAGGAGATCGGAATGGCCCTCAATGCAGCCAACGATGCGCTTGCAGCATACCTTTCTGGTGCCAAGGACACAACAGGCCTCAAGGATAGCCTCACTGGTGGCAGTAAAGCAGCCGATACCGGCAAGACCGCAGCTGCCGACACCGGCAATCTCAACAGCTTTGTAAATAAGAAAGCCGCCGAAACCGACAAAAAAGCAGCCAGCGATTCTACTACTGCTAATGATAAGGATATGATGAAGAAAGCACCGCTTTTCGCCATCATCTCTCCCGATGTAGACCAGAGTGGTCACTTTCTGTCCAGCCCGGTTGTGGGTCTTGTTGCAAAGAAAGATACCGCTAAGGCAAACAGGATCCTGGCAATGGACGTGGTGAAAAACAAATTCCCACCCAATACGCATTTTGTATATGGTGCTGAAGACATCAAAAAAGTAAAGGACCCCAATTTCAGGCTTTCTCTGTATGCGGTTAAAATGCCCCCCGGTGGCGTGGCCCGTCTGGAAGGTGATCATGTAACAACCGCTTATGAAGACGTGAACCAGCTTACCGGCAAACCAGCTGTATACATGGACATGGATCTTACCGGTGGACATACCTGGAAAGACATGACGGGTAAGAATGTGGGAAACTTTATCGCAGTTGTTCTTGACGACCGTGTTTATTCCTGCCCTCACGTAGAAAGCGAAATCTCCGGTGGTCGCACCGAAATCTCCGGCAGCTTTACAGCAGAACAGGCTAAAGACCTTGCAAACATTCTCAAATCGGGTAAACTGCCCGCACCTGCGCATATCGTTCAGGAACAAGTAGTAGGACCTACTCTTGGCGTAGAGAACATTAACCGTGGTATGGTGTCGCTGTCACTGGCATTTGTGGTGATATTCGTACTCATGCTCATTTACTACAACACTGGTGGTATCGTAGCCGATATTTCACTGGTACTTAACCTCGTATTTACTGTAGGTGTATTGTCTGCCCTGCACGCAACACTTACCATGGCTGGTATAGCGGGTCTGGTACTCACGGTGGGTATGGCTGTGGATACGAACGTAATTATCTTCGAGAGAATCAAGGAAGAACTTACTTTAGGTAAAACCTACCAGCAAGCCGTAATAGACGGTTACAAACGATCTTACGCACCTGTACTCGATGGTCACGTTACCACACTGATCACCGCTATTATCCTCTTTATTTTCGGTCTTGGTCCTGTGAAGGGTTTTGCAACCACACAGATTCTGGGTATTCTGCTTTCATTGTTCTGCGGTATTCTGGTATCCAGGCTTATTACAGATATGTACACTAAGCGTGAGCGTCACCTCCAGTACTTTACCGGTATTTCGAAATCAATCTTCAAGAAGGCACATTTCAAGTTCGTTGAGGCCAGGAAATATACTTATTGGGTTACTGTAGCAGTTCTGCTCATGGGTATCAGTACTTATTGGGTTGGTTTCAATAAGGGTGTTGAATTCAACGGTGGCCGTAGCTACACCATTAAGTTCGATGACAAGAAAACTACAGAAGATGTTCGTGTAAAATTGAAGAAATACCTGGGCGAACTTCCTGAAGTGAAGACAATTGGTAATAACAATCAATTGAATATCACTACGTCTTACCTGATCACAGAACCAGGTCAGGACATTGATAGGCGCGTAGAACGAGTAATGGATTCGGCTCTGGTTGCAGAAGGTTTCCTTCCAGCAGGAACCAGTTTCGAAACGTTCAAGTCTAAATACCTGCAGGAATCGAAAACCGTACTGCCAACCATATCCGACGATCTGAAAAGAGGCGCAGTTTGGGCAACGGTTATTTCCATGATCTCAATTTTTATCTATATCCTGATCCGTTTCCGCAAATGGCAGTACTCGTTGGGTACTATCCTTTCCCTGTTGCACGACGTTTGTGTGACACTGGCGGTATTCTCGTTCTTTAAGGGTAAAGTGCCTTTTGCACTGGAAATAGACCAGCACTTCATCGCGGCCATGCTTACCGTTATCGGCTTCTCGATGAACGATACCGTTATCGTATTCGACCGTATTCGTGAGTACTTCCGCAAGTCTCCGGACGAAAGCAAGACCAGCGTCATCAACCGCGCTATCAACGATACGCTGAGCCGTACCATTATGACATCGTTTACCGTGTTCATCACCCTTGTGATACTGTTCTTTGTAGGTGGTGAAGCAACCAGGGGCTTCGCATTTGCAATGCTTATAGGTGTGTTCACCGGTACTTATTCTTCTATCTTCGTGGCTGCCCCGGTTCTGGTAGACATGGACACGAAAGATTCGCTTAAAGTAGAGCACGACAAAGAGGCTCGTATTGAAGAGCTGAAGAAATTGGCTTAGTTATCAATAGAACTCACAATAAAGCGAGGCTTTCATCTTTCGGTGAAAGCCTCGCTTGTTTTCTGCCTGTTTTGGCTCCACATCTGAATATTATAGGTTGCATACCTGTGTTTATAGACAAAGCAATCTGCTACCTTATTTGTCCTGTGGTGTAAATTTTATCTCCCCCCGTTCCGAAGAATTAAATTTTTTGCGCATCAATGGAACTGAAAGCATTACGGTGAACGTGTACTCGTTTTCCCTGGCATCTCAAATTGTACCTGCAGATAATTGGTTACCCATTTTATTGCCAAAATCAAAAGAAATACCCGGAACCAACCCTCGTGGTTCACCAATACAAACCAGTTGCAAATAAATTCTCTGATGAATTGAAACGAATTGAACGGCAAATCATCATCAGCCAGTTGGGCCAATGGATGAAAAAATAGTTTTTTGAAGACGAATGGAAACAACTTCCAAATGTGAATCTGGATTCAGCAATTTCAGATAATTTGGGTTAAAGCAAATGGAACAAGGAATTCATGGCGCAAAAACTGTATCCACAGATACAACGGCATCTAAAATCCGACCAACATTGTTGTCAAAGCAAAACCAGTTTGGGTGTTTACGCCATCTATTTGCTGCTCACCATTTCTACAGCTGCTTCGAGCAATTCATCCCTGCCGGCCTTGAATCCCTTGATGGTAGGGTAAACTAAATTGTCAATCTGTACGCCGGCTCTTTGCGTCTCTGTACTATCCAGATTCATTACACCAAGACCGGATATTTGTGTTTTAATTCCCCCCGGAAGGGTGATAGGAGACACATAACCATCTGCGCCAGCTGTCTTACTCCCCAATATTTTTGCACCCCTGACAGATCGTATCGCCATAGCGGTTAGCTCGCCCAGACTTTGGGTCTCTTCGTTTACAATGATCACGACCTTCCCGGTATAATGTATGCCCGTGCTGTCACCGTTCATTTGAGCGTTGGTATACTCAAAATAACCGGGATAATGCACATCGGGAACCGTAGCAAAACAAAAAGGACTTCTCTTTTGTTTCAACCAGGCACCATAGGTATAGATCATGAAGACGGATGGATAACATCTGAGGTCGAAAATGATGCCCTTTGTGTCCTTGAACGCAACCTTCATGCTGTCCAGATCGTCTTCTTTCAGATTTTCAGGAAACACATACCCGATATTACCCTTCATTATCTTCCAGGGCCGTGTATCGTGAACCGGGTAATGGGCAAGGTAGGTTTTTTCGTCATACCGGATACATAATACGTCTTTGGTCTCGGTCCTTCCTTCCCTCATTGTTTCGATAGCCATATTGGGCGTACGGTGGCGTAGGAGATGTCCTTTGTAGTAACAAAGTTCCCTCAGTTGCGTTTCATAATTTGAAGCTGATGTGATGGGCAGGTAATTTTTTACCAGTTCATCAACAGGTACGCCATCAATCTTGCTGATGACGTCGCCAACTTTTACTTCGTTACTTCCTGTGTTGTAAGTGTCGTTTTTTGTAAAGCACTCCTTCACCACCAGTTTTCCTTCCAGAAAGGTAGCCCGGAATGGCGCAAAATATTCGCCCTTGAATGAATCAATTTCTCTGGGTATATTCTTCAGCAAATAGGCGTGCGAATCGTGTATCCTGGATATCAATTTCAGGCACGTCAGTTGGTATTCTATGGCGCTGCGTGCATGGCAAAACTCAGGGACAAATTCATGCAGCACCTTGTTCCAGTCTTCCCCCGTCAGGTAACGGTACGGGAAAAAGAAATGCACCATATTCCAGTACCGGAACAACGAAAGCAGCCGAACGCCGCAATCGGGATAGGAGGTTTGGTCGTAGGGCAGCTCGTTGCGAAAATCCACATTGTTGTTCACGGCCTTTACTACATAATAGTGCTCGGCAGCCGTGGTTCGGTGGTGTTTTATGTACTCGAGTTTTTTCTGTAAAGTTGCAGGCAAATTTTGCGGTGTAAACAGGAAGCCAAAGTCGGGAAAGAATTTCGTGGAGTCTGTTTGCGTCAGGTCTATACACTCTTTACACATCTGCGGCACGCCAAAACCATCTACCCATTGCTCCAGTACCTTGTTGGCATCCTGACTGCTGCTGCAACGCAATACTTTGGGTAGTACCCTGAACAGTTCGGCGTCCATATTAAAAGCGCCGTTGTTTACATCCGCATGGTAATATTTTAGGAAGCCCCAAAGCATACCAAGATTGGTAAGATCAGCAATATTATGGTCATTCAGCTCCACGTTCTTTATGCCGGAACCTTTAGAAAACGCCGTATCCTGCCTGGCTTTGAGCCCCGGTATGGAGTTTGGAGTTTGCCGATTGCAGTCCATTAGCAAGATGGAAAGGCTAAGACATACAATGGTTTTACGCATAAGAGTGGCTCAATAACCTCTTAAAAGTACATTTTTTGTAAGATTTCCAAAGAGAAAGTGGTCACATTAACAAACATTAAGAAAAGTTCCACCCGGAAGCAGGTTTTTAGGTCCTTAAATATATACAAAACTCAAATACGTAGAGAAACAAATTTCGGGGTATTCAAACGACACCGCCGACTCCCTCCAAAATGGGTTGTCCGGCTTCGGTTTTTTTAGGGCGTCTACTATTCTTTGTACCTTTGCACCCATGTCAAAGAAAGCAATGCTCATTATCATGGACGGATGGGGCCATGGTAGAGTACCCTCAGCCGATGCGATCGCCCACGCCCATACTCCTTTTGTGAAGTCTCTCTACGACAAATACCCCAATACAGAATTGCTCACCTGCGGACAGGACGTGGGATTGCCTTCGGGCCAGATGGGAAATTCGGAAGTGGGTCATCTTAATCTTGGGGCCGGACGTATTGTATATCAGGAACTGGAACGCATAAACGTGGCCGTGCGAAGCGGTGAGCTGGAGCAGAACAAAACCCTGCAAGAGGCTTTTGCAGTCGCGCAAACGGGTAGTAAAACCCTGCATTTCATGGGTCTAGTCAGCGATGGCGGGGTACATTCTCATATAGAACATATCAAGGCGCTTTGTACCATGGCGCGCAACGCTGGTGTACCACGTGTTGCTGTACATGCATTTACAGATGGCCGTGACACCGACCCTAAAAGCGGCCTCGGTTTTATCACCGATCTCAAAGCCCATACCGATGCCACAGGCGCAACACTGGCGACCATTACCGGACGTTTCTACGCCATGGACCGCGACAAACGCTGGGAAAGGGTAAAAATAGCCTACGATGCCCTAACTGCAGGTACCGGCGACCATGCCACAGACCCCATTGCAGCTATGGAGGCCAGTTATGCCGCAGGCGTAACCGACGAATTTATCAAGCCCATTATCCTTTGCGACGCAACGGACAAGCCTACGTCGCTCATCAGTGAAGGCGACGTAGTCATCTGTTTCAATTTCCGTACCGACCGTTGTCGGGAGATCACTACAGTGCTCACCCAGCAAGACTTCCCGGAATTGCAGATGCGCACCATTCCGTTGCATTATGTCACGATGACGGAGTACAACAAGAGTTTTCAGAACGTACACATCATCTTCGGCAATACTGATCTGGTCAATACCATGGGTGAAGTGCTGGAGCAACAGGGCAAAAAACAGATACGTATCGCAGAGACCGAAAAATACCCTCACGTTACATTCTTCTTTTCCGGTGGACGCGAGCAACCGTTCGAGGGTGAAAAAAGAATTATGATACCCTCACCGCGTACGGTTGCAACCTATGATCTGAAGCCCGAAATGAGTGCTGCTGAAGTAACCGATGCCATACTGCCCGAGATAATCGCTCAAAGTGCCGACTTCATCTGCCTCAACTTCGCGAACGCCGACATGGTAGGCCACACCGGTGTTTGGGAAGCTGTAACCAAGGCAGTAGAAACCGTAGACAGTTGCGTAGCCAGGATCGTACCGGCAGCGCTGGAAAACGACTATGCCGTATTCCTCACCGCTGACCATGGCAATGCCGACTTCCTGATCAACGAAGACGGGACGCCCAACACCGCCCACTCGCTCAATCCTGTGCCGTTGTTCTTTATTTCGAACGAATACAACAAGACCAACTGCACTATTCACCCCGGCAAGCTTGCGGACATAGCACCATCTATACTGAAGTACATGGGTCTGCCCATACCCGCAGAAATGACAGGAGATGTGCTGATAGGGATTTAGGATTCAAGGTATATTTTTTATTCAGGCAGAAAAGGATACGGCTTTCGTATCCTTTTCTGCTTTCAGAGCTGCATTACTTTGCGCAAGATCGGATTTCCGGTTGCTACTACTCAGAATATTATAGCGGAGACAAAAAATTTTAATTTAGCGTATTTAAAATTTTGTACATTTAGGTGTGGAAACCACAAAAGTGTATTAGTTCCCTTCAATGAAAGTCGGGTTGACAAGTAGAATGCAATTGTAAACATTTTTCCATATTTACATTTAAACCATGGCTTATGAAAAAGCGCTTCGTACTTATCATTTGTGTTGCAATCCTCTCGATCCAGCCAATTTCGTCATGGGCTCAATACGCCACCATCTCCACTTTTGCAGGTCTTGGCAGTGGCGGCGGTGTTGACTCCATTGGCGATGGGCTTCCTTGTACGGCGGCAAAATTTGCAGGCATTTCGGGATTGTGTACCGACACCATGGGAAACATCTACGTGGCCGATGGTAAGCACGCCAGAATAAGAAAAATACACGCCGTCACCCACATCATAACCTGCATTGGTGGCACCGGCACCGCAGGATATACCGGAGATGGCGGGCCCGCTGTATTGGCTAACATAGGTCGTGGTGTGACCGGATTAAGTTGCAATGCGGCGGGAGACCTGTTTTTTTCGGATACGGTAAATCACATAATCCGAAAAATAAACTATACAACGGGAGTTATCAGCACAGTGGTGGGCAACGGGACGTTGGGCTACACCGGCGACGGAGGACCTGCTACTGCTGCCGGCATCGGTAATGTAATTTCTACTTACGCAGATTGGAAGGGAAATCTGTTTTTAATAGATGGTACCCAAATACGCAAAATAGACTCCAATGGAGTTATTTTAAGTTTTGCTTCAATCGGAAATCAAACTTCAATAACCGGAGACAGATTTGGCAACTTGTACACTGCTGGGATCTCTGGTTTTAATAAAACGGATACGCTTGGTTTTACAACTATAAATTTTATCCCCAGTGCACCCACTCCAAGTATTACTTGGTTCGGTCAATATGGGGGCAATCCCGCGGATGGCCTGCCAGGCAAAGCACAATGGACAATGCCGAATCTCCTTAGCCGCGATCTGAATGACAATTTATTCTTTACTGAATATTACAGTTATATACTGAGAAAGGTGGAAATTGGCACAGGAAACATATCGTCTGTCGCAGGAAACGAGGTAAGCGGCTATTGGTTTACGGAAGGTATGGGTGCAAAAGCTGCTATCCTTTATGCCAGGTTTATTGCTCCGGGTATACAAAATGATATGTATTACGTTAATGGGGATGACTCCACAATAAAAAAGATCGTGAATCTAAATGTGGGAATCCGGTATTCTCAGGCCTCCGATACTGTTTTGAGTACGCCTTGTTCTCTGGCCGATACTATTGGTATCGGAATTTATGGCATTGTAAAGGGCATACCTGGTGGTACGGATTCTGTAACTATAAACGCTTCCTTTGGTGACTCATCCGGGTCAACAACTTTCAAAATTCCTTACTGGCATTATATTGATTCGTTGGGCGATACTGTCTATGGCTATGGTACTCATGCCAGTGATCTGGCAACCCATGTGTACCAATATCCGGGTACCTTCACTCCGGTACTGCATGTAAGTACGTTGAACAATTATGATTATGTCAACTATGCTCCCGCCATTACAGCCGGGCTGAATTGCGACTCCGGCATTGTCTTTTTATACAATTTGACCGTTACCGATACCATTACCACACTACCCTGTACATGCCCTCATTTGCGTACTATCGTCAGCGGGATGGTATCCGGTACTCCGTTCATCGGTGATTCCCTGTGGCTTGTCATTCAATTGAATAGCGGGCCGATTTTTAAAAAAACACCCTACCGATATGAACCAGCTACTTCGAGTTATTATTTCAGGGACACCACAGGACTTGATTTTAACGGAGGCTTTTTTTACCCTTATGCATTGGCTATTACCACATCCGGAATGCGTATTGCGCTTGCTAATGGTCACTACATAAACGCCGAGGCTTGTGGCTGTGAAACCCCAAAAGACAGTACTTATGGGTGGACGGTACCGGCGCTTCAGGACGATGCGCGCGGCCAGACATTTTGTGTCCTGCCATACACTGATAATTATACCATTTCCGGAACGCTGTCCTGGTATGCGTGCATTTACGACTCAGTACATACTTTGGTGAATTTCGAAGACGGAACAACGGGTGTATTTAGTGCCGCACGGGTTACAGACGGCTGGGGTGCTTATTTTTACCAAACCAGCGGTTTTTCCCACACCTATACCATCCCTGGTGTGTATGCATCTACGGTCACTGCCACCGCCGGGCCTTTTACCGGCACCGATTCCACTCCTGCGGCAACTATTACCGATGCATGTTCGTCTGTTACCGGTATTTTCTACATAGACGACAATCACAATTGTTATCCTGACTCCAACGAAACCCGGCTTTCTTACTGGACCTACGCCATCATTAACAATGTCACCGGCGACACCACCTACGGTTGGACCGACGAGTTTGGGCGTTATACGCGCTCTTATATGGACTCGAATCTGCATACCATCATCGCCAATCCTACCAATGCCTTGTGGGCTATGCACAACACCTTGTATCCCTGGTGCCCCAGTACTGGGATGGACACTTTTACCAATTTTGGCGGCGCCTCCTTTGCCAGAAACTTTGGTTTTTCCTGTACACCACTTGTAATGATGCCAGCAGATACGCTTCACGATCTGGATATGTTTTCTACAGGTACGGCCTGGGGCATGGTAGCCGGCGATACTGGTATTATTTCGGTTTTCGCCGGTGACAACTGGGATTATATCTGCAATTACCTGAGAACGTCCGTTGTTTTGAATTTAGACTCCGGCCTCACCTACCTCGGTATGTGGGATGGTCCAGAACCGGATTCAATATCCGGAGGCAGGCTGATGTGGGACATCGAGACCAATCGGAACCTTTTGGGCCTGTATGGAAATGTGAAGGTGGCTGTGAGCCCCTATCTGCATATTGGTGACTCAGTGCGCAATTCAATTTATGTGGCACCCACGACTTTCAATGATCCCGATTCCCTGAACAACACTTTTGCCTGGACCGAGCCTGTGAAGGCGTCGTGGGATCCGAACGAAATAACCGTCTCTCCCCGCGGTCTGGATACTCCCGGATATATAGACGCCGGAACGGATCTTACCTATACCATTCATTTTCAGAATACGGGAACTGCTGTCGCGCACAACATCACGATTCACGACACGCTGAACACCAATATCATGGTGGGCACCATCGAGATCTTAAACTCTAGTGGAAGAGTAACCACGTCGCAGTTGGCGCCCAATGTTGTTCAGTTTTCGTTCGCCCATATCAATCTGCCCGATAGTGGCACCAATCTTACCCAGAGCATGGGGTATGTGACGTACAGAGTTTCGCCGCGCGCCGGTCTGGCCGGAAACGAAGTGCTTACCAACAGGGCGGGTATTTATTTCGACACCAATCCCTGCGTGCCCACCAACTCTACGCTCAATACAATTAAAGATACACTGCACAGAATAACGGGTGCTAACTTGGTTTGTGTAGGCGCGTCGACTTCCCTCAGTGATACGAACGCCGGGGGTACCTGGTCGTGCTCCAACAGTCATGCGGCCATTGCTTCCGATGGTGTGCTAAATGGTATTAGCCCTGGTTACGACACGATCGTTTATACTTATTCGTTTGTGTGGGGTACTTATTCAAAGTCGTCAGTGATTTATGTTAACCCTCAACCCGATGCCGGAACAATTATCGGGCCTGATGCGGTTTGCGTGAATACATTGATACTTGAGACAGATACGGGCGGATCTGCAGGATTCTGGAATATTACCGGTGGCCACGCACAGTTATTTGCAGGCCACATAAAAGGCTTAGCGGCCGGTGTGGATACGCTTTTTTACATTGCCGAAAATGTTTGCGATACCGTATTCGCATCCAAAATCATAACAGTACGTCCACTACCAGATACAGGAATCATCGTTGGCCCCGACAGCGTATGTGCCGGTACATTCATAATCTTCACCGATACCGCGCTCGGCGGTACATGGTCGGTCGGTGGCGCCCATTCCACTTTCAATAACGATACGGTCACTGGTCTGACTCCAGGCATAGACTCAATCATATACACCGCTATGAACGTGTGCGACACATTTACCACGTCGAAGCATTTTACCGTACTACCACAACCCTATGCCGGATTAATTGTTACCGGAAGCAGTATTTGTAATGGAAGCTATATGATTGTATCCGGAACCGTATCCGGTGGTAATTGGGTATTAACCGGCGGTCACTCCACATTGGTAGCCGACACGATTTCCGGTAATTCAATAGGGACGGATACGATAAGATATTCGGTATCCAATAGCTGCGGTACCGACGTAGTCACAAAAATTTATGATGTTAAACCGGTTCCGGCAATGGATGCTGTGGCAAGTGTGGCTCTTTGCGACGGCGATCGCGCCGACTATGTTTTATTCTCAACCAGCATCCCCGGCACGGTTGTGAACTGGGCTAACGATAACCCTTCAATTGGTCTCCCGGCTTCGGGTACGGGAACCACCCCGGTATTTACAGGGCTTACAGACACCGTAAAAAATAATATTGGGCATATCACCGCAGTTCCCGTACTGGATGGCTGTGCTGGCACCGCTGCCACGTTCGTAATCACCGTGAGCCCAGTGCCGCCAAATCCAAGTTTCGCACTCACGGCTGCAAATATTTGCCAAAACAGCCTGTTCCAGAACTTCAGTGCCTCAAACCCGATCATTGGTGAAGAATTTTCCTGGACCAGCACAAACGCCACTGTATTCGCTACCGGTTCGGGGGGACAATACAGTCTGATAAACTTTACCGGCGAGGGAACAGCCGCAATTGTACTGAATGGTTTTTATTCGGGTTACAATTGTTTCAGCCACGACACAATGCTTTACACAATCAACCCAGTGAATGCCTTGAACCCGGAGGTTGTCTATGCCTCAAATTCTTTCCTGTGCCTGAGAAACGACGTAGACAGTTATCAATGGGGCTATGAAAATAAAATAACGCTCTTACCGACCGATGTTGCCGGCGAGATCAATCAGACCTGGTTCAACCGTACGCCCGACTGGAACGCCAACTATTATTATGTAAAAATCCTAAAAGATGGTTGTATGCAGAAAGCCTATGGGAACAACCCGCTGGGTATCAACGGATCTGCCATCCAGGGACAGCCAGTGGTTTACCCCAACCCTACCACTGGCGTGGTCCACATTTCCCTTCCCGACAACGAACAATCCTGTACCATATCCTTGTTCGATTTGTTTGGCAAAGAAATCCAGCTTAAGGGACCCTCAGCATACAACTCCAGATCGTTTACAATAGACCTTGGTAATATTGCCCGAAGCACATACATGCTCAAAATCATTACCCGGACCCAAACCTATACAGAGAAAATTGTTTTGAGGTAGAAGCTGTTTTAAATTCATTCACGAAGGATGCTCCGATTGAAAAAATTGAGCCCTGTACCCAAATTTTGTAAATTTTCAATGATTCAATCGTATCTTTCGGCGCAAATGAAATTTTGGATGAAAAAAAGTATGTTATTTTCTGCCCTGTGTATCGCTATGGCCGGAATGGCGGTAATGATGCACAGTTGTGCCAAAAAGGACAGTGTCGTTCGTCTTTCTTACGCTATAGATACTATTAACCAGAACGTGTATGTGGGCGATACAGGCTACACCCATTGGCCGCTCAAGGTTTCTTTCCTGAACGGAAATCCGCAGGAATCCCTTACCCTTACGGTAAACGGTCTGCCAGCGCGCCTCACCGTTTCGCCCGATTCCCTGACAGCCGTGCCAACCTTTATTGAGGACTTCGTCTTTCACACAAACTACGCTATTCATGGTAGTTATCCTGCCAACATTACCGCGTATTCGCTTACCACGGGTTACAAAGTATTCCATTTTAATATCGTAGTTGTAACCGCCAATTGCGCAATGGCAATGGCAGGTAGTTATTCCGGTTCCAGCGCCTGCATATATGCCACTTCTCCGTATACCGCAGTGGCTACGGCTGCCGGCGGTGACACCCTCAATATCATGAACCTGGGTGGCCTGGGTACCAGCTCCAATACCAAGGTGATCCTCAATTGCGGAACAGATTCTCTTACCATCCCCTCTCAGGCAGATGGCAATGGCGATACCCTGCGCGGCAATGGTGTATTTACCGCCAACCAGATGATCATCAACTACTCTAAGAAAACCATTACCGGTGGTTATGATTCGTGCAGCGCTACGCTGAACAGGCAGTAAACATTCCCACCGAGATAAAATAAAAACGGGAGCCAGAATAAATCTGGCTCCCGTTTTTATTTTATGCCTGCAGACTTTATGCTGCTTTCAGCAATTGGTTAATTTTCGTGTGCTCGACCATTTCTTTGGCGTATTCCACAGTAAGGTGGAAAACCCCGTTGTGCTTCTGCGATGGCATTTCAAACATTGCATCTGTAAGTATCATCTCACAGATAGCGCGGAGACCACGGCCACCCAGTTTAAACTGTATCGCTTTCTCAGCCATATAGGTGATGGCCTCGTCTTCAATTGTAAACTTGATCCCTTCCAGCTCAAACAAACGCTTGTACTGTTTCACCAACGCATTTTTGGGTTCGGTCAGCATCATTTTCAGAGAATTCAGATCCAGCGGATTCAGATAGGTCACGATCGGCAACCTTCCCAGCAATTCCGGTATCAGCCCGAATGTTCTCAGATCAAGTGCGTTTACGTATTGCAGCAGGTTCGCACGATCCAGATCCTTTGTAGATTTTATGGCATTGTAGCCGATAGACGATGTTTGTATCCTTCTGGCGATCATCTTGTCGATACCTTCAAACGCACCACCGCATATAAACAGGATATTGGTCGTGTTCACCTTGATCATCTTCTGCTCCGGATGCTTGCGCCCACCCTGCGGCGGCACCATCACTTCCGAGCCCTCCAGCAACTTGAGCATGGCTTGCTGCACGCCCTCGCCACTTACATCCCTGGTAATGGACGGGTTGTCGCTTTTCCTTCCTACTTTGTCTATCTCGTCTATGTACACTATACCTCTTTCGGCGGCGGCCACATCAAAATTGGCTGCCTGCAGCAAACGTGACAATATGCTTTCCACATCTTCGCCCACATAGCCGGCTTCAGTAAACACCGTGGCATCTACGATGGCAAACGGCACCTGCAACAGCCTGGCAATAGTTTTTGCAAGCAATGTCTTGCCCGTACCGGTTTCCCCGACCATGATCACGTTCGACTTCTCGATCTCTACATCATCGGTCTTCGGCATTTCCAGCCTTTTGTAATGATTGTAGATCGCAACAGACAAAATACGTTTGGCATCTTGTTGTCCGATCACATATTGGTCCAGAAACGCCTTTATTTCCTGTGGTTTGTGTTTTTTTAGTTTGGGCAGGTTTTTGGGCCCCGATGCGTTGTTTTTAGATTGTTCGCCGGTGGTCTGCTGCAACAAACCATGTGCATTTTCTATACACTGGTCGCAGATATTGCCCTTCAATCCTGTGAAAAGTATGTTCACCTCGCTTTCGGTCCGGTCACAGAAGGAACACTTCTTCTCTGTAAATTTTGCCATGATTTTCTTAAATAGATAGTGCGCAAAGGTAGACAAAATAGCGCAGTAGTAGTGTGCACCGTGGTTTGGGTGAATGGTTGCTTATACGCAATATGCATCGCGATGAAACGGAAAGTAACATACGAGCATTTTAAAAGCCGGCCCGGCAAGTGACCTGCTTCAACACTACAGGTGCGGCTCATTTCATTTTAGAATGGCGTACTACTTACCCCGGACAACGATTACTTGTATTTGTAAATCAGGCTTTTGCACTTGCCCTTATTCCCGTTCCGCTCAAAGGCTATGTCTTCAATAAAAATGGTTGCGGCGTCAAATTTTTTTATCAGGTCAAGTTCTTTGTCGGTCAGTGTATTGCCACTGGTAGCGAAGGGCCCCACATACTCACCCTTTACTTTGTCACCTTCCTTGCTTTGTCTCTTTTCGGGACAAAAAATACTGAACGAAAATCCTGTCACTTTAAAATCAGGTTCTACACAAACCAGTGTTTTGTTGGCCAGGACCTGCGCACGGGAAAACACTGTTGTCCCGCTTCCTGTCCAGATATTCAGACTACCCGGTTGTGCATGGGGTGCGCTGCCTGGAAGATTATTTTGCTGGGCGTTCACTATAGCCGGCAAATAGAAAAGCACACCAAATACGGTCAGAACGGAAGATTTCAGGAAATTGCTCCTATCTCAAAAATACCGAATTGCCTGAAATAAATACAGGATGCGCATTTTTGCCGGGCATTTATTTATTTTGCCTCATGATCTGCGCTTCAATCGTCACAATATGCTTTAACAACCTCGAAGACCTGAAGCGTACCTGTGCTTCGGTAGACGCGCAGGACCAATTGCCTTTCGAGCACCTGGTGATAGATGGCTCGTCCAAACCCGATATTCAGCAGTGGCTCACCACCACACCGCAGCCAGCCTTCCGCAAATGGGTATGTGAACGCGACAAGGGTATAGCCGATGCTTTTAATAAGGGAATCCGCCATGCACAGGGCGACATTATCAATCTGCTCAACTCGGGCGACACGCTGTACGATGCCTCTGTTTTAGGCAAGGTAACCCAGATGTTTGAGGCGCATCCATCGGCTGGCTGGCTCAACGGTAAACTCAATATTTTCAGGGCCAATATGTGGACTGTTACCGGCAAGCCATTTGAAAAAAGCAAGTTATACCGGGGCATGCATGGTGTGTTCCACCCCACCATGTTCGTGAAACGGGAGGTTTACCAAAAGCATGGCGAATACGACCTCTCGGTGCGCTATGCGATGGATTATGAATATATCTGCCGCCTTGCAGACGAGCCGTCCTGTTTTCTTGATTATCCTGTGGCCACTTTTGACCCTACCGGAATCAGTTCGGTAAATTATGTCAACTCCACGAAGGAGATGCTGGCTTGCTACCGGAAGTATTTCGGCGGCTCGCTGAAACAAACTCTTTGGGGTTGGCGGTTGTTGTTGTTGCACCAGTTGCTGAATAGTGGCTTGGGTAGGATGTTGTATGCCGTAAAGGTGAAATCCGGTATGCAGAAAGTGTAAGACGTTTTGATGTATCGTATGCTCTGCTATATACAACTGATGATACATTATGGCAAAATTTTCAACAGAATTTTGAAAAATTGGAAGTGTGATGCATTACGATTACATCGTAGATAAGTTCCTGTTAAAAAGATATTTTTTGTTGGCTTTTTATTACCTTTACTTAGCAACTGTATAAATTCGATTTTTGGTTATATTGCTATTATGATACGAACAGTAATAACGCCGCATCAGCAAGATATTTACATCCGTGTACCTAAAAATTTTGTGGGTAAGGAAGTTGAAATTATTGCCTTTAAGATCAACGAAAAACCAAACGAAAAAGATGCTGATGACTTTACAGTGAGTGAAAAATCACTGAGCGAAGAATGGCTTTCTGAAGAAGATAATAGGTGGGATAGTCTGTTATAATATACTTTAATATGTATAAACAGGGTGAAATTGTAATCGTGAAATTTTCATTTACAGACGGTCCAGAATTTAAGAAACGCCCTGCATTGGTAATTTCAAATAGTCATGTCAATAGAAGCGGAGATTATCTTTTAGTTCAAATTACATCAAAACTCGTCAATGACGGGTTGCCGGTAGCGATCGCAGACAATGACTGTTACAAACCATTGCCCCTTAAAAGCAGTGTTAGATCGCACAAAATATTTACGGTTCACGAAAGTTGTATTATATCTAATATAACCAGAACAACGCCAGATTTTTTGAAAATGGTCACTCATAGGATCTTTCAAAACATCGAGATGGAACTTATTTGAATCTTTACCCGGTTAAGGCTGCTACTTTCAGGAAGTTTTTTGCGCATTACAAACAGTTTCTACATTTATATTGAAACCATGCCGCCAATATTGGAATTCGCGGGTATGTATGGCTGTACAGCTTTAACTTTAACGATAGCTTCGCGTGTGTTTAGGCGTTGTTTAGCGTGAAAGACTATTTTTGCATCGTATGGGTATTGTCTTCAGGCAATCTATAAAAAACTCCCTGGTCATAATGATGGGCGCCGTTCTGGGTACGCTCATTATCTGGCTTTCTACGCACTACATCCGCGATAAACAGATGTTTGGTTACACCAAGACCATTACACAGCAGGCTGTTACGCTATCGCAATTCGTGCTCATGGGACTCAACAATACGCTGGCGGTGTTTATACACCGTTATTCGGGGCAGGAGCGAAAAAGAAGGGTATTGGTCACACTTTGTTTCCTGCTGCCGCTGTTTATCACCGCCCTGATGACCCTGGCTTATGTGGTAATGAAAGAGTGGATACTTCGGCATTTTCAACCCGGCGATATAGCCCTGATGAGGGAATATTTTTACTGGCTGCCGTTGTATACGCTACTGTTCGTGTACATGGTGATATTTGAGCAATATCTGGGCTCACAAATGAAAGTAGCGATATCCGCATTTATGCGCGAGGTTCTGGTCCGGGTACTCAGTATAGTGCTGTTGCTGTTATTTGCGTTCAATTATATTACATTTCATACCCTTGTTGTGGGCACAGTTTTGGTGTACATAGTACCCGTACTTATTTATTATTACCTGAGTCTGCAAACAGAAATGTTTGGTTATTCCCTCCGGCTAAAAGATCTCAATCCAACGGAATATAGGGAGATGATCCATTTTTCGTGGTATCACTTCCTGCTCACTGCTTCTATTATTTTGCTGGGTTCACTGGATATTCTTTTACTTCCGTTCTACGACCATAAAGGACTTAATTCAGTAGCGGTATATTCTATTGCCATCTTCCTGATGTCTTTTTTACAAATGCCCTACAAGGCCATGCTCGCCGGCAGTTTTACGGTTTTGGCGCAGGCCTTCGCAGATGCAGATATGCCGCGTGCACGCAATCTGTTCGAGCGTTCGTCCATTAATATGCTCATTCCCACAGTCTTTATGGCGGTACTTATCGCTTGCAATCTGCATAATGCAGTGGCAGTCATCAGCAATGGGTACGATGCGCTGGTACCTGTGTTCCAGATATTGCTTATTGGAAAAGTCTTTGATATTGCCACGGGTATGAACGACCAGGTGTTGTCCGTCGCCAATTTCTATAAATTCAACTTCTACCTTTCACTGGTACTGACTGCGGCCCTTTTTGTTTTGCTGCGCTTGCTGATTCCAATATACGGAGTCAATGGAGCCGCCCTGGCCACCACCATTACCATACTAGTATTCAACACCATCAAGTACTTTTTTGTGCGCAGTAAACTCAACATGCAACCATTTTCAGTACGCACTATAAAGGTGGTTGCGGCGGGGCTGGCGGCCTGGGCTGTTGGGTCGGTAGTTCCGGTGGTTGCGGGTCCGTTTACAGATACGCTGGTCCGGAGTGCGATTATTTCTATTGCATACCTGGGCTTGCTGGTATGGCTCAAACCCTCTGCTGACCTTGAATTGTACCTTTCAACCGTAGTGGAAAAGAAAAAATTATTCTGACATCGTATAGGGAACCGCAATAACTTCCCCATCTAATTTTTGAGTTTCATTTTTTTGGGGATTTTTTTCTACAAAAGCATTAACTTGCATTATATTTTAAAAGCAAATGATAGTAAATATTTCAATCTAGTATACAGATACACGCGTGTTTACAAATACAAAAAACGGATGTATATGCCTAAAACAGGGACTTTGACAGGTTGGCAAACGGTGCGAAACTCAAAATAGCCTATTTCGCTGCCCTATCTTTGGTGAAATACCGACAATGGTCTGATTATTGCACTACTACGATTGGGAAAAATTAAATATTAATAATGTAAATTAATAATTTAAAAACCATTTATATTTATGAGAAAAGCAGATATAGTTACGGG
>CAIYJV010000091.1 GCA_903926605.1 uncultured Bacteroidota bacterium
AATGAACCCCTAAATTTGCGGTCTATATCTAAAAATGTCACGGACTAAAATACCCTCAACATTCATTGAGCAGGTCAATCTGACCGTCAATACGCTTGAATCCAGCTTCTATGGGCCGGCAGAAAAGTCGTGCAACAAACTAGTGGGACTAATGATGACAGTTAGGGAAGAAGATACCCACAACAACTTATCGGTTTTTATTTCACTGCTTACCAGCTGCACAAGCCAGGTGCAGCATATGTGCGAAGAACGCCGAACTCATACAATACCTTATATACTGGATATTTGCGAAAAAAGCAGCGCCGGGCACAACTGCCTGAACTGCGCCGATGATTGCGAAAAAGACCATATAAATCAGGTGGGCAGGATAGAAGCGGACCATTATAATATACGCGACACATTTGCCAGAGTGCAAAAAATAGCGCCTCCGATATACGGCGACGAGTTACTGCCTCCGGCATACAAGCAGGTAAGGAAAGAACTAATTAAACTGAATAGCTTTATTTTTGAGTTGTTTTACCTGGAGGAATCGTCGCTGATACCCTTGATTTTGGAAGCTCAAAGAAAGATAAATGCCATCCACTGATACGCTTGCTGCCACACGTAATGCGGAAAAAAAAGAAAAGACGGAGTGTTACCATTGCGGCACACCCTGCCTCACAACCGCAATCGCAATAGACGACAAATCTTTTTGTTGTGATGGTTGCAAGTTGGTTTATGAGATACTGAACGAAAATGGTCTTTGTGACTATTACAAGATACAGGATCACCCGGGGCTAACTAAAATAAATCCCGTAAGGAAAGACAAGTTCTCCTATCTCGACAACGAAGAAATTGCATCCAGACTGTATAAATTTACAGACGGCAACCACACCATTATAACTTTTTATTTGCCGGGGGTACATTGCAGCTCCTGTATGTGGCTGCTGGAACATCTGGGCAGGATAAACCCCGGAATCACAGACAGCAGGCTCAATTTTACAGCCAAGGAAGCCACCATTCATTTTCTAAAGGAAAAGATCACTACCCGGCAATTGGTGGAGCTGCTGGCAATGATAGGCTACGAACCCTATATTAGCCTTGACGACGCAGACAAAAAAAAGGCGCGCACATACGACCTGACAAAAATATACAAGGTGGGTGTAGCCGGTTTTTGTTTCGGCAATATCATGATGATGAGCTTTCCCGAATACCTGTCTCTGGCTACAGGAATCGAGGCAAAATATGCTCACATGTTCCGGTATTTTAATCTGGTGCTTTCATTGCCGGTTTTTTTCTACAGTTCCACCGAGTTTTTTATCACTGCCTGGAAGGGCCTGCGTCAGAAAACGCTGAATATAGATGCGCCCATCGCACTGGCCATACTTACCACTTTTGGTCGCAGTGTATATGAAATTCTTACCAATACCGGCGGTGGCTATCTGGACAGTATGAGCGGCATCGTATTTTTCATGCTGGTGGGGCGCGTGGTGCAGGAGCGCACTTATAGATCACTGTCGTTTCACCGCGACTACAAGTCCTATTTCCCTATTGCCGTAAATGTGGTCACCGCGGACGGTGTAGTGTCCCGAAACCTGCAGGACCTTAAGGAAAAAGACGTAGTAGAACTGCATAACGATGAAATAATTCCTGCCGACTCCATCCTGGTGAGCGGAGACGCCAATATAGATTACAGCTTTGTAACCGGCGAAAGTGAGCTGGTAAAAATAAAACCACTGCAGCCCTTGTATGCCGGAGGCAAACAATCGGGCGGACAGATTCAGATCCAGGTTCTAAAACCAGTGGCAGGTAGCTACCTGACCTCGCTTTGGAACCATTACGCATTTGCCCGGAACAAAAGTGAACAAAACGACGAGAAAAGCGTTTTTCACCTGATCAGTAAAAACTTTACAGCCATTTTGCTGGCCCTGACGCTGGCAACTTCTATTTTCTGGGCGTTCAACGACCCTTCAAAAATTATGAACGTGGCTTCGGCCATGCTTATTGTCGCCTGTCCGTGCGCACTGCTACTTTGTATTACTTTTACCAATGGCGCACTGCTACGTATTTTAAGCAACAACGGACTATTCCTCCGCGATGCGACCGTGATAGAACAACTCACTAAGATAGACACCCTGGTATTTGACAAAACCGGCACCATAACCAGCGGACACAACAAAATGGTGACCAGCGGACACACACTCACTCCTGAAGAAAAAGTGTGGGTGTACAGTATTGTGGCACCGAGCAGCCACCCTTACAGCAAAGCAATCGCTGATTGGGCCGGAACCACCGAAAAAATCCCGCTCTTCGCATGGAAGGAAGTAACAGGCCAGGGCCTGGAAGCCAAAACCGACACTGACCATATCATGGTTGGATCTGCAAGGTTTGTAGGTGCCGAACCGGGTCAGCACGGAGTAGCAAAAGCACCGGTATATGTACGTATTAACGACAAAATAACTGCCTTCCACATACAGGCCAATTTCAGGGAATCGATACCGGAAATTATTCCCAGCCTGGGCACATCCTACCGCCTCACGTTGCTATCCGGAGACAATGACGCACAACGTGAAAGCCTGGCAGAAGTTTTTGGAAGCAATGCCGAGCTTATTTTTGAGCAAAAACCCATGGACAAACTTCAATACATTGAAAACCTTCAATCTTCCGGGAAACACGTGCTGATGATAGGCGATGGCTTGAACGACGCCGGTGCGCTGCAACAATCGAACGTGGGCATCACACTTGCCGACGATATCAACAATTTCACCCCGAGCTGCGATGCGATCCTCGATGCAGCCAGATTTGGAAATTTACCTGCTTTACTGCGCCTGGCACGAACTTCAAGGCACATTATCAACGCTTGTTTCATAGTCTCCATTGTCTACAATATCATTGCATTGTCTGTAGCTATGCGCGGCATACTGAAGCCTGTGAACGCTGCGATCATCATGCCCTGCAGTACGCTGAGCATCGTGATCATTTCCGTAGGTTTTTCCAACATTTGGGCCCGGATGCTAGGCCTGACATTAAAGTCGGAAGAGTAATTAGTTTACCAAGGTATACAGAGCCCAAAAAAAATTACAATTTTCATCCGACATTGAAAAACGGGTAAACCCTGTTTTTGGCTGCAATGGATATCAAATTTTTCTTGTGATCGCCACAAGCAAAAAACATGTCGGAGCTTGAGCAAAACAGCTGTCCCAAACCGGTGTTTTTCGAAAAAAAAGGACGCTGCTAAAATCGACCTACCCCAGCAAAATATTTTTAATAATTTATTTTTTTCGAAATAAATATCATCATTATGTGATGCAAATCACATAATGAGGTCAATTCCCGCAAAATCGTGACTTGTAACTGATTACAATCATCTATTATTTTGAGTGAAGTCAGAGTAAGAATTAAAAGTCGTAACTAATTTTGCTGCTACAAACAAAAATTTATGAGCGCATTATTTCTTTTGGTGTTCGTGAGCATTGCGGTAGCCTCTGTTTTTCTTGGCGCCTTTATATGGAGTGTTAAAA
>CAIYJV010000092.1 GCA_903926605.1 uncultured Bacteroidota bacterium
ATAAAATATTTAGAGGTGGGTAAAACGAAGTCCCGGTCCCCACGATCATCGTTGCCACAAAACACTAATACATCAATAGGCACGATATAAATTGTCCTCAATTTTTACAAAGTAAATGCCCGAGGGAATTCTAAATGCCGTCTAAAACTTCGAAATTTACCTTTTCTTTGGACAAACAACCGCAATGCCGATCAAACATAAACTTATTCTGCTGGGTGTTTTGGTCTTTTTAATTGCATTCTTTCAGTTCATGTGCTCCGGTTCGGTCCGCTTTGTACAGATGTATGCGGCCGGTATTTTTTATCCGCTACAGTCTGTCCGCAGCCTGATATTCTCTTTTGTGCCGTTTAGTTTTGGTGACTGCCTATATATATTACTCGGTTTGTTTTTATTGGTAGTGCTATTGCGCTGGATTTACTTTATTTCCGCTTTTGGGCGAAGCAAAGAAAAATTGGGCAGTTCCATACTGTACTTTTTCATTTTTTTAGCCTTTATATTGTTGGGGTTCATCATAGGGTGGGGCGGTAATTACTACAAGCCTTCATTGTCTGAGTATTGGCAATTGAAGCAACCACCCAGCCGGCAGGCAGACTCTACCGCTCTGGTGAAATTTCACATCCTGCTCACCGACCGACTCAACACTATTGCACCCAAATACCGTCAGTTGCCCGAAAAAGAAGTAAATGATCTGGCGCGCTCGTGGTACCGCGGATTTACGAATTGCAAGGACAAAGACGGGCTGAGCATAAAAAATTCGCTTTTCGGCCCGGTTCTGGAACGTCTTGGGATAGACGGCTACTATAATCCGTTCACTGGCGAGGGGCAGATCAATAACAGATTGCCCGGGTTTTTGCTTCCATTTTTATACACCCACGAAATGGCTCACCAGGCCGGGATAGCGGACGAGGAAGATGCGAATCTGCTGGCTTATGCGCTGGGAACGCTCACCGACGACCCATCGTTCAACTACTCGGCAACGCTGAACGTATGGTTGTACACCAACGCACGCGTCATGCACCGGGATACCTTACTGGGTAAAACCTGTCTCGGCAAGTTGAATCCGCTTACCCGCAGGCACCTGGATACCCTTGATGAACTGGCTAAAAAATACGACAATGCCGCGGCCCGCGCCAGTACCGGTGTGTATGATGACTTTCTGAAAGCAAACAACCAGAAAGCCGGGGTGCATGGTTATGGCAATGTGTCGCGCAGTGCGGCCCTGTGGGAAGAAAAAGTACGTACCAAAGGAAGACTTTTGTTGAAATTGCCCTAGGAATTGTGTTGTATTGTCAAAAAGTACTACTTGAGAAAGGGGGCGAATAAGTAGGAAAGTGTGAAAAATCCGGTTTTTGACACTTGATACTGTTATGATTAGAATTTTGTATTATTTTCATGTTTTACCTTGAACATGGCCAGACTCTATCCTACCTACCGTTTTTCTGAATTCAGCTTTCCTTTCTGGATCGTATTGCTATTTTTTGTTTTGTCTTACGCACCGGCGAATGGTTCGATTGACAGTTTGAATGAGCGGCTCAGAGTAGCGCGAAGTGCAAATGATAGCATAGTTTTACTGAACCAAACCGGCAGAGCATACTTGCAGACGCAGGTAAAAGAAAATGATCAGTTGGCTCTGCAGTATTTCGATCTTGCAATCCGGATCGCC
>CAIYJV010000093.1 GCA_903926605.1 uncultured Bacteroidota bacterium
AATAATGTGAGAAATAAATAAATAACTACTTTACATTTTAGGCATATAAAAACCTACTATAAAACTTGCAAGTCTTGTTACAAGAAACGTATAACAAAAATTAGGGTGTCAATATTGCCCCCCAGAAAACGTTATATAAATGTAGAAGCGTATAAAGAACAATCACTCAAAACCATTGCCTACACCTGCTTTCAGACGATTCTATTGTGGTGAAATTGGCAGACACGCTGGACAATAGAATTGATTGCTGACTCAGTAAAAAACAAAGTATTGTGCAAATTTTTGTGCAAGTTGTTTTTTGACAAAATAAAAAAGCAGCTACATTGATGTGTAACTGCTTGATTATAAACTCGGTGCAGTCAGGTTGCCAAAGTTCGAACCAGTTTATCGAAAATTTGAAGGCGATTGAGGAGTTTTTTAAACAATAGTGATTAGTTCAGCTATTTCATAATGCGACGAATAGTTCTTTGGGTTTTAGACTAATTACTTCAAGAACTACATTTAGCGTTAATTTTTCCCTATATACTTATCAAAGTCAAAACCTTGTAAATAGGCTATTTCCCATATCCCATTTTTCTTTACTACTCTAATAGTATAATTAAACCCTTTGTCCCATTCTGAATCTCTTCCCCAAGTCCAAGTTAATATTGATTTTACGCTATCTATGCTAATAAAATTGAATTTTATTTTATCCCAAGGGTGGTCTTCTGGGTAATCTTGACAATCGCACCATGGGACTGCATCATTACCAAATGGAGGCAAATCTCCAACTCGCCACTCAATTTCTTTGTTTTTCAACTTCCTGTCAACTGTCCGAGCGATTTTATCGTAATTGTTATTGAATTCATCTGAGAAATATCCGGTTTTCTGAAGTAATTCAAGTCCTATTTTATGCTTTTCAATATCAATTCCAACATATACGCTGTCATTGCCATGTCTAACAGGCGCCATATAATCATCTAAATTGGCTTTATCTTGCCACTTGTACATTTGTCTTACTAAGTTTTTTATTTGTTCTTTGTCATCAATAATGTTAGACGACTTATGGTCGGCTTGTTTACATCCAATAATTAAAAGCCCAAATAGTAATATTATCAGCTTAAAATATTTCATGTACTAAAACTGTTAAATATGAAATTATAAATAAAACCCACCTACTCGGATTCGTATGCAACTAATTTTCAATGGTAAGATACTTTGGAACACCTGCAAAATAAAACAAAAAAGCGAAAGCCACATCGCTCTCAGCTCTGTTTCTTTCGCTCTTAAAAAGTGCAGCAAAGTTGTCATAGTTCGAACCAGTTTATTGAGGATTTGAAGGCGATTGAGATTTTTCTTCAAGGTTTTTGATCATTGTATAGAGCATCTTTGATTGCTCCTCATAACTTGCTCTAAATTCCCGATACATTTCCTCGGAAATCTCTTTTTCAGCAAGGAGAAATTCTATTAATGAAGCACACTCAAGCGCAGAACTTCGGGCTGTTACAAAAAAGTTTCTTCGGTCTTTATTCGCAAATCTTCCTGAGCCTTCCGCGACGTTCAGCTGAATACTAAGACTCGCTCTCCCAAGTTGGTCTTTGAAATATCTCGGAATTGCAATATCAGTCTTAAGCAGACGATACACCTTTTGATTTTGAGCAAAGGCTTTTTTGTAGACTTCAAGATTTTCAAACGTGAACATGCAATAAAGATAACATATTCAACGCGAGAAAAGAAACAGAAACAGATACAGTGCGAGAGAACAAGTAAGAACAGAAACAGGCTACCGCACTGTTGCCTCGCACTGTTTCTGTTCTTGTGCGGGTGGAGGGACTCGAACCCCCATGCCTCGCGGCACTAGATCCTAAGTCTAGTGTGTCTGCCATTTCACCACACCCGCGTATGGAAGGGACGCAAATGTAGTATTTTATCGTCAATCATTCAATTTTTTAAGTAAATCCTTTGCGGGCGGACCAGACCTTTAAAGCATTCTTAATTTTCCCCGGCGGCTGAGGCTGTGGTTTTAATATGCTTATCTTGCGTTGCTAGTGGCATTTATGAAATGGACTGAGATAAAATGGCGGGCCAGGTACTACGCACAGTATTTTCCGTTCACCCTGCACAGTGTTGTTTGTGCGGCGGCGGTGTGGTGGGGCATTCGGTTGCTGCATGCCCCCGCTGCCAAGGGCGATACGCCGTCGGCGCTACTACCATTTATCCTTGTGATGGGCCAGGTAATTTTTTTGTTCTTTCTGGCGCTGGTCACTATTTCGGTACTCAGCACGTTCTACAGCTATTTATACTATTTGTATCTGTTCAATGTAAGGGGTGTGCGTCTGGAAGTGCGTTTTGCCACTGAAATGAAAAAAGGTACGAACAGACTTTACCTCACCGCCAATATTCAGGGTGTGATACGACCCTTGCTTGGTTTTGTGAAGGGGCGCCTGTTCTATGATGATCACCGGTTTACAGACAGGTTCGGGTTGCTGTCGGACAAGAGAAAGGAGCACAGTCTGCGCCGGTCGGGTATAGGTGGCAAAAGCAGGATATATCTGCCCGACATTAAAGAATATGACCTGAAAGGCGGTTTTGTGTATTTCGAAGATATGCTGCATCTGGTGTCTTTGGCGGTGTCTCAGCCGCTTTCGGGACATTTTCATAAGCCGCCGGAACTACAGGAGTCGGTATCCCCGGATGTGCAGCCCCGGAAGACGGAACAAATGGATGTGCGTGTGGAACAAATGCGCCGGGTGGAGGGCGAGTATCTGAACTATAAGGATTTTGAGGCCGGAGACGATGTGCGCAGGATAGTATGGAGCGTGTATGCACGAAACAGGGAACTGGTGGTGCGCACGCCGGAGCTTTTTGAACCCTTTGCCTCGCACCTTTATTTTTATGCGTCCTTTCATACGTCAGTCCCGGCCAAATGGGCGCAGGACGGCTATTTTAAAGAGATGCTGAACTACTACAAAAACCATGTGTGGACGGTTTATGATGCGCTCTCTAAAAAGGAATTTAACCTTCGGTATGTTCCGGATCAGCAGTTTACAGTACCCGACCATCTGTCTGACGCCGAGAAAGCCGCTGGCATCATAAGCCGGAGTACCTGGCAGGCGGATGCTGGTTTGCAGGGTTATTTCAGTACCCGCTACGGGACTGTATTGTGTATATCCTCGCTCACGGATGCTGCAGAACTGGAGGCGGTACTGGATAAATGCGATGGGTCGGTGGTAGTGTACTTCGTAGTGCTGTCCACCGCATTCAGACACTTACTGGCGTACAGCTTGCTGAAGCGGCTGATATTTTTGCCCCCCAAAGACAGATTGTCCCGGTTGCGGAACAGGTGGATGTTTTCGCCGGTTCGCGCACAGATACGCAAAAAGGAAAAAGAAATACGGGAGTTACTGGAAAAAAGCAGTGTGTCCTGGGCAGAGCTTTAGTAGCCCACGACCGGGACCAATAGCAGGCTATTGCGATTTGCTGTGTATGTACGTGACACCGATACGGAGCGACACATAGGCCGGAGCGAAAAACCGGGCCAGGTTGCCGTTGAATGAGGTATAGTCGTAGTTGCCATCGTTTATGTTCTGGAAGGCCAGTGGCAGAAAGCCCAGATCTTCGTTCATAAATAAGGCAAAGTGACAACCAAGGCGGTAATAATGAATAAGGCCGATACCCACACGATAGGTCATGGCACTGAACTCACTTGATTTCTGGATATTGGTACTGTCCCATTTTGCACTGGGGGGCCAGGAGACATTAGACCATTTGTGTATGGTGGTAGTGCCGCTGCCAAACATGCCTACCCCGGCATTTACGTACCCCTTAAACTTGCCGGACCGACTGAGATCGGCGGTGATGGTAGGTGCGAAAAAATTGTATTGTGCTTTCAGGCTTATGGTGTTGCCCGATACGGTATTGCCGCGACTGTCGTAATAGAGACTGAAATTCTGGGTGAATGCAGTAAGGCCAATGCCGACACCGCTGCCCTGACGCACGGATTTGGCATACGAAAATCCGTAAGACATGCCATAATCGTAATTATTACTGAGGCTCAGTCCGCCACCACCCCAAAGGCTGGTAAAACTAATCGCAAAAGTCAGTTGCCCGGCCAGTATACATATCAGAGTAAGTAGTAATCGTTTGCACTGTTTCATACGGAATAAAAAGAAAACCCGAATGTAATACAAATCATTAGTTTTTATAGCTGTGGGCCAATTTTTTTTGCAAAAGGGCATACAGAGCCAACATATTCTGATTGAAAAATATTTTTTGCGAATTCGCTACAAATGAATAATTTTAACAGGCGCACAACATTTAGTGAACAATACAGTAACAAAAAAGGGCTGGCAGCTGCCCTTGCAGTAATAGATTTGCGGTGATCAACATGGAATTGACGAAACAGGTAAGTGCTTATCAATTAGATAGGGTTATGGTAGTGGACGACTCCATGCCAGACAGGTTTATCGCAGACAAGATCATAAAACGATCTGGTGTGGCCAGTAGTGTCTCGCTGCATGAGTCTGCCCGTGAAGCCCTGGATGCACTGCTGCGAATGCGCGAAAAGCACGAGGTGCCCGCAGTGATATTTCTGGACATTCGCATGCCGGATATGGATGGTTTCGAATTTCTGGACCAGTTTTCGACTTTGCCCGAAGTGGTAAGAGAGAAAACAAATGTGGTCATGCTGAGTTCATCCTCCTATGTGGATGACAAAAAACGCGCGGAGGCACACGATTGCGTGAAAGGCTTTCTCAGTAAGCCACTCACTGAAAAACTCCTGCTGGGCCAGTGTGAATTGCTACAGGACAAAAAAGCACTTTAGCCAGTTTGTACTTATAACTGCTTCCGTAAAATATCCCAATCGGGTATTGCAGGTGACCACTTTAACCCGCGGATCTTGTCCTGAATATTTCTGTTGACGTAGAAATTTGATTTTTCCTGTGTCAGCACATCTACCTGCACCAGTTGGATAAGTGATTGCAGTTCGGTCCAGGAGCTTTTTGGAAAAGTCTGGAAAAAAGAGGCAAGCAGTGGCCTTATCTCCTTGAGGTTCCAGTAGTGCGTGATGACCGGGGCAGCGGTGTGGATATTTGCCTGAGCGGCAAAGACCACCGAGAAAGCAAACTGCTCCACGATGTGTTTGGGGAATTTTGGATAGTGTGCATCAGTAAATTCGAGCACACGCTGTAGCAGCCCCTGTGCAGATGGCGGGAACCCCAGCACGCCTGCATTCCACATATAAGACGACGAAAGCGGATGCCCGCTGGCATTTTTGGCACCATATGCGTCCAGATATTTGTTCAGTTTTGTTAGCACCGGATTACCCTGTGCGGCTACCTGGCCTTCCATGACGTGCATATAAAGATTTCCGTTTTGGATTTGGCTGAATATATTGTCGGGTGCCGCACGAAAAACCACGTCCGTATCTGAGTAAAGAACATTGCCGGGGTGGCTGGCGGTATAGTCCAGCAATGCTTCGATTTTTACACGGTGGGTAAAATCTATTGCGCCGCGCCAGCGCCCAATGGTGTCGGCATCAATCTGCCGGAAAGTGAGGGGTAGCGGGCAATCCGCGAATCGGGAAAACCATTCCGGTTTATCGGTATAGATGCAAATGCAAAAGCCGGGAATGTTTTTCCAGTGCTCCTGCTGCGTAAGTGTAAGCAGCGCCATTGTACACTCGTGAAACACGGGCTCGGCACCATAGCACAGAAATACCAGACTGTTCGCGCGCGCATCCATTATCGTAAGCAGAGTTTTTTCAGCATCAGAGATTCAGGTAGGCATTGGCATCGCGGTCCAGAAATTTTTCAGCTGCTATCATTTTGTCGTGCAATACGTCGTCGCGGTCCATAAAGCTGGCGGTCTGGCGCAGGTCGTTCCATATTGTTTCCAGTATGGGTGACGACTTCAACGGTCTGCGCATTTCCAATGCCTGTGCGGCAGTAAGCAATTCTATGGCTAGCACACGCTGCACGTTTTTTACCACTTTCAGCAGTTTGGTCACGGCATTTGCCCCCATGCTCACATGGTCTTCCTGTCCGTTGCTGCTTACGATACTGTCTACCGATGCGGGCGTACAATATTGCTTGCTTTGGCTCACTATGGAAGCGGCGGTATATTGGGCGATCATAAATCCACTGTTAAGGCCGGCATCGGGTGCCAGGAAAGGCGCCAGTTTGCGCTGTCCGCTCACCAGCAAATAGGTGCGACGCTCCGATATATTGCCCAACTCGGCAAGGCCCATGGCCAGAAAATCAGCATGGAGCGCCAGCGTTTGACCGTGGAAATTACCCCCGCTCATGATCGCGTCTTCGTCGTGGAAAACAATGGGATTGTCTGTCACAGAGTTGATCTCTGTTTCCAGCACTTCGTTCACGGTACGCACCACGTCTTTGGATGCGCCATGTACCTGTGGTATACAGCGGAAGGAATAAGGATCCTGAACCTGCTCTTTGGGTAAGGACTGAATCTCGCTTCCGGACAGGATCTGCAACATACGGGCGGCAGTCTCCACTTGTCCCTTGTGCGGACGTACTCGGTGAATGGGATGCCTGAATGGCTCGTCTTTTGCCAGAAAAGCATCGGCAGAGAGGCCACCAGCCAGATCGGCCCAAATCAGAAGGTTCTGAGCTTTGATCATACAGGCAGAAAGATAGGAACTCATGAACTGCGTACCATTCAGCAGGGCAAGACCTTCCTTGGCAGCCAGTTTTATGGGTTGCAGCCCGGCAGCAGAAAGTGCGTCCGCGGCGGGCATACGTTGTCCTTTATAGTGTACCGAACCCCTGCCAAAAAGCGGCAGACACATATGCGCCAGGGGTGCAAGGTCGCCGGATGCGCCGAGCGAACCGGATTCGAACACGACGGGTAAAATACCGTGATTGTAAAAGTCTGCCAATCGTTGCACCACCTCCAGTCTCACGCCGCTGTAGCCCTGGCTGAGTCCATGAATTTTCAGCAGCAGCATGAGCCGTACTATATCCTGCGGCACCTCGTCGCCCATACCGCAGGCGTGCGAGCAAACCAGATTTTCCTGTAACTGTGCCAGTTCTGAGTCCTGAATGCGCACATTGCAAAGTGAGCCAAAACCGGTATTGATACCGTAGTAGGTATTGCCGGAAGTAAGTTTTTGGTCCAGATAGGCCCTGTTCTCGTTTATCCTTTTTGCGGCTGCTTTAGAGATGTGGATCTCTGCGGGCATCTCGCCGCTCAAAAACTCTGTTGTTAAATGTTCGGGTAACTGCATATCCTATATAGTGTGGGTACAATGATATTCCTGCACGAAAGTAGCAAGTTTCATTTTAAGTAGGTTCTGCTGGTCCTGCCGGCGAAATTTTGAAGCAGACGAATGGCTGGTGTGCGTGGTAAAAAGTGCGGACAAACCACTTTGGGGTGAGGCGGGAGTTGTCACTTTCATCCACATTAACGCTACCTGTTTCCCTGCAGGGCCGTTTCAAATCTTTGCCCGGAATATATTCTTGCTATCTTTAACAAAAGAAACGGGCTGCGCCGCTGGTGCGCCACTTGTAAAAATTCATAATTTTCTGATGGCCATAAATTATGTATGGATATTCTTCCTGTTAACCGGCTTCGTGGTTGGGTTGGTGAAGACCATTTTTCTGGGGCAGACAGGCCTGATGCCGGATATGCTGACCGGCCTGTTCGACGCCGCCAAAAATGGTTTTGAGATCTCGCTCGGGCTCACAGGCGTAATGAGTCTGTGGCTGGGGATCATGAAAATAGGGGAGAAAGCAGGGATCATACGGATGTTTGCCAGGGCTGTGTCGCCCTTGTTTCGTACCCTGTTCCGGGGCGTACCCAAAGAAAGCGATGCTTATGGAAGTGTCATGATGAACCTTTCGGCCAATATGCTGGGGCTGGACAATGCCGCCACACCGCTGGGGCTGAAGGCAATGAATGAATTGCAGGAAATAAATCCTGAAAAGGAAACCGCATCCGACGCACAGATCATGTTCCTTGTGCTGAATACCGCGGGTATCACACTGATCCCGACCTCGGTGATCGCTATACGCCAGACAATAGCCATGGAGCAGCATGTGGCCGGATTTAATGCCGCAGATATTTTTCTGCCCACGCTCATAGCCACTTTTATCGCCTTTATTTCGGGCATCACCGTGGTTTCTATCTATCAGCGCATGAACATACTAAAGCTGCCGGTGCTGCTTTTTGTGGGTGGTTTCTGTGGTTTCATCGGACTACTGCACCATTTCCTGGCACAAATGCCGGCAGACAGGGTGAACCAGGTAACAGGTACCATTGGCAGCATTGTGATACTGAGCATTGTGATACTCTTTGTGGCTGCCGGCGCGCTGAAGAAGCAAAATGTGTACGACCATTTTGTAGAAGGCGCAAAAGAAGGTTTTTCGGTAGCTATGCGGATCGTTCCCTACCTGATCGCGATGCTTGCGGCCATAGCCGTTTTCAGAGTTTCGGGCTGTATGGACTATCTGGTAGCCGGGATAGGAAGGGTTGTAGCGTTGTGCGGACTGAATACTGATTTCGTGCCTACCGTGCCTATAGCGCTTATGAAGCCTTTGAGCGGTAGTGGTGCCCGCGGACTGATGGTAGACGTGATGCGTAATTATGGAGTCGCCTCATTTCAGGGAAAACTGGCAGCCATCATACAGGGTTCCACAGAGACGACCTTCTATGTGTTGGCGGTCTATTTCGGCAGTGTGCAGATAAAAAACACCCGCCATGCGCTGGCTTGCGGCCTGATCGCAGACATGATGGGTCTGGTGGGAGCCATACTTACCGGTTATTTTTTCTTTCACTAAGACCTGACAGGTTCTATCTTTTCAAGTAGGTATTGTAAAAATTTTCTTCTACCGGAGATGGCTGATAAGGCCTGTGGGTTCGTGCCACGTGATTGCGTGCGGTGAAAAAATAGTCTGTGATGTCGCCCCCATTGGTCTGCACGATAACCAGATCGGGTTCGCAAAATTTGGCGCGCTCTTTCCACAAAGTTAAATAGTCTTCCAGTGTGGCTGCTATGATACCTGAGTTCATGATTTCCCGGTCGGGGAACTGTTTCTGCAACACGGTCGTGGCTATGAATTCGTTGTCCAGAAAAGGCGAATAGATCTGGCTGCCGCCCATGAACAATACATGTTGTTTGGTCTTCGGAAATTTTATGTCATGGTCCATACGCAAGCCCTGCGCATTGGTCACAAGGTGGTACGGCAAGTCCTTACCGCCGTCCAGTATCCTGTCTTCATGTGGTGCCAGGTCTCCGAAAGTCTCTGGTCTTTCACTGTCTTTGTAAGTGACCTTGCATTTTGCATCGCTGTATTTTTTCAAAACCGGAGCTATCAGACCTGCAATAAGTTC
Source organism: uncultured Bacteroidota bacterium (assembly GCA_903926605.1). Classification (GTDB taxonomy): domain Bacteria; phylum Bacteroidota; class Bacteroidia; order Chitinophagales; family Chitinophagaceae; genus CAIYTT01. The sequence goes on from CAIYJV010000093.1 coordinate 9,337, forward strand.
GCTTCCTTTCTGATTCCAATGGCCGTCTTTGGGTGCAAGCGTTATCTTGGCAGCATCCTGTACATTCAGTATGGGCGACAGGTCCATACATTCAAGACCGAGCTGGGTACAGCATTCCTCAATATAAGGGATACCATATTTAGAGTTCAGAACTGCATGTTCTTTTACGCTTTCAGGCTGGCGGAGGATGATCATTACCATTTTTGCGCCCGAAGCCTCGATTTCCTGCTTTAATTGTACGAGGTCGTTCTTGTAGCGGGCTTTCAGCTCGGTGTACAGCGGGCTGTTCTGATCCTGATACTCAAATATCTTGTCGTCCTCGGGTACGAGTGGGTAATCGTGAATCAGTTTTTCGATGGCGGCCTGATCTTCGTCGTATTTCTTAATGGCCGCGAGGTCTTGTTTGCTTACTGCCGATTTCGGCTTCCCGCCGGAGCAACTCTGTAGCAAAACAGCAGCTCCTAACCACAGCAGGATAAAAATCTTTTTCATGTAGTTATGTTTTTTGTCAGAACTTAAAATAGTAGTATTCAATCAAATCCCTTCTTGGAAACAATTGCCAGGTGGCAAAAATAACGATTGCATACAAAATCAAGCGCAAATAGACCTTGTTAGTTTTCAATTCCAGGAAATAATTTTTTTCTCGCTGAACCCATTCCAGGGCCATCATGGGCACACACCACCACAGGTTGCGGGCCACGATGGGCAGCGGTGCATGAAAAAGATCTGCCGAAAATATTTTTCTAAATAGTGCTCCGGCCACTTGAAAATCGGGTGAACGGAAAAAAATACGGGTAAGCGTAGTAAGGGTAAAAGTGAGTGCTATCTGCCAGGTTTCTTTCAGCGTGGGCAGTATACGTCCCGGCGACGGCAGGGTTTTGTAGCGTACCAAACTGTTGGTAAGTATGTAAGGAATAAAATAGACACCGTTCATCAGTCCCCAGCAGATAAAGTTGTAACTGGCGCCATGCCACAGTCCGCTGAAGCTGAAAATAAACAGGATGAGGAAGATGTATTGAAATTTGTTGTTCTGGTTGCCGCCCATGGGCAGGTAGATGTAGTTGGTCATCCACTTGTTTAATGAGGTATGCCAGCGGCGCCAGTACTCAGCCGGATTGCGGCTGAAAAAAGGCATCTGGAAGTTACGGGTCAACTCTATACCCAATAGACGGGAAATGGCCATTGCAATATCAGAATATCCTGAGAAGTCGGCGTACAGGTATAGATTAAAGGACACCACACCCAGAAGCAGTGTAAAACCATTCAGGTAGCTGTAGTGCTCGAAACAGTAGTTTACGGCCATTACCATATTGTCTGCAACGGCCATTTTTTTAAACGTGCCCCAGATGATCTCGCCCGCCGATCGTTCTATTTCTGCATAGGTGGGAATCCGGGAGCGCGAAAATTGCGGCAGAATGGTGGCCGATGAAGGTATGGGCCCGGAAAGAATGTGCGGAAAGTAGCTGATATAGGCGGCGTAAGTGATAAAATTCCGCTCTACGGCGGTCTTGCCGCGGTACACATCGCTAATATAGCCTATTGAAGAAAATGTAAAATAGCTGATACCGATGGGAACGATGACGTGCATGGCGCTGGCTTGCCAGCCGGACAATCCGGGTATGCTACCGAACAAAAAGCCCGAATACTTGGTATAGGTGAGCCCCGCGCCGATTAGAATGAGGCTACAGACCAGCAGCAGCTTTTTCTTTTTTTTCTCTTCTATTCGGTCTATTAAAATGGCAGAAAAATAGCCGGTGATGATGAGCGTATACAGATATACCGGCAGTGAGTTCCGGAAGCAATAGTAAAAATATCCGCTACCCAGCAGCAATACCAGGTTTTGAACATTCTTCCACTTATAACACAGCCAATACCCCACAAGGAATATCGAAAAAAATATAGCAAAATTTTGTGTATTAAAAAGCATAAATATTTTTCGCGGCCTACAAGGTTACAAAATTATGTCCGGAATTAAAAATTTTTAAGGTTGAAAATGTTGGCTTTTTGATGTGAGAAAAATTATAATATTTTACAGTTGATTCCAAGAATAGTTAGTCTGCGGACTAGAACAAAAGTTCAGGGCGATACTCAAAATGCATAGTGTCGTAATGATACCATTTGCCGCCCCAGATAAACCCATATTTTTCAAAAATGTCCACTATTTCCTGCGGTATCTGGTTTTTGTAACCCAGATCGGCATTCTCGTCGGTGCAGTGGCAGTCCCATTGCCAGTAGTTGGAGCAATTGGTGTTGAGGTCTATCGTGGTACCAAAGCTGTGTGCGCTTTGCCTGTTGCTTCCGTTTATGTTGCGCCAGCAAAAAGTACCACCAATTTGGGTAAGGTATTTTTTGTATTCCGGGTGGCGGTCCAGTTCGCGGGAGATTGACTTTATTTTTTTATCGACGCCATTTATGGTAGTGACCTGTACTTTCTGTCCCACCAGTTTGGGACACCACAAAATCTCTACCAGGTTTTTTTTCACCTTGCTTTCGGTTTGACCGTACATTTTGTAAAAAAATGGTTCGTAACGAATTCGGCCCGGGTCATGGTATTTCTCGGGTCCGCCGGCGACGGGCATGTCGCCCTTCGGGTATTTCTGCGCAAACTGATCTGCCAGACACGGACTGCTGAGCAGCTCGTTAAAAGACTCGGACGGGGGGACCTCGTTTATCTTCATCCGGGTAGAATCTTTCCAGATAATGCAGTTGCCCGCATAGCCGATAATAAAATCAGGATAGCATTCCATCAGCCTTCGGGCTATGTACAGATTAGACCTGCGCGGAGCCAGCATCTTTTTCCTTTGGGTTTTGGCCAAGGCATCAAGTGTAAGGGTGCAGCACAACAGCACAATCGTGAACAACCAGAAAAATCCGCGCAATGTCAACGCTCCATTTTTTTGATGAGTTCCACATTCTCGCGCTCCTCGGGGCTCAGCAGACCATTTACGTCTTCGTGCTGCGGTTTGTACCAGGGTTTTTGCTTAAAGTAATTGTTGAGTTCGGGCGATTTGAAGATATAGCCATGGCGCGCAAAGATCTCGTTGCGCATCAGTTTCAGGTCTTGTTTGCTTATGCCTTTCAGGTCGTGTTCAGACAGCGCACGTCCTGTAGCTACGTTTATGGGTTCTTTTGGTGCGGGTTTGGATACCACCGGCTCCGGTTTCTTTGGTTCGTGTGTCTCTTTTGGCGTTTCGTGTTTTTTTACCTCCGCTGGTTTGGCTGGTTGTTCCTTCGGTACTTCCGGTTTCTTCACAACGGGTGGTGGTGGTTCAGGCTTGGGCTGAGCTACGGTGGCTGGCGCTGGTGCAGGTTTCTCTGTTGCCTCCTGAGGCTGTGTTTTGGGGGCCGTGTCCGTTATCACAGGAGGAACTGCAACCAAGGGCGAATCTGTTGGCGGTGGTGTCGTGCTGGTATGCAGGAATCGGGAAATGCCAATACCTGCAATGACCAAAACCACGAGAATAGCGCCGGCAATAAAATACAGGTTCCAGTTTACTTTCCGTGGAGGTTCTGATTTTGCAGCTTCGTCTTCTGGCAGATAGTATTCGGGTATTTTGTTGGCCTCGTCCATTTCCACCTGGTTGTAGCCTTTTTCGTAAGACTCATAATGCCCTCGTTTGGTGGAAAGCGGTGGCGACCAAATGCCGATTTTGCTGTTGTTCAGACCACGTTCATAGCATTTTTCACAAAAGAAGGTATGTTGCAGCTCGTCTGCGTCCATACTTTCATTTTGCCGCGTCTTATACCCCCTTTTATAATCCTCGATATGTGCCACCGAGCTATTATAATTGGGATAGTCCTTAAACCCTTTATTGTAACATGCCTGACACATGATTTATTCTATTGGCTTCCCGTATGTAAAGGAATTATCCTCCACACAAAAATAGCCGCCTGTACTTTAATATGCGCTAATAAAAATAATTTCTTTCCTGTTCTCTGCAAAATAAGTCAATAATTACAAAATGTGCACGCATAATGGTCCGGTATTTCTTGATTTTGGTCGGGTTCGTTTATATTGTTAAAAAATAAGTGCTGTTTTCGGTCGCCGTAGGTTGGTACTATTGAAGACGAGAATTAATAAGAAACTGATATGAATTTAATATACAGGTCATGTTTTATGGCTAATTTTATGTGGGCGTTAGGAAGAATGGGAATGGGTTTAATGCAAAGGTCTGAGCAGAAATGCAATGAAAAAGGAACATATAAAAGCACTGGTTCTCGACAAAAATGAAGAGTTGGCGAAACTTGCCACACATATCGGCGAGGATTTTGACAAACAGGTAATTCATGATTTCCGGGTTGGTTACAAATACCTGCGTTCGTTTTTACGGTTGTTGCGTATGCACAATGACAGCAAAGGGCTAAAACTTACACAAAAGACAAAGGACCTTTATAACATCGCCGGCAATATCCGGGACCTTCAACTGGAGCTGGAACATACATCCGAGCATTTACCCGATCTGAAAGCCTATATAGAAGACTTGAAGGAGTCGCTGACCCGGAATAAGAAATTGTGGAAACAAACTTATTCGTCAAATACATTTGAGCGATTTACCCGGCAGATACACAAGCACAAGTTTGAGGAGTTGCCGGAGGGTATCCTTGCCAATTTCCTCAATTCCAAAATGACTTCCATAGACGGTTATGCATCCTTGCCCGACCCCAGCGATAATCAGGTTCATACGGTACGCAAGGAAGCCAAGGATATTATTTATGCCAGCCAGGTAGTACATAATAACTGGGATGCGGCAAAGAGAAATCTCCGCATCGTGCCGGTAAAGGACCTGACGCGCCTGGCTGAAAAAATAGGTGATTATAACGACGACCGACAACATGTGGAGCGTATGACCCTTTTTTCGACCCAGAAGGCAGGTACAGACGATAAGAAAGCCATAAATGAAGCCGCAGCAGCCGGTGCGCCACGTTTGGCAAAAGAAAAAAACACCATTTTAGCCTTGCTCAAAAAACTGCTTCAAAAAACAGGCGGTGGAGATGAGTCCACCGCCTGACTGTTCTTTACCAGCGAACCAGCTTGCCTGTATAGATTTTACCGGCGGTCACGATCCTGACCACGTAGGTACCCGGTGCCAGCGCGCCGAGTTGCAGTTCTGCTTTTCCCTGTGCATCAAGCTGCATATTGCGCAGCAATACTTCTCCATACATATTTGTCACCTCGATCTCACCTTGCGATGCGCCCGTGAGGACAATATTGAATGACCCTGACGATGGGTTGGGGAATATGACAAGTTGGTCCTGTGAAGGTCCAGGCGATACGGGCGCAACACCTTCGAGCGAATCGCAAATAGTTTGCGATAAAACGGTGACAACCATTGTATCATAACCAATTCCGCAGGTGTTACCCTTCGTATAAAGTACGGTGTCCTGACCTTCGTGCACGGCGGTAAGTATATTGCCACTTACCGTCACGTTTGTATTACTAAGTGAGACGATACCGCCTGTGGGGGTCAAAATAAGCGTATCCCACTTTTCGTGATATACACAAAGTGTATCGTTGAGTCCTGTAATGGTGGGGGTAGGCGCTTTATCTACGTTCACCACCGAGCGAGACTGTTTGGAACCGCACAGATCAGTGAAGGTATATATCAGGGTATCTACGCCAGTTTGTAACCCTGTGATCTGGGCTCCGGACAAACTTGAAATGCTATCATTGCTCAGCGACCATGCACCACCGAAAGGAGTGGCGGTAACAGTGACTATAGAACCCTGACACAACGGATTGGGCGGAAGGGATGTGATGAAGGGTGATGGCGTGGTATACACGACTATGGGGAATAGCGCTGAGTCGGTACCGCAGGTGTTTGTTACCTTGTAACGGATGGTGTCCTGACCGGCTGTAATTCCGGTCACAATACCTGCAGACGACACAAATGCATTGGAGCTGGTGTTAGACCAGACACCTGCCGATATGGTATCAGTGAGCGTCACTTGTCCGCCGATACAAACTGTGTCGTTGCCTGTGATCATTCCGGCAACGGGAAGCGGGAGGATATTGAAGGTTTGCGATACCGATACCGAGCCGCACACATTGGTAACCTGAAAAACAGCTGTATCAGTGCCGGAGATATAGGCAACGATGGTGCCGTCTGGCGCTATGGATGCCAGTGTAGCATTGGTAAGGCTCCAGAAGCCACCCGAAACACTCTCGGACAGACTGACTGATGAGCCCACACACACGCTGGCGGGCCCGGATATGGCACCAGCGGTCATGGCTGGCAAAATGTACAATGTGAGTCGGGCTGTGTCCACACCGCACATATTGCCAACACTATATTGCACGGTATCCAACCCTACGGACAGACCGGTCAGGATGCCGGCAGAATCCAGTACGTTGTTGTTGGTGATACTCCAGATACCGCCTGGCATAGAATGTGCGATGGACACTGATGTGCCCACGCACAAACTGTCCTGGCCCAGAAGTACACCTGCGAGCGGATAGGTGATTACGTTTATGGGCATGCGTGCGGTGTCGGTTCCGCAAGCATTGGTGACTGCATAGAACACCGTATCCCAGCCCTCGTAGGTGCCGCTCACCAAGCCGCCGGACACGGTAGCTACCAATGAATTGCTGCATCCCCAATAGGTGGTACAATTGACCACGGAAGCCGCGTCGGTCAATAACAGATTGGAGCCTGCACAAACTGTATCATCGCCAATGATCACTCCTGCCGAGGGTGCGGATGTAACCACGGTATCTACAAAGTATGCATATTGTGTGCCGCAGAAATTGGTTGCCGTATATACAATGGTATCGGTACCGGCGCTTACGCCTGTAACTATGCCCTGTGTCGGGTCGGGTACTTCTACACTTGCATTGGTTGCTGTCCAAACCCCGCCGGCGATGGGATTGCTCAACGTGACCGAAGATCCGGAGCACAAAGAGGTCGCCCCGGCAATAGAGCCCGGATCGGGTAATGGGTTTACAAAAATTGTTCTGGAAAGAGATAGTGTGTCCCTGCCATATGCTACAGTGTATTGTATAGTATCAAGTCCCGGTGCAATGGCGTTCACCACACCATCCACCACTGTTGCGTTACTATTGGTGGCAGTCCACCAGCCGCCGTCTACGCCTGTATTGAACGTAGTGGTGGTGGCTATACACATCGTATCGGCCCCGTACAGCATATTAATAATGTTCTGGACCGTATCGGTCATGACCACTTCGTTTTCGTCAAAGTAGATGCCGGCATGGTTGTAAATGGCCGAACTGTCTGGTAACCCCTGCAACGTCCTGATGGAAAAAGCCACCATACCATCGCATTGCGGGCGATGGCTGGTGTCCGGAAGATTAATGCCCGGAAAGTCGAACTTGATAATATTGTATCCACCCGATTGCAGCACCTGCATATTCATGGCAGCCGATGCGGCCAGAATCTGGATGGTGTTAGGGTCTACGTTTGCCGAAAGGGTATCCAGCACATAAATATTGTGAGCTGTGTCATTACCCGTGTTCTCAAAGTTGATGGTGTACTGCAGGGGTGTACCCGAAATTATATACCCCTGCGGGCTTACCTCCATTTCGTTGGGGTCCCAGGACCCTTTCACCGTATCGCAGCGGGTGTTACCATTATTCAGCGTGTCGGCATCGCCGGGGCCGCTGTGGATTACGCAGTAACTTTTAACGGTATCGCCGGGTATAAGCCACGACGCTGGTGTCATCCAGGACCCTGGCGTTTCTTTATGGAACCAGATATGTCCGGTTGAATTACTATTGTTGTTGGTAATACCGGACAAATTCCAGAAGTACAAATTGCCACTCACAGAATCGGGCGCGGGGTAAGCATCTGTAAAATTATATTTCGGAGAACTGAACAGTATTACTTTGGCATTTCTAGGGTAAAACGAAGTACTATATACATAGATGTTGCTTTCGTTTCTGTGGCGACCGCACGTCGAAGTGTATACTACCGACATATCGTAGGCCGCATCGGATGAGCTGTGAAATCCGAAACCGTTTATCGTGTCCTGATACATACTGCTGGTCAAAATGAACGACAAAGTACTTGGGCATGGCGCGGAAAGACCGGGTAAAGACGAAATAACCCTGAAAGAGTAATTGTCGCCTGCGTTGCCCCTGGCGTGGTAATAATCTCCGCTGGTAAACGAAATCGTGTCAATTGCAACACCATTCGAGTCAACCTCTACAGGTATGGGAATTCCGGACCAGATATCGGACGAATCTTTTATGCAGTTAGCGTTTAAATCGAAATAGGATTTTAACAGCAACGAACGGCAGAAATGATAATCGTAGTCAAACTTTTGCGAGTCTACAAGCGCACTTGCATCATACAGATAAACTCTTACCGGATAGGTACCTGCGAAATTATATACGTGATTGTATGTAAAAGAACTTAAAGCAAAAGAAGTAATTAGAGCTCCTGAGTCCGACGAATGGTCTCCATAGTAAATGGAAGCGGACAAAGTCGAACTTGACGGGCAGCCGCTAATAATGAATTTTACATTTCCACATAAAAAGTCATCTGGCACGACGTTCGTGGAAAGTCTGCCTGAACGCCCTTGTACTTGCACCGGGTTTGAGTACACATTCAGTCCGGATAGCGAGCAGGTAACCCTGCACCTATAATATGCGGTAAATAGGCTAGACGCAACCGCGCTGGCTGACGTGAGACCCGGCATATCGTTCCAGGTCAGGTTATCGTACGAAATCTGCCAGTTGTACTGAATGTCGCATCCCGACGAAGCGCCCGTAAGCCCAAGTTCAAAGGTGTTACTACAAGGGGAGTAAACTGAGTCTGTAGTGCCTCCCGAAAGCGAGGTGCAACCTGAAGAATATACACGAAGCCCATGGGTGGCATAACATCCGGAGTCGGTGGATGTCTGATAGGCAATCATGCCGTATCCGGCTCCAACTGCGGTCACAATTCCCGATGCATCTACTGACAGAATGCCGGGACTCATAGAGGTCCATGTACCACCTGCTACAGTGTCGGTAAGCAAGGCGGTTGAGCCGACGCCGCAAATGCTGTCCCCGATCGAGCCAATGGCCGGAAACGGATTTACCGTGATAACAACGGAGCCGTAGCATCCATTGGAATCCAGATTTTCGATCGTCACAGTTCCTGGGTTAATCGCATTCAGTACGCCGGATACCGGATTTATGATCGCGATACTGGTTGCAGTGCTGATCCAGGAGCCTGTGCCCGAGGACGTCAGTGTGTACGACCCGGTCCGGCACAGCAAAGGAGTAGGTGCGGAAACCACTGGGTTGTCGAAAACGTTTACCACTACCGACGTAGAATCCGTCCCGATCGAATATACAATGGTAGCCGTGCCCGCTGCGTTGCCCGTCACAATGCCGGTGGTATCTACTGTGGCTACCGAAGCGTCGCTGCTGCGCCAGGTAATCGAATACGAGGAGTCGGTAAGCGGTGATGCGTCTGCCAGCGTAATGGATGTGCCGGTACAAATTTTTGAATTACCGGTTATAGGGTCTATCTGCGCTCTGCTAATGATAGCCGCAAGTAAAAATGCGGTGATAAGTAATAGGTTTTTCATCGTCGAATTAGTTATGGATATAAAAGTAATAAATCCCATTAGAATTTGCAAATATTTATGAGTTACATTTATAAATTAGGCAGAAAAAGCCGGTTAAATCTGGTGACAAAAATCTGGTTAATTTTACAAAAACGTCTTTGTGAATATCGAATCAATCTACCAAATTTACAAGTTACACCCTAATGTGCAGACCGACAGCCGAAAGCTGGCAGCAGGTGATCTGTTTTTTGCACTGAGCGGACCCAATTTCGATGGCAATGCTTTCGCGGCCCAGGCACTGGAGAAAGGAGCGGCTTATGCAGTAATTGATAATCCAGGCTATTCGCAGGGAGATAAAACAATATTGGTAGACAATGTACTGGACTGCCTGCAACAATTGGCCAGGCACCATCGCAGGCAAATGGACATCCCGTTCATCGCCATCACCGGATCGAATGGGAAGACCACGACCAAGGAGTTGGTTGCTGCGGTACTGAAGACACGGTTCAGGGTTTATGCCACCGAAGGCAACCTTAACAATCATATAGGTGTACCACTTACATTACTCAAAGTGCGGGACGATGCCCAAATGGTTATTGTTGAAATGGGAGCCAACCATTTGCATGAAATTGCAGGTTATTGCGAGGTGGCGCTGCCCACCCACGGCATCATCACTAACTGCGGCCGCGCACACCTGGAGGGGTTCGGCAGTCCGGAGGGTGTGCGTAAAGCCAAAGGAGAACTGTACGACTATCTACGTGCCGCAAAAGGCACTGTTTTTCTGAATACAGACCTCGACTATCTTGCCGGTATGGCAAGCGGCATTGACCACATCATCACTTACGGACATGAAAAAGCGCAGTACACCGGTCACGAGCAGGAGGGCGACCTTTTGCTGCATGTGGTGCTGGACACTCCGGAGGCTGCGGTTTTCGGCACCCAACTGGTGGGCGGCTACAATTTCCCCAATGTAATGGTTGCAGCAGCGGTAGGTATGCACTTTGGTGTAGACATTAAGTCTGTCCAGGCAGCTTTGCAGGCATATCAGCCCGACAACAGCCGTTCGCAGCTCCTTATACGCGGCAACAACCGAATTATTCTGGATGCATACAATGCCAATCCCAGCAGCATGCGGGAGGCGATCATCAATTTCGCCCAATCGTCCATGGATCGAAAAACACTATGGCTGGGCGGCATGAAGGAAATGGGCGCTGCCGAACACGATGAGCACCAGGAGTTGGTTCGCCTGATTGATCAATACCAATGGGAGGATGTGATACTGGTAGGCAGGGAGTTTGAACCCATGCCAGGCCGGTACCGGTATTTTGAGACGTCAGCCGCAGCACTGGAATATGTAAAAAGCCATAAGCCCGACGGCTGCTCATTGCTGATAAAGGGGTCCAGGGGTAGCAAGATGGAGCTGATGCTGGAAGCACTCTGATAGGGCGGCATCTTATCCGGGCCGGGCAAAATCGTACATTTGACAAAATTTTAGAGGTAATGAAGTTTGAAAAACCTGTATCCGTGCAATGGCTTGCGGAGTTTACCGGTGCCCGGATCGTGGGAAATCCTGCACAACTGGCTACCGGAATTAATGAGATCCATAAAGTGGAACACGGAGATATCTCTTTCGTGGACTTTGCGAAATATTATGACGTCTGTCTTCACTCAGCCGCGACCATTATCATCATCAATAAAGAGGTAGATTGCCCGGAGGGTAAAAGCCTGCTAGTGATTGATGACCCGTTTTCGGCATTTGTAAAAATCGTGAATCGGTTTCACAGATTCGAAGCAGCTACCGAAATGATCAGTCCATTGGCCGTTATAGGTCGGGGTACACATATACAGCCAGGTACGTTTGTGGGCGCCAATGTGCGCATTGGTGAAAATTGTTTTATCCATACCAATGTCACGATATACGACAACACCATTATAGGGAATAATGTGATCATTCATTCCGGAACCGTACTGGGATCGGATGCGTTTTACTTCAAGCGTCGCAAGGAACGCGATGTGCAATATGACAAGCTGGTGAGCTGCGGACGGGTGATACTGGAAGACGATGTGGAGTTGGGTTCGGGCTGCACAATAGATAAGGGTGTAAGCGGTGATACCATCATTGGCCGTGGTACCAAGTTCGATAATCAGGTGCATATAGGGCATGGCACTGTAGTTGGTAAAAACTGTTTGTTTGCCGCACAGGTGGCCGTAGCCGGAAAGACGATAGTGGAAGATGAGGTGATACTCTGGGGGCAGGTTGGTGTAAACAAAGATCTGCGCATTGGCAAGGGTGCGGTCGTGTATGCACAAAGCGGAGTGCCGTCCAGTATTGAAGGCGGCAAAACCTATTTCGGGTCGCCGGTGGGCGAAGCCAGGGCTAAAATGAAAGAGCTGGGCTGGGTGAAACGAATCCCGGAACTGTGGGAAAAACTAAGCGCCAAATAATACAGTGATAAACCTGAACATAAACGACGGGCTAACGCTACAGTCTTACAGACCCGGCGACGAGCAATTGCTTTTTGATGCTGTAGACGGTTCCCGGGCGCACCTTGCGCGTTGGCTGGGGTGGGTACATGATACCACCCGCACAGACCACTCACTTCAGTTTATTGAGCATAGCTTGCGCCAGGCCGAGTTGCAGGAAGAAATTGCGCTGGCCATCTGGCAACACGAAAAAATAATTGGGAGCGTGGGCATGCACCGTTGGGATCACGGCACGCGAAGAGCACATTTGGGATATTGGCTGGGAAAAGAATACGAAGGTCAGGGCATTGTACACCAGTGCCTTGGTGGGTTTATAAAGTTCCTGTTTCAGGATGCCGGGCTCAATAAGCTGGAAATAAGATTTGTAACCGAAAACAAAAAGAGCGCCAAAGTTGCCGAACGCCTTGGGTTTAAGGTGGAAGGTATACTACGTCAGGCATTCCTGAGGAACGGATTGCTGGAAGACCTTGTTGTGGCCGGACTACTAAAAGATGAATGGAAGGCGTCTCACTAGTCCGCGAATATTTGCTCTTTCGGATTTGCAATCTGAAAGAGCAGGCTAAATTTTTATATAACTAGTTTAATTATTAAAATATATGA